>NZ_CP042332.1:0-300000 GCF_008253865.1 Bosea sp. F3-2
ATCCGCTTTTCCAAGGTGAAGCCGTCGATCAAATCCCCTTCGCGGAAGTGCATCCCGTTCACCGCCCGGAAACGAGCCGCGCGGCGAGAGCCGGCGTAGCGCCCGCCGCCAGCACCTTGCGGGCGGTCGTCTCGGCATCGTAGGGCACGCGACGCATGGTGACGCAGCGCGCTGCTCAAAGTCGATGAGAGCGAAGCAGGCGGCCGGATTTCCGTCGCGCGGCTGGCCGACGGAGCCCGCGACCACAAGATGCCGCCGCGCGTCGCGCGATCAGGCGGCGCGGGTTGGTCGTCGAGCGGGAAAACGCGACGGGGCGGGTGGCTGGCGCGAGCATAGAACATGGCGGGACATGCGTGTGGCCGCAGACGATGAGACGTGCTCCGGTGGCGTCGAAGGAAAGGGCTGCTGCCTTCGCATCGTGAATATAGTGCCAGCGGCCGGGCTCGTCGGCGCTCGCATGAACATAGAGGCGGTCCTCCTCCGCGACGGTTAGAGGCAGTCCGGCGAGGAAGGCACGATGCTCTCCGGAAAGCTGGTCCCGCGTCCAATGGATCGCGTCGCGCGCGGTCTTGGTCATGCCGCGGTCCTCCTGCTGGACCGCCTGATCGTGATTGCCTTTCACGACCTGCGCGCCGCTTGCGGCGTACTGTGCCGCAATTTCCACCGCATAGGCCGGATCCGGCCCATAGCCGACGATATCGCCGGCGATGACGATCGCGTCCGGAGCCTCCGGCGGCGACAGCCTCCCGACGGCATCGAGCGCTTCACGATTTCGCATGGATGTCAGCGAGCACGGCGATGCGCATCGTAGGGAACTTGCTCGCTCGGCCGCTAAAGGAACGGAGGCTGGTGCAAGGGAGATAGTCTGGAGGGGGCTCGCCGATGCCGATTTGCCTGCCGTTGAGACCGCGCTGCAAACCGTGAAGGATTCGGTTGCCGTTCGCACGGGGCCGGAGATCCCGACGGCGATCGACGGATCGCCCGATGATCTGGTTCGTTATCCGCAGGCGATCTCAGAGCCCCCGGTTAGCGCTTCAGGGCTTTGAGCTTGGTGGCCATGGCCGTCTCGTGAGCCACCACCATCCCGTACCGCGTGGGCACGAGCTTCATGCGAAATCTCTTCGTCTTGCTCGTCATAGCCCCATCCTCTTGTCTTATCGATGGGCTGGCTCTCGTGCGAAAACAGAGCTGTCGAAGGGCGCGCTGATCCCGCCCGGCGACGCCGGGGAGCGGGCCGAAATCTTCTTGGTCGCAATGGGCTGTTCCTGAGTGAGGTCGCCCTCGGCTCTTCTTCTGCCTTGAACGGATACAGGGGCTTCGGGCCCGCATGACAAGACGAAGGGAAGTCCCGAATGCAGCAGACCATAGGGATCGACATCGCCAAGGACACGCTGGATGCCTATCGCCAGTCCGATGGACAACGCCTTCAGGTGCGAAACGATCGCACTGGCGCTCCTTCGGCGCTTTCAGCGCCTTCCTCGTGGCGCTGTTCGCGGAGATGTACGGCTTCCCGCTGACCATCTATTTCCTCTCGGGCTGGCTTCAGACCCGCTATCCCGGCGTCGACTGGTTTTCGCACGATGCCGGCCATCTCATCGAGATGATGTTTGGGTGGAAGGCCAATCCGCATCTCGGGCCCTTCCACGTCCTTAGCTTCGTGCTGATCGGTGCGGGCTTCTGGATCATCGCCGTTGCCTGGCCCGTTCTTTACGATGCCCAGCGCCGGCATGTCCTGGCGACGAGCGGTCCCTACAGCTATGTCCGCCACCCGCAATATGCCGGCTTCATCCTGGTCTTGCTCGGGGGGTTCCTAGTGCAGTGGCCGACCCTGCTGACACTCGCCATGTTCCCGGTGCTGGTCGTCATGTATGAGGCTGGCGCGCACCGAGGAACAGGAGGCGATTGCCGAGTTTGGCGAGGCCTACCACGCCTATGCTTCGCGCGTGGGTGCCTTCCTTCCGAAGGCGCGCCGCTTTACGGCAAGCGGCTCGCAGACCGATCACCCAGGCGGACCCCGAAGGAGCCGATGATGCAGCCGTCCCTTTCCGGGCCGTCATCGCCCTGTCCCTGATCGGGCGCCGAGCGGCCCATCCGACATCTATGGGGGCAGAATAATGAACC
The DNA here is from genome assembly GCF_008253865.1 of Bosea sp. F3-2. Lineage (NCBI taxonomy): Bacteria > Pseudomonadati > Pseudomonadota > Alphaproteobacteria > Hyphomicrobiales > Alloboseaceae > Allobosea > Allobosea sp. F3-2. The sequence goes on from NZ_CP042332.1 coordinate 2,122, forward strand.
GCGATCCGATCGTGACGCGTGGCCCCGCTCGCCGCTGCCGAAAGGGCTCTCAAGGCGACTTCGGTGATACCGCGGGACACAGAGAACAGGATCGAAAAAGGGGCTGCCGGAACCGAGAGCGCCCGTGCTCCCGACACCTTGGCGGATATCCTCGCCTATCAGCGCGACACCTGGGAGCACTGGGTGCTCTTCCTCGACACCCTGCGCCAGCGGGCCGACGACCTTCTCGCTGATGAGCGCGCCGGCAAGCCGCCTTTGCTCGACTTCGATTACGAGCTCATTGCCGATGCCCGCCGCTTCGAAAGGCCAGCCAACTACGCGCCACCTCCTTTGTCTTGGAATTCAGGTATGATCACCGGCGGTAGCAGATGATCCAGTTGGGTTGCCGTTGCAGAATGGATCGGGGAGGCCGGATAGACCTGATCGCTGCCTCAATGGTTCCCCTCATGGCGTCTCGATCCCCAAGGATCTTGTGGCGATGCGCGATCTCGTCCTGTCGAAGCTTGTGGACACCGTCGATGACGTAGAGGTCGTCGAGCGCAAAGGCGCCGGCCATCCTGACACGATCTGCGATGCGCTCGCTGAGACGCTGTCCCGCAATCTCTGTCGCGAATACCAGAGCCGCTTCGGGCGCGTGCTCCATCACAACGTTGACAAGGCATTGCTGTGTGGAGGCCGGGCCACGCCCGCCTTCGGCGGTGGCAGCGTGACGCAGCCTATCCGGATCTTCGTCGCCGGGCGAGCAATTGCCGCGATTGGCGGCGATGTCGTTCCGATCGAGGACATCGCGATCGAAGGTTCACGAGCCTGGCTCAAGGCCAATCTCCACGCTCTCGATCCCGAACACCACGTTCGCATCGAGGCGCTCGTTCAGCAGGGTTCGCAGGATCTGCAGTCGCTGTTTTCGAGGCGGGGCAAGCAGAACATTCCGCTTGCCAACGATACTTCGTTTGGGGTCGGCCACGCGCCGCTGAGTGCGCTCGAACGGCTCGTACTCACGGTTGAGCAGCGCCTCCATGACCGCGATCGTGCCCATGACCGGCCGTCATGGGGCGAGGACATCAAGATCATGGCCGTTCGCAACGGCCGGCGCGTCCAGCTCACGATCGGGTGCGCCATGATCGGGCGCTTTCTTGTCGATATGGACGCTTATCTGGAGCAGAAGGCTGCGCTCGCTGCAGGGGCGCAAGACTGCGCAGGCGAATTCGCGGAGTGCGAGGTGACGGTCAATGCCGCCGATGAGCTTCGCTCGGGAAGCGTCTATCTCACCGTGACCGGGACATCGGCCGAAGCCGGCGACGACGGACAGGTCGGCCGCGGTAATCGCGTCAATGGGTTGATCACGCCGGGGCGGCCGATGAGCCTCGAAGCCGCTGCGGGCAAGAACCCTGTCAGCCATGTCGGCAAGATCTACAACGTGCTGGCGCCGCGGCTCGCTGCGGCCCTGGTCTCCGGCATCCCGGCGATCTCCGGCGCTCACTGCCTGATCGTCAGCCGAATTGGCAGGCCGGTCTGCGAGCCGGCGCTCGTGCAGGTCAAAATGGCAACGAGGGATGGCATGCCGCCGGAACGGCTTAGGGGGCAGATTGCAGAGCTCGTGTTGGATCATCTGGGCCGAATACCCGAACTGGTCGATGAATTCGTAGCCGGGAAATTCCGGCTCTATTGACGCTCGGTTTCGAAGAAGCCCGAGCCAATCCGGAGAGCTGTCTGATCCAAACCCGTATTGAGCGCTATGACACAGCCAATCTTCACAGCCAAGGCTTTGACTAAGACCTACGTTTCGGGAGAGGTGGAGGTCCGTGCCCTCAACAACGTTGATCTTGAGATCCCCGAGAGAGAAGTCTTTGTGCTGCTCGGACCGTCCGGCAGCGGCAAGTCGACCCTGCTCAACATCATGGGCGGACTCGATCGGCCAACGAGCGGCCGCTTGTTCTTCAAGGACACGGAGCTGACCAATCTCGACGACCGCGGCCTGACCGCCTATCGCCGCCGTCATGTCGGGTTCGTCTTCCAATTCTACAATCTGATCCCGAGCCTGACGGCCTATGAGAATGTCGCGCTGGTCACCGAGATTTCGGACGATCCGATGCGACCTGAAGAAGCGCTCGCCATGGTCGGGCTCGAGGCGCGGATGCACCATTTCCCCGCCCAGCTTTCGGGCGGCGAGCAGCAGCGCGTGGCCATCGCCCGCGCCATCGCCAAGCGGCCGGAGGTGCTGCTCTGCGACGAGCCGACAGGCGCACTCGATTCCAAGACCGGCATCCGGGTGATCGACGCCATTATGCGCATCAACGCGGAGCTCGGCACCACCGCCCTCATTATCACCCACAATGCCAGCATTCAGGATGTAGCGGATCAAGTCCTGTTCTTCGCGGACGGCCAGATCTCCAGGATCCAGAGGAACGAGAAGCGCCGCTCCGCCTTGGAGCTGGTCTGGTGAAGCGATGCGCGCGCTCGACATCAAGCTGCTTCGCGACCTCGGCAGGCTCTGGGCCCAGGCGCTTGCGATCGCGCTCGTGGTGGCCGGTGGGGCCGCGACGCTGATCCTTGCTGTCGGCTCCTATCGCTCCCTGAACGAAACGCGCACTGCCTACTACGAGCGCTATCACTTCGCCGACGTCTTTGCCTCGGTCCGCCGGGCGCCCAAGACGCTCGTCGACCAGATAAACGAGATCCCCGGCGTCGCATCGGCGGAGCCTCGCGTCGTCAGGCTCGCCCTCCTCGACATTCCCAACTACCCGGAGCCCGCCACAGGGCAATTCATCTCCCTGCCGGAGATCGGCGAGCCCAACCTCAACCGGCTCTATATGCGCGTCGGCCGCCTGCCTGAGCCGGGTCGGTCAGATGAGGTCGTCGTCAACGAGGGCTTTGCGAAGGCGCATGGCTTTACGCCGGGCTCTCGGTTCGCCGCCATCCTGAACGGACAGAGACGCGAGTTCGTCATCGTCGGCGTCGCTCTGTCGCCTGAGTTCATCTACGCGGTCGGCCCCGGCGACATCATGCCGGACGACCGCCGTTTCGGTGTCGTCTGGATGTCGGAAAAGCCCCTGGCGAGCGCCTACGACCTTCAGGGCGCGTTTTCCTTCGTCAGCCTCAAGCTTCTCAGGAACGTTCCCGAGCGTGAGGTGATGGGGCAACTCGATGTGCTCCTCGACCGCTATGGCGGGCGCGCCGCCTACGGTCGGAAGGATCAGACGTCGCATGCCTGGCTCGACCATGAGCTCGACATGCTCAACAACATGAGCCGAACGCTGCCGCCGATCTTCCTTCTCGTCTCGGCCTTCCTGGTCAATCTCACGCTCAGCCGGCTCGTCGCGTTGGAGCGCGAGCAAATCGGGCTGATGAAGGCGCTGGGCTACGGCAATGCGAGCATAGTCGCCCATTACCTGAAGTTCGTCTTCATCATCGTGGCCATCGGCGTCGTGATCGGCAGCTTGGCGGGCACGTGGCTCGGCATGCATGTCACCGGTCTGTTCGGCGACTATTTCCGCTTTCCCTTCCTGGTTTTCAGCAAGGAGTTGGACCTCTACGTCATTGCCGCGGCGCTCACGCTTGCAGCGGCCATGGCAGGTGGCTTCAGGGCGCTCCATGACATCGTGCGGCTGGCGCCGGCGGTTGCCATGCAGCCGCCGGCGCCGATGCGCTTCCGGCACGTCCTGCCCGCCTCCTTCTCGATGCGGGGCCTGCTGTCCCAGCCGACGATGATGATGCTGCGCAACATCGCACGCCATCCGTTTCGCGCCTTCTTCACGACGCTGGGAATGGCGCTGGCGACCGCCATCCTGATCGTGTCGATGTTCGCCCGCGATGCCATGGAGCAACTCGTCGACGTCACCTATTTCCTCTCCGATCGTCAGGACGCCACCGTAAGCCTCAGCGAGCGGCGACCCCAGAACGTCGAGATGCAGATCGCCCGCCTGCCAGGCGTCCTTGCCACCGAGCCTGTCCGCGAAGTCCCCATCCGTATCCGCATGGGTCCTATCGAGCGCCGCACCGTGCTCAGCGGCCGGTCGCGCGACGCCCATCTCAACCGCATCATCGATACGGACCTGCGTTCGGTGACCCTGCCGGAATCGGGTCTTGCGGTCTCCGCCATGCTGGCGCAGGTCCTCGGGGCAACGGTCGGCGACAGCGTCGAGATCGACCTCTTGGAGGGCGAGCGGCGCACCGTCACCCTCCCGCTTACCGCGCTGGTCGAAGACTATTTCGGCATCAGAGCGATGATGGATGCCGGTGAGCTGGCTCGCCTGCTGCGTGAAGCGCCTACGGTCAACGCCGTCAATGTGAGCCTTGACGAGAGCCGTCGCGAGCAGTTCTTCGCTGCGGTGAAACGCATTCCGATGATCAGCGGCCTGGCCCTGCAGCGGGCGGCGCTCACGAATTTCCGAGAGCTTATCGCCATCTTCATCACCACCATGGCTAGTATCTATACGGGCCTGGCCGTCATCATCGCCTTCGGCGTCGTCTATAACAGCGCGCGGATCTCACTGTCCGAGCGCGCACGCGAGCTCGCCAGCCTGCGCGTCCTCGGCTTCACGCGCAGGGAAGTGTTGCGCATCCTCCTCCTGGAACTCGCCCTGCTGACGCTGTTCGCCCAGCCGCCCGGCTGGGTCATGGGCTATGGGCTTGCCTGGCTCATGCAGCACAATCTCGCCGGAGAAATCATGCGCGTCCGGCTGGTGGTCGAACACGCGACCTATGTCTTCGCCAGCACGATTCTGATCGCCGCCGCCATGGCTTCGGCGCTGGTTGTCCGCGAGCGGGTCAACAATCTCGACCTTGTCGCCGTTCTCAAGACGCGGGACTGAAGCCATGCACGCCGACTGGATAAAACGAACGGTGAGCGCAGCGGTCGCAGCGCTCGTCATCGGCGCGGCGGTCTGGTTCGCCTGGCCTCGGCCGATAGGCGCCGACCTGGCAACCGCAACACGGGGGCCGGTGGAGGTGACGGTCGATGACGATGCCAAAACGCGGGTGAGGCATGTCTACACCGTCTCGGCGCCGATCACCGGGCGGGTCCTGCGCATCTCGCCGCCCCGGCATGTCGGGGACGTTGTGACGGCAGACGAGACGGTCGTGGCGGTCATGCAGCCGACCGTGCCGAGCTTCCACGATGCCCGGACCCACCAGGAGCTCGAGGCGGCCCTGGAAGCGGCCGACGCGGCGGTCAGCTTGGCGGAGGCGGAAGTCCGCCGCGTGGAGGCGGCGCTGACGTTCTCGCGGACCGAGCTGCAGCGTGCCACGACGCTGGCGCGCACCGAGACGATCTCGCAAAGGCTGCTCGACAAGGCGAAGTTCGAGGTCGAGACCAGCGAGGCGGCACTGGCGAGCGCCAAGGCGCAGCTCGAGGTCCGCCGGAACGAGCGCGCCAGTGTCGCCGCCCGCCTGAGCGAGCCGACAACATTAGGGCCGCGATCCGATGCCTCGTGTTGCGTGCAACTCCGCGCGCCTGTGACGGGACGGATCCTGAAGATTGTCCAGGAGAGCGAGGGCGTGGTGCCGATGGGCGCGCCCCTGATTGAGATCGGCGATCCGCTCGACCTGGAGATCGTTGCCGACCTTCTGTCGACCGATGCGGTCAAGATCAGGCCCGGCGCCGCCGTTCGGATCGATGGCTGGGGCGGGCCACCCGTTCGCGGCCGGGTGACCCGCGTCGATCCGGCGGGTTTCCTCAAGGTGTCGGCCCTTGGCATCGAGGAACAGCGGGTCCGCACGGTCATCGATTTTGCCGATCCGCCGGAGGCGTGGGCGCCGCTCGGCCATGATTACCGCGCCGTCGTGCATGTCACCGTCTGGCAGGCCGACAACGTGCTGACTGTGCCCAATGCAGCGCTTTTCCGGAAGGGCGATGATTGGGCGGTATTCGCGGTCAAGGCTGGGCAGGCCGTGACGACCATCGTCAAGATTGGACAGAGGAACAGTCGCATTGCCGAAGTCCAGTCCGGCCTCTCCGCCGGCGATCCTGTTGTGCTCCATCCCAGCGACAGGGTCAGCGACGGCGCAAGGATTGTGGAACGGCAGCTCCGCTGAAACGCATATCCGGTTCGTCGTGGATCGGGAGACGTCCGTGGTGGCGCCATCTCCGTGTCGATGGAAGGGGGCATGGTGTTTAATGATTCAGCTCGGCCATATGGTTGGCCAAGGGAGGAATTTGCCGGACGCATTGCCGTCGGCGGGGGCACGGTAGCTATCCGGCAGAGCACCACACCGCAGTGTCCTCGAGATAGAGAACACCGTCCCTGACCGATAGCGCGAACGCGCGTTCGAGGCCGCTGTCGAAGGTAACGATGACCGCGTGATCTCTGATCGTGTACCTGCCTGTGTTCTGCCACAAGCCGTCATAGGTGTAACGACCGTTCGTTGCGAAAGCGAATGTCGCCCCGGCTTTCGTGCGACAAGTCTTTCCCTTGATGGCGGACGAGACATCGAAAGACGATGGTCGGCTAACCTTCGGATGGGCATGTGCCGGGCTGATCAAGAAGACCCATCCCAGCGTAACACTGATGAGAAGGGCAGTGATCTGCGAAGATGTCATGGCTCCCTCCTTTGCAGCCTCACGCGTTGTAAACCGGGCCGAGGGATCACCTGCTGCAGCCGCGGGGTGGTTTGGTGTCCGGACAGGAGATGCGCCGCAGAACATATCGGCCATGCTTGCCGGCATGCTCGCAGACGGCACAAATCTCGGCCCGAAGCGCATGGCGGGGGCATCGAAAGGCATCAGCGCTCACCAGATCGGCTGGATGCGTAGCTTCCATTCCCGCTCCGAAACCTATCGTGCTGCTCAGGCCAGCGTGACCCTGGCCAAAGCGCTGCGCGAGCTTGGCCGCATCGAGCGGTCCCTGTTCATGATCGGGTGTATTCGAGCCCGGCATTGCGCCGGCGCTGTCAGGCCGGTCTAAATAAGGGTGAAGCGGCCCACAAGCTCAAACGTGCCGTCTTCTTCCATGAGCGCGGTGAAATCCGCGATCGTTCCCACGACAGTCAGGGATTCCGTGCGTCCGGGCTCAATCTGGTCGTCAGCGGCATCGTGTACTGGAACACCGTCTATCTCAGCCGAGCTACGACCCATCTGCACCAGCAAGGCCGGAATATTCCCGACGAACGGCTCAAGCACGTCTCGCCGCTCAGTTGGGAGCACGTCAACCTCACCGCTTCGATCCGGTGAACTGGGTCTTTCTGACCGCCGCGGAAGATCAGCCCGCGATAGACAGCCCCAGCTCCGCGGGGGCGAAGATCACGAGAAGCACACCGAAAAGCTGTCGAACCCGCCAGCGTCTCATGACGTACGAGAATCCCGCCAAACTGCCCCGAGGGCAAGGCGGGTCACGAGCCTGTGACCTTGCGTCGCCGCCGACGGAACTCCTGACAGGCAGCTCGCAGACAGCGTCATCGGAAGAAGAGATATTTCACGAGCGCGGCAATCGCGAGCAGCAGCGCGATAACGCCGAGCAAGCCGACGATGCCCATGCCTGCGCCCATGCGTCCCATCATATCCGACATCATGATGCATCTCCCATCAAAGAAGGACGTGATTATCGATCTAGCCGTCGCTGAGCATATCGAGGACAGGTCACACTGGCGTCGCCGTTCAGGAACATTGCTCAACCTGTCGGTAAGCGCCCAAGCTTGACCCCGCGAGTTCTGCGTCTAACCCATTGACCAGAATGGTATATTTCGGCCCCAAGAGGGGTGATGACCGGCGCCGATCGTGCCCCCTCTTGGAGTGCGGACTAACGGTATAAATTCAACGCTTTAGCTTCAACTTAAGGTGGGGACTTCCTTCGGCACTGAAGCACAGGCCTGCGACGAGACCGGCATCTCTGCCATCGTCCCCAAGCCCCTCACATCAGGCGCCATGGCCGAGGGACGCTGGGGCAAGCAGGACTTCACCTACGATGCTGGGAGCGACAGCTATCGCTGCCCCGCCGACGAGACGCTCACGCGGCGCGATCCATCCCCACTGAACTGGTCCACCCTGAAGGATGTCTTGAGGCAGACAGGAGGACCGCCATGCCGAAGAAGTGTCACAAGCCGGAAGAGATCGTCGACTACCGGATCACCAAAACAGGGATTGTCGTAGTTGCCAGAACCTCTGATGTCTGACTGCCGAGCAAAACCTTCTGCACACCACGCCGGCCATGAGAGGACATCACGATAAGATCACAGCCATTGAGCTTGGCCGAGCGGACGATTGCCTCGGCAGGCGAATCATCAATTTCGTGCTCCAGATCTACCGTAACGCCGTGTTCGGACGCGTGTTGTTCGATGGACGCAAATCGTTCCTTCATGAGCGCATCAATCTGGTGGTCGTAGCCCCCGATGGGATCACCGACGCCGCTAAGTCGGGCTGCGCGTGCCATTTCCGGGCTCAGGGGCTGCGACACGGTCAGAACCGTGACTTTCGCCCCGAGCGGCTTGGCGAGTGCCAGGCCATGTTCAAGACCCTTGCGAGCAAGTTCGGAGCCGTCTGTTGCGATGAGAATGTGCTTGTACATTTGCCTCTCCGTCAGCAATCGCATTGGCATTCTGGATGATGGTGCTCCGAAGACAAGCGTTCGCTGCCGAGCTTCGTGACGCTCGGCAGCGAACGATTGACTGAGGGTCAGCCCGTACCCGAGGGTAACCGGGCGGACCGGGTAAGTTCGAGGTGCCCGCCTGGGACCAGGCCAGCCAGAAGGAGATCTGCGACCTGCTGATCGTGCTTAGCGATACGCTGCCCGACAAGAACCGCATGTTCGGCACGCACGTGAGGTCGATCCGGTCCGCTTCCTGCTCGGCACGGCCTCGGCCTGGGGCGGTAACCCCGACAAGGAGGCCGTCTACCTCAATGTCTTCCCTGAGAAGGACGACGGCAGGACGGTCTACGGCCTGAAGGTGCCGGCGAGCGTGCCGGTCGACGGCTTCTGGTCGGTCAGCCTCGACAACAAGGACGCCTTCTTCGAAAAGAATGAACTAGGCGCCTATTCGCTCAACAACATCACCGCAAAGAAGAGTGCCGACGGCAGCTTCGAAATCCAGTTCGGCGGCCGCTACGGCAAGATTCCCAACTGCCTGCTGGTCACGGCCGGCTGGAACTACATGATCCGGCTCTATCGACCCCAAGCGGAAATCCTGAACGGCACCTGGGCTTTCCCGCTGCCGTCGCGAGATCGGCCGCGCTCCCAGGGCCGGTCTCGGGTCCTGGGAATGCTCGCCTTGGCTCAGATGGCTTTTCCGATGAGCGCGCCGACCGCGGCTGTGAGGCCCATCGCAAACGCTCCCCAGAAGGCGACGCGGACGGTGGGTTGCAGAATGGCGGCACCGCCGGCCTTGGCTCCGAGGGCTCCAAGCGCCGCCAGGAAGATCAGCGACATGCCCGACACGATGGCGACGAGGTGGCTGGCGGGTGCGAGCGTCGCGGTGATGATCGGGAGGGCGGCGCCGGCCGCGAAGGTTGCAGCCGAGGTCAATGCGGCCTGGACCGGCCGCGCTGCCGTGGCGTCAGTGATCCCAAGCTCCTCACGGGCATGCGTGCCCAGGGCATCCTTCGCCATGAGCTGCTCGGCGACCTGTCGCGCCAACGCCGGGGCGACGCCGCGCTCGACATAGATTTGGGTCAGTTCCTGCACCTCGAACTCCGGCTGGACGGCCAGCTCCTCTCGCTCGCGCGCAAGATCGGCATCCTCGGTGTCCGATTGGGAGCTGACCGAGACATATTCCCCCGCCGCCATCGACATGGCTCCGGCGGCGAGCCCGGCCACGCCTGCGACCATCACCTCGCTCGATGAGCTCGCCGCGGAGGCCACGCCGACCATTAGGCTGGCCGTGGAGATGATGCCGTCATTCGCGCCCAGAACGGCGGCCCGCAACCAGCCGATCCTGGCGACGAGATGGTTCTCACTGTGAAGACGGCTCATGCCCGATCGTCCTTTTCATTTCTGGACAGTCGCACCCTGTCGGCGGCCGGCAGGAGCCGCGCCGAGTTCGAGATGAAGATCAGTTCCGACGAAACATGGATGAAGGCGGCCAGGAGCGGGTTCAGGAAGCCGAAGGCGGCCAGCACGATGCCAAGCGCGTCGACGGTGATCGTGCCCGAAAAATTCTGCCAGATCACATGACGGGTGCGCCGGGCGATCCGGACTGTCGCGACGAAGCGCTCGAGGTCGTTGGCGAGCAGCACGATGTCCGCGCTCTCCTTGGCGACGTCGGTGCCCGATCCCATCGCGATGCCGACGCTGGCGGCGGTCAGGGCCGGCGCATCGTTGATGCCGTCGCCGAGCATGGCGACCTTGGCGCCGGATGCGACCAGCGCTCGCACGCGTTCCAGCTTCTGCTCGGGCAGCATGCCGGCCTCGACCGCATCGATCCCCAGGCTGGCGCCGACGCTGTTGGCGACCTCGGCGTTGTCTCCGGTGAGCAGGAGCGTCCGGATCCGCATCGCGTGCAGGGCGCAGATGGCGGCAGCGGCTTCCGGGCGCACCTCGTCGGCAACGGCGAACGAGCCTGCATAGAGCCCGTTGATCGCGACGTAGATCTCGGAAGAAACGGCCTCGCCGGCGCAGTCGAGCGGAACGTCGATGCCGTCGGCTTGCAGAAGCTTGACGCTGCCGATCAGGATGCGGTCGTCGCCCAGCCGGGCGGCGACGCCGCGCCCGAGGCTGTAGGCGAAGCTGTCGGGCTCCGGCACCGCGATCCCGCGGGCGCGCGCCTCGGCAACGACCGCCTTGGCGAGCGGATGCTCCGAGCGCAGCTCGGCCGAGGCCGCAAGCCGCAGGAGCTCCGCCTCGGCGCGGCCAGCGGCCGGATGGACCGCCAGCACCCGGGGCTCGCCGAAGGTCAGCGTGCCGGTCTTGTCGAGCACGATCGTGTCGATCCGGCCGAGGGTTTCCAGGTGCTTTCCGCCCTTGACGATGGCGCCGTTGCGAGCGGCGCGACCAATGCCTCCCAGCACCGCCAGAGGCGTGCCGGCGGCGACTCCGCAGGCGCCGGCGACAATGACCACCGAGATCGTGTCGCGGACATTCCCGGTGAGCAGGTAGGTCAGGATCGCCGCGGCGAAGGAGAAATAGACGAGATAGCCGGCGAGCTGATCAGCGAGGCGCTGGACCGGAGCGCGGGACTGCTCCGCATTCTCGATCGCATCGATGATGCGTCCGAAGCTGGTGTCGCGCCCGATACGGTCCACCTGGATGTCGAGCGCGCCGGACTGGTTGATCGAGCCGGCGAAGACGACGTCGCTTTCGCGGCGCTTGACCGGCATGGACTCGCCGGTGATGCGCGCCTGATCGACATAGGATTCGCCCGCCCTGACGACGCCGTCGACGGGGATGTTCTCACCGGGCGCGACGAGGACCCGGTCGCCGATCCCGATCGTTTCGATCGGGACGACGGAGATCACCCCGTCGCGGCGGACTGTCGCGCGCTGCGGCATCACGTCGATGAGATCGGTGATCGCGGCCCGGCCGCGATCGACCGTCAGATGCTCCAGCTCCTCGGCCACGAGCACGAAGAAGGTGACGACCAGCGCGGTGAAGAACTCCGAGATCGCGGCTGCGGCCACAATGGCGATCGCCATGGACAGCTCCATGGTCATCCGCCGCTCCTTGATGTTGTCGAGCGCCTCGCGAAAGATCGGCCAGGCTCCGAACAGCAAGCCCGCTATGCCGACGATGTTCCAGCCGGCGACGGGGCGGACGAGCTGGAACCAGACCAGCGTCGCCGAGACCGCGACGACCACAATGCGCAGAACCTCGATGGTCTCGACGTCATGACCGTAAAGGGTCAGCGCGCGCGGCACGCGATCTCCGAGCCAGCCCGGCAGGCGTCCGGCACGCTCCGCCGGACGCGCAGGGCAGGTGCAATCAGACGGGCGGAAGCAGGTGCAGGGCTGCGCGCTGGCGGGGCAGAGCGGCGCGGTCTCGGTCATCATAGCGAGATATTCCGATCAAGCGGATGCGGAGGGTGTCCGTGATAGCTAATTTAGAATTATTCTAATTACAAGATATGCGATGGGCGGCCCCCAACTTTGCCGGTGATGGCGGTCCGAAACGACAGCGCAGCAAACCGCCCCTTGCGGCCCGCGTCCTCGACGAGACGCCTAAGGCCTCATCGCGAAGAGTTCCTGGTGAAACCGTTCCGTCACCGACAATCCGGCAGCGGCGAAGTCCTCGCGCAGCGCCTCTCCAAAGCCCAAGGGACCGCAGAACCAGATGCTGGCGGCCCGCCATTCCGGCACGGCCGCGCGAATGCGATCGCCGGTCAGGCGGCCATTCCGGGCGTTCACGAAGATATGCAGAGGGATGTTCGCGGCCTCGGCATCCGCCTTGAGCTTCGAAAGCGCGGTCTCGTCGACATCGGCGGTCGGATGGAACAGGTCCACCTCTGGCAGCGGCTGGTCCGGGCGTGCCGACCGCTCCTGGGCCAGGTATTTCATCCTGGCGATGAACGGCGTGATGCCGATGCCTGCGCCAATCCAGATCTGCCGGGGCTGGTTGTCGTCGAAGTTGAAGCAGCCATAGGGGCCCTCGACCTTCACATTCTGGCCGACGCGCAGTTTCTCCCGCAGCCGGCTCGTGTGGTCTCCGAGTTCCTTGGCGATGAAGGTGATCCGGCGGTGATCGCCATGCCATGCCGAGGCGATGGTGTAGGGGTGCGCGCCTTCGCGAACATCCGACGTCGCGAAGGCAAACTGCCCAGGCTTGTGGCCGGGCCAGCCATCCGGCACGTCGATCTCGACCTCGAGGACGTGCACGCCTGGATAGTGCTGGAGTGAGGCGATCCTGCCTTCGACCTGCCGTCTGGCGCCGACACGGCGCAGCAGAACGATTGCGGCCGCATAGGTGCCCGAGGCCAGGAGCAGTGCCATCACCACGCCGAGCGGCGATGTCCAGTAGTCGAAGTCGGTCAGGACGACAGCGTGGAACGCCAGAACCAGATAGGTGACTGCAAGCAAGCGGTGCGTCTTGTAGAAGAGGCGGTAAGGGAAATACCTGATGAGCGCGAGTACGATCAGGAGAACTGACGCGTAGAATGCCCATTCGCCAATCCCCTCCGCCGTGCCGCGCAGGCTCGCGAAGGCTTGCTCGATCGGATTTTCCAAGGGCGGCCGCGTTCCGCGCACGGGCCGGTCGAGCCAGCCCCAGCCGACCGCCCATTTCGGTCCCTGGCTCCAGAGCCAGTGGATCACCGATACGACCAGTGCGGCGATGCCCAGCCATTTGTGCAGGCGGTACATCTTGTCCAGCCCGCCGAGCCAGCGTTCCGGCCATCGCGGCCGCAACGCCAGGACCATCGCCACACTCATCGCGGCCATGGCCACGATGCCGCTGTACTGGACCATGGCGGCGCGCAGGGCGAAGAAATTCCCTGACTGGAATACCGTCGGCTCGGCCGCCAGCCACAGAAGGCTCGACAGGCCTAGCAGGTACCAGAACGCGTATTTGATGTTGCGCATCGCCGTCAAAATTCTCCGAGAAGATGAGGATTAAACCCTACGCGCCGCGGGGCGAGTCATTGACAGAGGTCAAGCCCGGTCGGCGCGCCATTGCCGTTCCCACAATCCGTCCTGGCGTCGCGGGCGTAGCCCGAAACGTTGGGCCGATCGGAATCTCTGACCGTGCAGCGGGCAGCGTCGAACCCCTCGCGCAACAATCTGCCGCCAGACCTTGCGCGCGCCATGCGCCTGATGGCCGACCTCGGCCTGCAAGGTGTCATTCGTGGCAAGTCGATCCGCACGACCATCCAGGACAAGGCCGCACCGTGCCCGCTGGACCATGTCAACCGGGTCTTCCATGCACCGGCGCCAAACCGGCTCTGGGTCTCGGACTTCACCTACGTCTCGACCTGGTCGGGCTTCGTCTACGTCGCCTTCGTGATCGATGCCTATGCTCGGCGGATCGTCGGTTGGAGGGTGTCGCGGACAGCCCATGCCAGCTTCGTGCTCGACGCGTTGGAGCAGGCTCTGCACGAGCGCCGACCTGTGCACCGGGGTGGCCTCGTGCATCATTCCGACAGAGGTTCTCAATACGTCAGCATTCGATACACCGAGCGCCTCGCCGAGGCCGGTATCGAGCCCTCCGTTCGGCAGTGTGGGCGACAGCTACGACAATCTATGGACGCCTCCCGCAGCAAGATGATTTCTGACGTTGAACCCGGCATTGGGTGCGTAAATCTATCCGGCCTGTCGCTGGAGCGATCCCGCCCCGGGCCATGATGGGCTCCGCTGCTCTCTCCCTCATAACGCTATCGGCCTCGAAGGCCATGTCGTAGGTCAGGGTCGAGAACGCGGTCCTTGCCGAGTTGCCATCATCCTTCATCTCGCACGCATCATCGCTTGCGCGACGACCTTCATACCCACATCAGGCGCGGGCGTAGTCCTCCTGCCGCGTCAACATCGCCCAGGCGATCCGAACAGTCTTGTTCGCCATGGCCACGATCCCCTTGTTGAAGCCGCGGCGATCAATCACCGCCTGGAACCAGCGTGATCGCGGATCTGTCTTGGTCTTCAACCTCAACGCGACCGCTCTTGCGCCATGCACGAGTTGTCGACGCAGATAGTGGTTCGCGCGTCGCCCGACCCCGCCCAGACGGGATTTGCCGCCGGTCGAATATTGGCGCGGAACCAGGCCGATCCAGGCCGCCATCTCTCTTCCAGACTGGAACTGTCGAGGATCGCCGATGCTGGCGGCGAGTGCCGTCGCAACAATCGGGCCCACACCTGGTAGCGTCATCAGGCGGCGGCAAGTCTCGTCCTCTCGGCAGATGGCGATCAATCTATCGTCTAGCCGCTCGATACGGCCTTCCAGGCTCTCCAACTCGTCAAGAAGCGCTTCGAAGGTTTCCCGCGCCATGGCGGAGACGCGGGCTTCGGCGAGCCCGCCGCGGACGCGTGAAAGAAGAAGCGCCGCACCTTTCGGATAGATCAGGCCGTATTCGGCCAGCAGACCACGCAGGTGGTTGATCAAGCTGGTCCGTTGCACCACGAGACGGTCCCTGACGCGGTGCCGCGACTGCAGATCTTGTTGCTCCTCGGTTTTGACTGGCACGAAACGCATCGTCGGCCGCGATGCCGCATCAAAAATCGCCTCGGCATCCACCGCGTCGTTCTTCGATCCGCGCACGAAGGGCTTGACGAAATGGGGATTGATCAGCCGCACCTCGTGTCCGGCAGCCATGAACAGGCGCCCCCAATAATGGGCTGTCGCGCATGCCTCCATGGCGATAACCGCCGGAGCGAGCTTCACAATCAGCGACGGCAAGCCCTGACGGCCGACGCGCCGCGAGATGATCTCGCCGTCTGCGCTGATCCCATGCACGTGAAATGACTGCTTCGCCAAGTCGATTGCCAGCATCCGCATGTCCCGGCCTCCTGCTCATCAAAAGCCCCTAATCAAGGGCGCGGAGCGGGAGGCGTCCATCCCATAACGCCAAGGCCGAGACGATCAACGGCCTCTACAAAGCCGAGCTCATCCATCGGCGCGGACCATGGCGAAGCTTCGGAGCCGTGGAGTTCGCGACGCTGACCTGGGTCGACTGGTTCAACAACCGCCGGCTGCCGGAGCCCATCGGCAACATCCCACCGGCCGAAGCCGAAGAACGCTACTACGCGATGCTGGATGAGCCAGCCATCGCGGCGTGACTCAAACCAAACGGCCTCCGGCGAACCCAGGGCGGTTCACGCGCTGGTGTTAAAGCTCTTGCGAACCGCTGTCTCGCTCCTGAATCCTTTTCCGCGGTCCACTTCTAGGGGGAAGGAGACATGCCGTTTTCATCGTTGAGCGACCCAGCAGATCTCGCTCGGGCCCATGCCGCACTGGAGGCCGTCTGGAACGAGGTCAAGACGTCCGTTCCCAAGCCGGAGCATGAAAGGGAGCGCAAGAGAATCGCCTATCTCGTCGCCGGCTTTGCGCCCGTGGCGCTCGATGAGGAGGATCTGAAGCGGAACGTCCTGCTTCATTACAGACAATCGGTGCTTAGCTGAGCCAAGCTCGCCGACGATTGCCGGCGGGCTCCTCATCGACTTGTGCCGGCTCTCCTCGGCTTTCACGTAGTGTTCGCTGATGCTCCCGCGCGACGAGAGATTTTTGCCGCCGCACTTGGAGCAGCGATAGCGCAGGCAGATATCCGGGGTCGAAAGATCATCGGGCAGCCCGCCGAGGCTGATCTCAGCATAGCGAACACAATCGTCACACCAGACCTCAGCCAGCCTGTATCCGTTGGGCGCGTTCTGAGCCGACCGCCGCTGGCCGGATTTCGCGCCCATCCTTGTCGTAGGCGCGGCGTAGATCACGCTTCATCGAGGAGCTATTGCTGCCGAGCGGAACTCGTTGCCAGCCGGAATACCTCCTGGAACGACGGGTCGTTGTCGAGAGGCGCCTGGAGAGCTTCCCCTTTGGCCGAGACGAGCGTCAACTGCATTCCTGCGCCCTGCGACAGGGCTTCGAGCATCACCTGCAAGCCTGCCTCGTCTATCGGTGCGAAGATCGTAGCGCCTCGGTCCGCGATCTGCCGATGCAGGAGCCTCACGAACGGCGCAGGCGGCCTGCTTTCGACCTGCAACTGAGCAAGCGCCCGAACTTCCGTCTCACGGAACCCGGGCGCCACGGTGATCGTGACGACGCGGTCTTTGCTGACGGCAATCTCGACGGTGACGATGTCATCGCGGCCGTTCAGCCCACGGATGATCCATTCCCGACCAAACCCGTCGCCTTCCTCAAAAACTTCCCAGGCGGAGTAATTGACGGATACCTGGCCGCTCCCCGGGCGGGGTGGAGTCTGATCCTCATTTCGATGTTCGATCTCGCGCATGGTAATCAACCTTCCACAGTTCCAAGTTGACTCCCCAGTCGAATGTTCTCATTATGTTCTCATAATTTGAGGACGAGGACAATGTCAGCCGAGCCGTTGCAGGATACCGATCCCGCGACTGAGATCGAGTGCGAGATCAATGACCTGTTCGATGAGCATGGTAGCGAACGCGCCGTGTTGAGGGCGCTGCTGCACGACTTTCACGTCCTTCTTGCTGATGCCGACCGATCCGTCAGCCCGCGAATGCGCTCATCTCCCAAAAAATCAATGAGCCCCGCCACCGCTGCGGCGGCGGCCGCCACGATGGCCGCGCCCAGGAGCCATCTCCCGGCAGTTGCCCAGCCGTCCGCACGCGTCCACCAGAAGCCCATATCGGCAAGCTAGGTTGCGACCCAGAAGCCAATTGGCAGGGTAATCAGCATCGGGTGCAGCGGATGGCCGGCAAGATTTGCAGAGCTGACCGGATTTCGAGACCGAAGATCAGCCATTTCATCCTCCAGGTGCCACCCCAGCAATCCCTAAATACGGGTCCGACTGGGGGGCTCCGCTAGGGCAGGCGAGCGAGCGCCACTCACCCACCCTTTGGGCGAAGTCACGTAGATGTCAGTCGCGCCTCATCAGGGGAACCTCAAACACCGTTCGCCATTGCGCGCTCTGCTTCGGCTCGGCGGAGGCTGTTCTCAATCGGCAGAGACGCGGCGATTTCGATATCGTCGATGGACAGATAAGTCGCAAGAACGGTGATCGCTTCGGCTATGGCGAGCCACATCCAGAATTGAAGGGCGGTCGTTCGGCGAAGGGGCGGGCGCTTCAGATCATCACCGTGCGGCCCGGTCCCTTCCTCGAATGGCTTGCCGCGCGCGATTTGCCGAACACGGCCGAGACGCGCAGGCGCTATGTCGAAGAGTTGGCGACACGGGGCCACGACGCCGCTTAGCTGCGGGAGTTTGGTCACGGTTTGAGAGGGAGTTGCGGACCTGTGCGCTGCACCAGCCCGGCCCTGTGCCAGATTCCCTGTTGCAACTGCGCCGTGCCGTGCCGAATGCATCTCGGCGAGAATTACTCCGCCTTCAGATTTTCCGCTGAAGATTTGCCGGAACGCTTGTCCGCTACGATGTCGTAGGAGATTTTCTGCCCGTCCCGCAGTTCGCGCAGGCCAGCGCGCTCGACGGCGCTGATATGGACGAAGACGTCCTGACCGCCATCGTCAGGCTGGATGAAGCCGAAGCCCTTAGTCGAATTGAACCATTTCACAGTGCCTGTAGCCATAGGGCGCCTCCTTGATCGGCGCCAGAATGTCCGTGCGCCTTAGCCGTGGCAAGAATTATCAGCCGTGGATCCACTTCCGCTAGTTGCCGAGCGTCTGCGAGTGACGTTGCGCAGCAGTCCGCGACGGAGAGGCTTTCGGAGCACGCTGGTCGAGCCAGCGGCCTGCCAGTTCTGCCGACCGGGTGGCGGCAACCGGAGAACCGTTCCTTTGCCCTGCGCAGCGCTGGATGCAGCAACCGAACGAGCTCGATCGCTGCATCCACGCTGAGGCTTATTCGATGACGTCGACGACCTGGCGGCTTTGCGGATCGACGATGAGAACGTCGTCGCCGATCAGCGTGTAATGATAACGGACGCGCCTTGCCTATATCGTTGCGAGCTTCGCGCATGTCGCGCACGACGAGGCTGACCTCGTTCGCCGTACCCTGGATCGATACCAGCAGAAACCGGATTAGCCATCCGCGGTTAGGAACCGGGCCGCGGCCGACCTCGGCACACAATCGCGTAAATCCGAGCAATCGAAATCCTTCGGCCTGAACTGAAAATTGTGGAAGCCTCGCTGGCGAGAGAGAGGCGTCGAGTTTATATTGCCATCGATAATAGCGAATCGATTTGTCTTCGTTGAAGATAATAGGCAGCTAATTCCGAATTCTGCGGAGCGCTTCGCCGACATTGCAGGAGAGCACAATGTCAGAGAACAATGATACTCTGGTCGGTCTGGTAGCCGATATTGTTTCTGCCTACGTCTCGAACAATAGCGTGCCTGCAGCTGAGCTTCCGAACCTGATTGCAACGACCTACGCAGCGATGACGGGATTGGGCTCGGAGAGCGCCACACCGACGATCGAGGAAAAGCCCACGCCGGCAGTCGCGATCAAGAAGTCGATCACTGCGGAGTACATCATCAGTCTCGAGGACGGAAAGAAGTTCAAGTCGCTGAAGCGGCACCTTCGCACCGCCTATGACATGTCGCCCGAGCAGTACCGGGCGCGTTGGGGGCTCCCGGCCGACTATCCGATGGTTGCGCCGGCATATGCTGAAGCACGTTCGAACCTGGCCAAGAAAATGGGCCTGGGTCAGCAGCGCCGGAAAGCGCCTCGGGGCAAGGCCGCCTGAGCCATCCAAAATGGAGGCGCTATAGCAGCGAGAGCTGTTGATCGGTCGCCGAGCTCGCCGCTGCTTCATTGAGCGTCGAAACGGTAACGCCGATCAGCCTGATACCTTTCATAACCGGGAATAGGGGATCGAGAAGCGCGACGGCGAGCTCCTCGACGTCCGCTGGGCTGGTGAACGGCTCTGAGATTGTCCGGCTCCGCGTCATGCCGGCAGCAAATGACGCGATTGGAAATTGCAGTTGATAGGCGGCAGCAATCCGCCCTTCCAACCATCTCAAACAACGCCTACTATTCACAGGCATCCAAGCGCTCCTGGCCCAAAAAGGGGAGGGACGGCTCATGGACAACATCGACGCCAAGCTGAATACTTTTCAACCTCAGATGCTCAGCATCTTCCGGATCCTGTTTGGGCTACTTATCCTTCAACACGGTTTTTCGAAATGGTTCGGATTTCCGATCCCTGGCCCTGCCAATATCCAGCTGCTGACAATGTTTGGCATCGCGGGCGTCATCGAACTGATCGCTGGCTCTTTGCTCGTCGTCGGATTGTTCACGCGCTACGCAGCCTTTTTCGTGGCAGGTTACACTGCAGTCGGATACTGGACCGTGCATTTCCCACGCGGCTGGACCCCGATGGGCAATAGTGGCAGCCTGATCACGGCCTTTTGCTTCGCCGCCCTGCTTCTCGTCTTCTTTGGTGGCGGGCCGTGGAGCCTCGACGCCGCGCTTCGAAAGCGCAACTAGTCGGATAGTCGCCGAGCGTTTGCTGCGGGGCACGAGTCTGGAAGTGGTCGCCCAATGCAGACCTTGGAAACGTCCGCTTCTCTAATCGGGCAGATGGGTCAAGCTCGGATTGCACCTTTGCGCCGGGGTCTCGTTCACGCGGGTCACGCTTCTCTTCGCAGTCTGGTGGCTTCTGTCGAGCGAAGCCGCTGCACGCATGCATCGGATAGGGTCTGGAGAGCCTCGCTGTTGGACGCGCTTTGAAGTGCAGCAGACGTTTGCGGCTTCATCCATCCCGTCGTCCGCGTGGGACGATCCCGGCCATGATCGCTGGAAAGCTGTGGTCAGGTCATGCTGCAGCCTCCGATCCCAGGCGGAAGTCGGTACCGTCGGCCCACATGCGATGGAGCAGGACCGCAATCTTGCGGGCGACGGCGACGATAGCGCGCCGACGGCCCTTCGTCTTCATGAGCCTGACACCCCAAGCCTTGAGGCTCGACCAGGTGATCGAGCGCATCAGTAGGCGTAGGCCATCCAAAAGCACTCCGGCGTAACTCACTGATTTCTCTCATGAGTCGCACTTGGAAATGGAATCCACCGGCCTACACAAATTGTCAGAACCCGTTAGACAAGTCTCTTCGTGTCCTCATTAGAGATGTCACCAGTTGAATGCGCCGATGTCACCTGAGACAGATCTTCAGGAAAACTCTAGCAGCGCGGCGGAGCTGGTCAGGGTTGCTCAGCCGCGCTGCGGTGTCATACCGGGAGCCTTAGATTTTTGCTGCGAGAGTGAATTTAACCCCAAGCGATCAGCCCGCCTTGAAGAGGCTCTTGCCCTGGCCCTGCCGTCGTGGCGCACGGCCGCTGCGCTTCATGTTGAGCTCCTTCTGGCGCTCGGCGATGTAGGCCAGAACCGGCCCGAGCCGCTTGTTCTCGACGATTGCGGCCTGATCAACCTGCTGTACCTTGTCGAAAGTCCGATAGGGCAGGTCGAGGCCCTGGTGCCGGATCGCAAATCGACCATCCGGATAGTCGTAAATCGTCACGCGCTGGCGGGCGAGGGGGCGCGTCACCGGCGTTGGCTCAAGGATGAAAAGCATCTTGTCGTATTGAAGCGTCAGGTTCTGCGAGACCGTCCGCTCCTCCTTCCAGGCAAAGGCCTCGTCGATATCATCGTCCCCGGCGAGCGGACGATGCAGGTCTTTGTCGTTGAACGGCACCTTGGCGAAGCGCCGGTTGAAGTCCTCCATGAAGCCCGGCAGGAAGGCGTTCCCGGCCTCGAGCGATGAGACCCCGGCGAGCCGCAGCTCCTTCACCAGCCGGTCCTGTAGCGTGCCATTGGCGCGCTCGACCCGGCCTTTGGCCTGCGGGACATTGGCACAGATGATGTCGATGTTGAGCTGATCCAGCGCCCGGCCGAACTGGGTCATGCCATTGCCGCCGGTCGCACCGACCTTGTTGACCCGAAACGTCGCGTGCTTGTCAGAGTAGAACGCGACCGGCTTGCCGTGGCGCTGCAAATAGCTCCGCGTCGCAGCAAAATAGTCGAAGGTCGACTCCGCCGTGACGAATTGCAGATGCATCAGCCGGCTGGTCGCATCGTCGATGAAGACGAGCAGGGTGCATTGCGGGCCACGGTCCTCAAACCACCAATGCTGCGAGCCGTCGATCTGGACGAGCTCGCCGACGCAATCGCGCCGGTAGCGCGGCTGGTGCACCGGCTTGAGCCGCTCCCGACGATCGCGCCAGATCCCGTCGGCGATCATCCAGCGCCGCACCGTCTCGACGCCCAACCGCAGCCCATGCCGTTCCGCGAGCTTCTCCGCCGCCAGCGTCGGCCCGAAATCCGGATAGTTCGCCCGGATCAGCGCCAGGGCATGCGTTCGCACCATCGCTGGGTAGGATCGATTGCTCCGGTTGCCGCGCTTCCGCGAGACCAGCGCTGCCGGACCGCGTGCCCGGTACGCCCGCAGCAGCCGAAACACGTGCCGGCGCGTCAGACGCAGCAACTGCGCCGCCTCAGTCGCCGAAATCCGCTCCGCCACGACATCCCGCAGCACCTGAACCCGGTCGAGTTCGGCAGGGCTCATCGACACCACCGTCATCACGCAAAGCTCCCAGCAAGCCAGCACTCAGCACGAGTGACATCTCTAACGGGGAGACCGGTGACCTTTCTAACGGGGGCCTACACAAATGATTCGCATAAGGTTTGTTATGGAACTTACTAGCGGCCCGAGTTCTGTGCCCCCGTCAGATCGAAACAAGCGCGATCCCGTTGGTCCGCGTCGGCACAAGTATGAAACACCTGCGGCTCGACGACTGAACGCAAAACAGATCGCTTGTCCTCGTGTCTGAAAACGAAGGCATAATGTTGCCTCGATTTCACGTTGAGTTCCACAATCAAGAAAAACGCCCGGCTCGGCCGGGCGTTTTTGCGTGAGGGGAAGCGAGGTGGCCCTATTGTGATTCAGGTGGCCGGTTAGTTCGCGATCGCAGGCCGATGAAGTCAGCCGGCCTACTTCTCATTGAAACTCGCCGTGATAGACGTCGGATGCTGGCCCCTACGGGCTCCGACTACCGCTCAATAGGCCTCCTCTGATGGCGTTTCCGTCAAGAAATCGCTGTACGAAGCCCTAACACCCGACCTTGACCAATCTCAAGGCGCGCTCACTTGGTGTCCGCTTCAGACTAGCGGGCCAATGTCTGGAACTGGCGCGACGTCGACCCAACCTCGATCGCTCGGCATCCGTCGACTGCCGACCACGTGTGGGCTGATCGGTACCAAAGCCCATCGGGTCGGCACCGCGCCGCCAACAGACTAAGGATGGGCTTCTGGTGAGCCGCCTGTGCTATGAAGAGAGCTCAACGGGAGGGGGAGATGGGTGACAAAACATTCGATCCCGAGGAACGTAAGAGGGCGAAACAGCGAGCTCGAACCCAGGACGATGCGCGGCTACAGGAAGATCCTGCGGCGAGGCCCGAGCTCGAACGTCGTAACGGCATGTTCTCTGGATTTGATCCTTCGAAAATGCGTCTCGGGAGGAGGCGAACGCCCTATCGCCATGGCAAATCGGCTGGAACCGAGTAGCTCCTCCTTGATTCGCTCCCCGCTGGTTGGCGAAATTCTACACCCAGCACATGCGGCACCCCGCCGCTGCGACCGGCCCGACCATCGAGATTCCGGGGCCAGCGATACTTGCGTCGGCGGCGGGGCAAAGCCCAACTTTGTGTGATTAAAGCACGCTCTCCAGCGCTTCCACCAACTGGTCGGCATGGTCCTGCGAGAAAATCATCGGTGGGCGGATCTTTAGAAGGTTGCGGCCGGCTCCGGTGATGCCAACGAGCACACCGCGCTGCAGCAGTCCCTCGATCAGCACGCGCGCAATCTCCGGTGCTGGCACCTGGCTCGCACGATCCCTGACGACCTCTACCCCGACAAACAGGCCGGTGCCGCGGACATCGCCGATGCGTTCGTCCCGATCCATCAACCGGGCGAGCCGGCCGCGCAGATAGGCGCCGACCTGAAGTGCGTTCTGCTGCAGACCCTCCTCCCGCAACACGTCGAGCACAGCGATGCCGGCTGCGGCGACGACCTGGTTGCCGCCGAAGGTGTTGAAATAGCGTTCAGTCTTCAAAAAACCTTCGACCAGCTCCGGTCGGGTTATGACCACGGCGAGCGGCAGACCGTTGCCCATGGGCTTCGCCATGGTGACGATATCAGGCGTGATCCCGGCATGCTGGAAGCCCCAGAAATGCGTACCTGTGCGTCCAAGCGCCGACTGGACCTCGTCGGCGATGATCAGTGCGCCCGACTTGCGAACCTCGGCGATCGCTTCGTTGAGATATCCAGCGGGTGGGCTGTAAAGACCGTCGCTGGCGAAGACGGGGCAGGCGAAATACGCAGCCGGCCGGTGCCCACGCTCGGCGAGGCCGACGATCGCCCGGCGATATTGTTCGGCATACTCAGATGCCGTCAGTTTCGGCGTCCTGTCGCCAATGCCGCGGTGCTCAGGCGCAGGCACGGTCGCGACCCAGGCTTGCTGGCGTTCGGTAGGAATCGTCGAGGAATCGAGTGCGCCGATGATGGTCGAATTGCCGTGGAAGGCCGAGCGGGTGATCAGCGCACCGCTTCCGCCGGAATTGGCCATAGCGATCCGCCAGGCTAGCTCGTTCGCCTCGGTCCCCGAGCAGACGAACATGCAGACCTTGAGCGGATCCGGCATGGTCTCGGCCAGGCGCTCGGCATAGTCGACGATCAATTCACTGGGGTAGCGGGTGTTGGAGTTGAAGGTCGCGAGCTGGCGGCTCGCCGCTTCGACCACGCGCGGGTGGCAATGGCCGACA
Source organism: Bosea sp. F3-2 (assembly GCF_008253865.1). Lineage (NCBI taxonomy): Bacteria > Pseudomonadati > Pseudomonadota > Alphaproteobacteria > Hyphomicrobiales > Alloboseaceae > Allobosea > Allobosea sp. F3-2. The sequence continues at coordinate 26,361 of NZ_CP042332.1, forward strand.
TGGGGGACGTTGTTGTAGGCGTCGAGATAGCGCTTGCCGTTCTCGTCAGTCACCCAGACGCCCTCGCCGCGCACCGGCACGAATGGGGTTTGGTAGAATTGCTTGTACATCGGCCCGAGCAGGCGGGCGCGGCGTTCCATCAGCGTGTCGTACATGGCAAACTTCTTTCCGGAGGAGAGTTCAGTGGCCGCCGAGGCGCGCGGCCTCGGCCAGGCGTTCGGCGGTCTCGGACAAGGACACCGCATCGCAGCGGGCGAGCGCTTCCCAGCCGAAGCGGCTGACATCGTCGCGATAGGACGTCGTCGCGGCAGGGTTGGCCTGGCGGCGCCACGAGACGATGAGCTCGCGCGTCGCGAGCCGCGCTTGTACGAGTACCGGCAGCACCGCGATTTCGTTCGCTTCGAGCGGCAGGAGCCGGGCATAACCCTTCACCACCTGCGCCATCGCGCTCATCGGATCGGCCTCACGGTAAAGCAGATGCGCGGAGGCGATCGCGACCTCGGCGACACGTATCGTCTCGATCATGTCGCCAAAATCGATGATGCCGGAGACCGAGCCATCCTGCGGCCGGAGCAGCAGATTGGCCTGGTTGAGGTCGTTGTGGACGACTTGTCGTGGCAGTGCCGGCAGAAGCGGCCCGACCGTCGTAGTAAAGCGGTCGAGCACGCGCGCGGCCGTCGCCTTGCGCTGATCGGTATCGAGGAAGGCGATCTTCTCGCGCAGGCTGGTGACGTGGACAAGATCCCAGATGAAGGCCCGGTTCGCGGCGGGATGCTCGAAATCGGCCAGGGCGCGATCGAGCCGCGCCGCCAGCATGCCGATCTCGACGCGCTGGACTCGCGACAGCTTGCTGCCGAGCACAGGCTCGCCCGGCAGATAGGTCAGGACGCGCAGCAGATAGCGCTGGCCGCCACTTTCATGGGCGACGATGGTGCTGCCGTCGCGAGCGGCAACTACGCGCGGCACCGGCAGGGCCGGATCGGTCCGTGCCAGATGAGTGAGCGCTGCGTTCTGGAAGGCGAGCTCCTCCACGCTTTCGGAGTTGCCGCAGACTTTGAAGACGAAGTCCTGGCCATCTGCGCAGGCGACATGGAGGTTGAGGTCGCGCTCGCCGCTGATCCGCGCGAACGAGCCGCTGATCCCGAAATGCTCGCGCAGCATCGCGGCCAGTTCGTCGCCAGCGAACTGGGGCAGCGGCGCCATCAGCGCGTCGTCCAGAGCGGGCGCAGCAAGACCGCTCACGCCATCGCCTCCTGGAAACCGGTGAGGAAGGCGGCGAGATTGTCGCCCAGCACCGGCGAGGGATAGCCGCCTTCCTGGATGATCACGGTCGGGCGCCGCAGACTGGCGAGGCTTTCGCCCATGCGCCGGAAGCCCTCGGTCGTCACGGCGGTGCAGGCGAAAGGATCGGCCACCGAGGGATCGAGCCCGAGCGCGATCACCAGGACATCGGGAGAGAAGGTCTTTGCCTGCTCGACAGCCCGCCGGACGACAGCGAGGTAGACCTCGTCGTCGGCTCCCTCCGGCACCGGCAGGTTGAGGTTGAAGCCCTCGCCAGCGCCGACTCCGATCTCGTCGGCATAGCCGGCATAGAACGGGTAGACCGTGGCCGGATCGGCATGGACCGAGATCGTCTGGACATCGGCGCGATCATAGAAGAGCTGCTGTGTACCGTTGCCATGGTGCACGTCGACATCGAGGATGGTGACGCGCGACGCGTGATCGCGCGCCAAGGTCGCCGCCAGCGCCGTGTTGTTGAGGAAGCAGTAGCCGCAGGCCTGGTCGCGATACGCGTGATGTCCCGGCGGCCGGCACAGCGCATAGGCCGCCCCCTCGCCGTTCAGCACCCGCGTCGCCGCATCGATTGCGGTCGCACCGCTGGCGAGGATCGCCGGCCAGCTGTCGGCGAGCAGCACGCTCGCCGCATCGGCGATGTAATAGCCGGCCCGTCCGAGTAGATCCTGCGGCAGCCGCCGCATATAGGCGTTGGGATGCAGGCTCGGGCGCAATTCCTCGCTCGCCGGGAATCGCTGCTTCCAGGCGGCGAAGCCGGTTTCGAGGAAGTCGAGATAGTCGGCATCATGGACGCGCCGGATCAGAGAAAGGTCGGCCGGCCCCGGCGCGACCACGGCCTCGGTGCAGCCCTCGGCCGCCTGGAGCAGGACGCGCGCCCGGTCCGGCACCTCCAGCGCCGAGGTGAGCGCGCCACCCGAAAGCCGGGTGCGCACGTGATGACCGTACTGGTCGGGATGGAAGATCGTCTTCATCTCAGGCAGTCCTCTAGAGGCTCACTTCGCAATCAGCGCCTGGTAGCGCTCCTGCACGCTGGCGTTGTTGTCGGCCCACCACGCGGGCTCGAGCGGTGCCTGACGGCCCTTGTTCTGCGGCGAGGAATTGGCCTTCGCCAGCGCGTCGGCTGAGAACTGCTTCACCGCGAAGGCGCGCTCGTTGATCGGCCCGTAATAGGGCAGCAGGTCGGGAATGTTGGCCTGGATCTCGGGCGTCACCATCTCCGCGATCATGCGCTGGGCGGCAGCAGCGTTCGCCGCGCCCTTGGGGATGCCGAAGCAGCCGAAGCCGAGCAGGGCCTGGTCATAGGTGAAGTCGACCGGCGCACCGTCAGCCAGCACGCTGGCGACACGGCTGCCCCAGATCACCATCATGTCGACCTCGCCGTCCTTCAGCAGCTGAGCGGCCTGGGCGCCCGATTGCCAGAAGACGTCGATCGAGGGCTTGAGTTTGGCCAGTGACGCGAGGGCCCGGTCGGCGTCGAGCGGATAGAGCTTGTCCTTGTCGACCCCGTCGGCGAGGAGCGCGATTTCCATGCTCTCCTGCGGATAGATGTGCATCGCCCGCCGGCCCGGAAATGCGTTGGGATCCCAGAAGTCCTTCCAGTTGCGCGGCGGCTTGTCCTTGTACTTGTCCTTCTGCCAGGCCAGCACGGTCGAGACGTAGTTGCTGCCGATATAAGCGGTCCCACGCGCCTGCGGCGCGATGCCAGCCGTGTCAATCTTCGAATAGTCGAGCTGCTCGAACAGCCCTTCGCTCTGGCCGCGGGCGCAGTCGGCCTCGCCCATCTGAACGATGTCCCAGCCGGGCTTGCCGGACTGGACCTGCACCCTGACGCTGGCGAGGCCGCTATGGCTCTCCTCGCGGACGCGCACACCGAGTTTCTTGCCCGCCGGGTCGAACAGCGCTTTGCGGACGCTGCTCTGATACTGCCCACCGAAGCCGGCGAAGGTGACCGAATCCTGCGCCATGGCGACCGGCGCCGAGCCGATCATCACGGCAGCAGCGAATGCCAAGCGCGACATCGTCACGCCAGATGGACACTGCGTCATGTTTCTCCTCCTCAGTGAAAACGGCGCCGCGCACGCGGACGGGCTGTCCGCATGCCGGCGCCGGTTCATCCGCTTGTCCGTGTCCGTCCTTGCGGGACGGGCACCACGAAATGCCTTGCGACGTTGATGAAAAGCCAGGTTCGGCGTGGCGCCTTGGCAAAGGCGCGCGGCCGACTAGCTGGTCTCACATGTGATCACCATGACCGGACAATTCAGGGCTCCGGAGAGCTTGCGCGCCGCGGCGGCAGGGCCCGACCGGACTAGGTGGTCGAAAGGGGCGCCGAGCCCGGCTTCGAGGTCGACCACGACCGCTCCGGGCGAGAAGCGCCGGATTGCCTCGCAGGCTTCGTCCAGCGCGGCATCGGCGGTATTCTCGTCGGCTTCAGCGCCGAGGACGAGGTTCAAATTGGCGCCGGCGGCGTCCTCGCTGCCCTGCTCGTCGGCATAGCCGGTGTAGAACGGGTAGCGCCGGGCGGGATCGCCATGAACCGACACGGTTAGCACGTCGGCACGCGACAGGAAGATCGACTGGGTGCCGTTGGCGTGATGCTCGCCGAGGCTGAGCACCGCGACTCGCGGCAGGCTCTCGCGCAGGAAAGACGCCGCGATCGCCGCATGATTGAGGTGGCATCCATGCGCCGCGCGTCCGGCATAGGCATGACGCCCACCTCCGGCGCAGCGGATGACGACCTGCCGCTCGCCCGCCGCGGTGCGCAAGGCGCCGGCCATGGCGTTTCGTGCCCCGGCAAAAGCGCTCTGCCAGGTCGAAGGCGAGACCGCCGTCAGCGTATCCGCGAGATAGAAGCCGGCGCGCGCCTCGATATGGGCAGGCAGGCGCATGCGATCACAGCCGGGATGGAGCGTCGCCCTGATCTCGGCCTCCGGCTTCTCCAGCGGCGCGAAGCGCAGGAACTCCAGATAGGAGGCCTCGTGCACGCCCTGGATCGCGTATTGGCAGATTGAATCGAGCTCAGCCGCGTCCCCGTCGTCTTTCTTCCAGGCGAATTTCGCGGTCATCGCGCTGCTCCCTTCTCCGGCCGCTTCGCGATCTGGACGATGAGTAGGAGCACGATCGAGGCGACGACGAGCACCGAGGAGACCGCCGCGACCAACGGGTCGACCTGATCGCGGATGTTCGCGAACATCCTGCGCGGCAAGGTCGAGTTCTCGCCGCTGGAGATGTAGAGGGCGATCACCACCTCGTCGAAGGCGGCTACGAAGGCGAACAGCGCCCCGGCCGCGATCGAGCTCTTGATCTGCGGCACCGTCACGGTGAGGAACGCTTTCAGCCTGGTGGCGCCAAGGCTGCGGGCCGCCCGCTCCAAATTGCCGTCGAAGGATTGCAGTCCGCTCGACACCGTCACCAGCACGAAGGGTAGCGCCAGCATGATGCCGACGAGCACGAGGCCGGTCATCGTGTTGTTGAGCCCGAGCCTGGCGAAGACGAAGAAGACGCCGATCGCGACCAGGATGTTCGGCACAATCATCGGCAGCAGGAAGGACAGGCGCAGCGGCTTGGTCAATCGCTCCGGCATCTGCGAGAGACCGTAAGCCGCCGCGGTGCCGATCGGCGTCGCGATCAGCGTGGTCAGCCCGGCGACCCTGAGCGACAGCCAGAGCGCATCCATCCACTCGGCCGAGTCGAAGAACTCGCGATACCAGCGCAGGCTCCAGGCCCGCGGCGGAAACTCGAGATAGTTCGAGGCCGAGAACGACATCGGCACGATCAGCACGCAAGGCACGATCAGAAAGGTGAAGATCAGCGCGCAGAGGCCGTAGAGCCAGAGCCTCTGATAATGTCTGATCTGCGTGGCGCTGGCGGCGGCGGTCAGCATCAGCGGCCCCCGTAGAGCTTGTCGACGCGGAACACCTTGTTCAGCGCGGCGAGGATGGCGATCGTCACGACGAGCAGCAGCACCCCGAGCGCGCTCGCGGCACCCCAGTTGCTGTAGGTCGAGACATTGGTGGCGATCTGCATCGACCACATGCTGACGCGCCCGCCACCGAGCAAAGCCGGGGTCAGATAAAAGCCGAGGCTCAGGATGAAGACGAGCACCGTGCCGGCGAAGAGGCCGGGACGGCTGAGCGGAAAGAACACATCCCAGAAGGCCCGCATTGGCGAGGCGCCGCAACTCGACGCCGCCTTCAGATAATCGGTGTCGATTGTCTTCATGTTCGAATAGAGCGGCAGGATCATGAAGGGCAGCAGCACATGCAGCATGCCGATCGTCGTGCCGATGAAGTTGTTCACCAACGGGATCGGCTCGTTGATGATGCCGAGGCCGACGAGCCAGCTGTTGATCAAGCCTCGTCGCTGCAGCAGCACGAGCCAGGCATAGGTGCGCACCAGTACCGAGGTCCAGAACGGCAAGATCACGAAGATCATACAGATCGCCGCCGCCCGCGGACTGAGCTGCGAGAGCAGATAGGCGACAGGATAGCCGAGCAGGATCGAGCCCACTGTCACGATCCCGGCGATCTGGAAGGTCGTCACGAAGGTGATGACATAGACCGGCTGCGCCAGCCTCGCGTAGTTCTCGAGCGAGACGCCGCCATCCTTGCCTATGAAGGAGAGGACGAAGAGCCAGCCGACCGGGACGATCAGCAGGAGCCCGATGACGACGAGCCCTGGCACGGCGAGGAGCGCGAAGGACAGAGCCTCCTTTCGCTCCGCACGAGCGAAATATGACGCCTCAGTCGAGCCAGGCGCCACGGCCGCGGCGATGCCGCTCATGGATCGCGCCTCAGACATCGCCGCTGACCAGGATGCTGTCATTGCGGTGGACGTTGATGTGGATCGGCTGGCCGGGCGTCGGCACCAGCCCGCGATTGGCCTCCTGCGGCACCAGCCGGACCGCGATGTTCTGTCCGTCCGGGAAGCCCGCGATCACCAGCAGGCTATCGCCCTGGAAGATGGTCTCGCGCGCCACGGCCGAGAAGGAGTTGACCTCAGCCTCCGGACCGGCGGCCGGCCCGATCGCCAGTTTTTCCGGCCGCAGCGCCAGCCAACTTTCCCGCGGATTGGCCGCCGATGCTCCTGCGTGGTCCGGCAGCCGCAAGGGCGTGCCAAATACACTGGCGCCGCCACCGGCCCCCAGCTCGACCGGCAGGAAGGTCGTCTCACCAACGAAGTCGGCGACGAAGCGTGTCCTTGGCCGGTCATAGATCGCGCGCGGCGTATCGAACTGGATCAGGGAGCCGTTGTTGATCACAGCGATCCGGTCCGACATGGTCAGCGCCTCGCGCTGGTCATGCGTCACGAACACCGTCGTCGTATGTAGGCGCTCATGCAGATGGCGCAGTTCGATCTGCATCTGCTCGCGCAGTTTCTTGTCGAGCGCCGAGAGCGATTCGTCCATCAACAGGATGCGCGGCTCGAAGACGATGGCCCGCGCCAGGGCGACGCGCTGCTTCTGCCCGCCCGAGAGCTTGTCGACTGGACGATCGATGAACTGGCTCAGCCTGACCATGTCGAGCGCGCCGCGCACCCTGGCCTCGATCTCATTCCGCGAGAGGCGCCGGAGCTTCAGCGGATACGCGACGTTCTCGAACACGTTCATATGCGGGAACAGCGCATAGTTCTGGAAGACGAGGCCGATCTCGCGCTGATGCGGCGGCCTCGTCAGCAATTCCTCGCCCGCGACCAGAATGCTGCCGCTGGTGGGGGTGACGAAGCCGGCAAGCACCTGCAGCAGCGTGGTCTTGCCCGACCCGGACGGGCCGAGCAGTGTGACGAACTCCCCGGGAGCGATGTCGAGATTGATGTACTTGAGCGCTTCGAAAGAGCCGAACTTCTTCGAGAGCCCCCGGATCGAAACCGGAACCTTCATTGCAGGATCGCCGACTTGAAGGCCTCTTCCGCCTTGTCGCCATTCTTGGCCCACCAGGCCGCGTCGATCAGCACCTGCTTTGCGGCATTCTGCGGCGAGGAATTGGTCTTAGCGAGCTGTTCCGGCGTGAACTTGCGGACCTCATAGGCCTTTGCGTTGACCGGGCCGTAATTGTCCATCTTCTCGATAATGTCGGCCTGGATCTCGGGCGAGATCATCGCCAGAGCGAGCTCCTTCGCCTTGGCGGCATTCTTCGCGCCCTTGGGAACGGCGATGCAGCCATAGCCGAGCAGCCCCTGGTCGTAGGTGAACTGGACGGCGCTGCCGTCCTCGATCACCGGCGAGACGCGGCTGCCATAGATCGCGATCAGGTCGACCTCGCCATCCTTGATCAGCTGTGTCGACTGGGCGCCCGTCGTCCAGAATACGCCGATCTGCGGCCTGAGCCGCTTGATCGCGGCAAGCGCGCGCTCGACATCGAGCGGGTAGAGCTTGTCTTTGGCAACGCCATCGGCGAGCAGCGCGATCTCCAGCGTCTCCTGGGCGAGGCCGGAGACGGCTCGGCGGCCCGGAAACGCCTTGGCGTCCCAGAAATCGGCCCAGGACTTCGGCGGCTGCTTTGCCTTGTCGGTCCGCCAGGCCATGACCACGGAATAATAGTTCGTCGCGACCCAGCTCTTGCCGCGGGCGGCCGCCGGGATCGCAGCGTCGTCGAGCTTCGACAGGTCGAGCGGCTCGAACAGTCCCTCACTCTCGCCGCGGGCGCATTCATCGCCGCCGAGATGGACGAGGTCCCAGGCCGGGGCGCCCGACTGAACCTGCACCCGGATCGACGGCAAATCGCCATGGGTTTCGCTGCGGATCTTGAGGCCGAGCTTCTGCGCCGCGGGATTGACCAGCGCGGCATCGAAGCCCTTGCGCATCGCGCCGCCATAGCCGGCGACGGCCACGGTCTCCTGCGCCATCGCGGCCGCCGGAAGCATCGCGGAAATCGCCGCCCCGACGATCATGACGATCTGCCGGCGCCTTGCGTTGTCTGTCCTGTCGGTCATTGCCAACCCCTCGGAATTGTTTTGCGCCGAGGTGACCGAAAACAAAAAAGACCGGCGCTTTAACCCCGGCCGGATCGGCCTGGAGAGAAAGCGCCGGTCTGAATTGTTCCCCTGGGAGCCCGTCGCGAGAGGGGCAGGCCCAGCACAAATCACCTAGCCCATTTAGTACGCGCCGGAATTTCACCCCTGTCAACCGTCATCCTCCAACCGTCGTTTCACCCCTTGTCAGCTGGCAGGTGAGTGTGAGAGCCGTCAGGCCAAGCAATCACAAACCGGGGAATCGCCATGGCCGACGTCAAGACCGTTTTGGTGAGCGGCTACTCCGCCGCTCCCAAGGGCACCAGCATGTTCGAGGAGTTCAAACATGCCGGCGTGGTGCTGGAAATCGACCCGGCGACTAACGTGATCGTGGCGGTCGACGCCACCTTCGTGACGCAGCTCGCCCGCTCGTTCTACTCGCGCCTCATCGTCGGCTACGACGTGAGCAACGGCATGGCGCCGCTGGAACGGCTGATCTCCACGGCCGTGCACACGCCGTCGCGCGAGGCGCTGATCGTCGCCACGCGCGCCGCCGTGCAGCGCTATTTCCAAATCCGCGACAATCGCGGCTGAGCTTGGGCTTGGCCGCCCTCAGGCGGCCTTGTCCGGCGCGATACCCTTCGTCGTCAGCAGGTCGAGCCCGAGGTCGAGCGCCTTGGTGAAGCGGTCGACGGCATCGTCGATGCCGTCGGGCGTGATGATCAACGGCGGCGTCATGATCAAGGTATCGCCGAGCGCCCGCACGATCAGGCCGTTCTCGAAGGCAAGACGCTGGATCTCAAGGCCGAACTTCAGCGAGGGCTCGAAGGCCTGCCGCGTCGCCTTGGAGCGGACGAGCTCGATCCCCCACATCAGGCCGACGCCGCGGACCTCGCCGACCAGTGGATGGTCGAGCAGGGCCTTGAGGCGGCCTTCCAACCTGGCTCCGAGCGCCTGAGCACCGGCGATCAATCCGCGCTCCTCATAGAGCGTCAGCGCCTCCAGCCCGACCGCGCAGGCGATTGGGTGGCCGCCATATGTGTAGCCGTGGCCGAAGACGCCGATCTTGTCGCCCTGCTCTTTCATAGCCTGGTAGATCGGCTCCGATAGCAGCAAGGCCGAGAGCGGCTGATAGGCCGCGGTCAGCGCCTTGGCGCTGCTGATCATGTCGGGCTCGAGGTCATAGGTCTGCGTGCCCCACCAGTTGCCGGTGCGCCCGAAGCCGGTGATGACCTCGTCGACAACGAAGAGCACCTCGTATTTCCTGAGGATCGCCTGGACCTTCTCGTAATAGCCCTTCGGCGGCACGACGCAGCCGCCGGTGCCCATCACCGGCTCGGCGAAGAAGGCGGCGACCGTCTCCGGCCCCTCGGCCAGGATCAGGTCCTCGATCTCCCTGGCAAGGCGCGCAGCGAAGGCTTCCTCGGTCTCGCCCGGCAAGCCTTCCCGGTAGAAATGCGGGCAGGTCACGTGCAGGAAGCCATCGAGCGGCAGGTTGAAGTCGCGGTGGATATGCGGCAGGCCGGTCAGGCTGGCGCTGGCGATCGAAGTGCCGTGATAGGCGCGTTTGCGGGCGATGATCTTGCGCTTTTGCGGCTTGCCGATCGCGTGGAAATAATACCAGGCCAGCTTCACCGCGGTGTCGTTGGCTTCCGAGCCCGAGCTCTGGAACAGCACCTTCGACATCGGCACCGGCGCGATCTCGATCAGGCGCTCGGAGAGCGCGATCGCCGGCTCCGAGGTCCGGTGTGCGAAGTTCTGGTAATAGGGCAGCGCCGCGAACTGCTTTGCCGCCGCTTCGGCCAGCCGATTCTCGCTGAAGCCGAGCGCCGCGCACCATAGGCCGGCCATGGCTTCGAGATAGCGGTTGCCAGCATCATCATAGACGTGGAAACCCTCGCCGCGGGAGATGATCGTCGGGCCGATCTTCTCGTGCAGCGAGAAATTGGTCTGCGGATGGAGCTGGTAGGCGATGTCTCTGGCGTGATTGGAATTGGCGGTCATGGCGCACCTCGCATGCCGGCTCAAGGCGATCGAAAACCGCCTCGCATCCGCGCAAAATTTTCGGGAAGAGCCGGTTCGATCGCTTGTCTGGGCAGCCGTCTAAGCGGCCCATCGCCAATCGCCTGACAGCTCGGAAAATGCCTGCGAGCACGGTGCTTGTCAAACCGGTCGGCGCACATCCACAGTGCCCCGGTAAGGGAGGAACCGGCCGCTCGCTCTCGGTGAACGCCCGAGATTTCGCCACTTGACGGCGCGCCGGACACGAGCATAGACCTGAAAGCAGCTAGGAGATTTGTGCCCCGATGCCCTTCAAAGGCAGCGGGACCACAGCAAATCGGACCGGCACACGCAGGAGCGGAAAACCCGCTCGTCCGTGTGCCGGTTTTTTTTTGGACTGACGCCATGACCGATGCGGTTGTCATCTGCGAATGCTTTGCCCGCGACGGGCTGCAGCATGAGCCCGTCTTCCTGCCGAGCGAGCAGAAGATCGCGCTGATCGACGCCTTCACCGCCGTTGGCTTCCAGCGGATCGAGGCGACGTCCTATTCCAATCCAAAGGTGGTGCCGGCTTTCGCCGACGCCAGCGAGGTCCTCGCCGGCATCCGGCGCAAGGACGGGGTCTTCTACAAGGCGACCTGCCCCAATCCGCGCGCTGTCGCTCGCGCCGTCGCCGATTCAGAAGCCGGCTACGGACCAAACGAAATCAGCCTGCTGATCTCGGCGACGGAGGCGCATAGCGAGCGCAACTTGAAGAGCTCGCGGGCCGAACAATGGGCCAATGTCGAAGCGATGGTCGCCGCCGCGCAGGGTAGTTTCCGCCTGATCGGCACGATCTCGGTCGCCTTCGGCTGCCCGTTCGAGGGCCAGGTCGATCCCAGCACCGTCATTGCCGACGCCACCAGGTTCGCAGCCCTCGGCGTGCGCCATGTCACGCTGGGCGACACCACCGGTCTCGCCACGCCACGCACCACGAGGGCGCTGTTCCAGGCTGTCGCAGTAGCAGTGCCCGAGCTGACGCTGATCGCGCATTTCCACAACACCCGCGGCACAGGCCTCGCCAATTGCGTCGCCGCCCATGAGGCAGGGGTGCGCAATTTCGACAGCGCCTTCGGCGGCATCGGCGGCCACCCGGCCCAGCTCGTCTATGGCGGCGGCTTCACCGGCAATGTCGCGTCCGAGGACCTCGTCAACATGTTCGAGGCGATGGGCGTGCCGACCGGCCTCGACCTCACCGCCCTGATCGAGACCGCGCATCGCTGCGAGGAAGTTCTCGGTCGCCAGCTCCATTCGATGGTCGCCCGTTCCGGCCTCGGCCTCGTCGCCTGACCCGAAAGAGGAAGCATGTCCCAGACTCAAAGCCCACTGCTCGTCGAGACCCGCGGCGCCGTCCGCATCCTGACGATGAACCGGCCCGACAAGCTCAACGCGCTCGACACGGCGCTGACGCAGGCGCTGTTCGACGCGCTGCTCGCGGCTCAAGCGGACGAGGCGATCCGGGCCGTCGTCCTGGCCGGTGCCGGGCGTGGCTTCTGCGCCGGCGCCGACCTCAAGGAGTTCGCCGACCTCACCCCGGCCAACCAGAAGGCCGTGGTCGCCCGCGCCGACCTGACGACGCGGCTGCACATGCTGCTGCCGGGCCTGTCGAAGCCCGTCGTCGCGGCGGTGCAGGGCGTCGCGGTCGGCGGCGGCGCCGGCACCGCGATCGGCTGCGACATGGTCGTCGCCGGCAGCGACCTGAAATTCGGCTATCCCGAGCTGCGCCACAGCCTCGTGCCCGCCATCGTGATGACGAGCCTGCAGCGCGCCGTCGGCCGCAAGCTCGCTTTCGAACTGATCAGCACCGGGCGGATGGTCGGCGCCGAAGAGGCGCTGCGGCTCGGCTTCGTCAACAAGGTCGTGGCGCCGGAAGACGTGCTGTCCGAGGCGCTCGCCATCGCCGAGGGCTGGGCCAAGGTGAAGCCGGTCGCGATGGAGGCGACCAAGCGATTGTTCTACCGCGTCGCCGACCTGCCCTTCGAGGCGGCGATGGCGGCCGGACGCGACATCAATGCGCTGATGCGCAGCTTTCGCGACGGGGACTGTGCATGAGACCGCTCGACGGCATCACCATAGTCGACTTCTCGCGCGTCCTCGCCGGGCCGATGGCAACGATGATCCTGGCCGAGATGGGCGCCAGGGTCATCAAGGTCGAGCGGCCGGGCACCGGCGATGAATCCCGGCAATGGGAGCCGCGAGTCGGCGAGGAAAGCGCCTATTTCTTCGCCTTCAACCGCGGCAAGGAATCGATCGTCCTCGACCTGAAGACGCCGGCTGGCCGCACCGCGGCAAAGACGCTTGCGCTGCAGGCCGACGTCGTCCTCGAGAACTTCCTGCCCGGCCAGATGGACACAATGGGGCTGGGCTATGCGCAGCTCTCCCAGGAGAAGCCGGGTCTCGTCTACGTCTCCAATACCGGCTTCGGCCAGAGCGGCCCCTATCGCGACCGCGTCGGCTACGACACCATCTTCCAGGCGCTGAGCGGCGTGATGGCGCTGACCGGCCATCCGGGCGGCCCGCCCGCCAAGGTCGGCGTGCCGATGGCAGACCTGACCGCCGGGCTCTGGAACGCCGTCGCCATCCTGACCGGACTGGTCGGCCGAGCCAGCAGCGGCAAGGGCTGCCATGTCGACCTCTCGATGCTCGACACCCAGATCAGCCTGCTGACCATCGCCGCGGCGCGCCTCTTCGCTCTCGGCGAGGACCCGCAGCGCACCGGCACCGAGCATCCGGGTCGCGTCCCCTCCGCCGCCTTCGCCTGCGCCGGCGACGAATGGCTGCATATCAGCGGCAGCGACCAGCATTGGCAGGCGATCTGCTCGGTTCTCGGCCTCGACGAACTCGCGGCCGATGCGGCTCTCGCCCGCAATGCCGAGCGGGTGAAGCAGCGCGAGCGCGTGATGGCGGCGATGCGCGAGGCCCTCGCCCAGCGCAATCGCGCCGACGTCGCCGAGGCCCTGCGCGCAACCGGCGTCCCGGCCGGCGAGGTCAACACGGTCGCACAGGTGCTGGCCGATCCGCATGTCCAGGCACGCGGCATGGTGGCGGAGTTCCAGCATCCGACCGCCGGCGCCTTCCCGGCCCTGCGCAATCCGCTGCTCTTCACCGGCTATGACGCCCCCTTCCTCGGTACCCCACCGCTGCACGGCGCCGACAGCGCGGCCCTCGCCACCGAATTCGGCCTGAAGGAGATCGGCGCATGAGCCAGAGTCTTCTATCCGGAATGCCCTTCGAGCGCCTGGCGGTCGTCGCCGACGGGCCGATCCTGCGGGTGACGCTGAACCGTCCCGAAGCGCGCAACGCGCTCGACCTGACGATGTGCCGCGAATTGCGGGCCGTGTTCGAGGGGATCGAGGCCGACCCGGCGATCCGCATCGTCCGGCTCGATGGCGCCGGCCCGGTCTTCTGCGCCGGGGCTGACCTCAAGGAGCGCAAGGGCAAGGACGAGATCTGGGTGCGCCAGCGCCGGCTTGCCTCTTTTGCCGCCTATGACGCGATCGAGCGCTCCAGCAAGGCCGTGGTCTGCGTCGTCGACGGGCCGGTCGTCGGCTCCGGCGGCGAGATCGCCATGGCCTGCGACTTCATCATCGCGTCCGAGCGCACGAGCTTCACCTTCCCCGAAGTGCATTGGGGCACGGTCGGCGCGACGCAGCGCCTGCAGCGCGTCGTCGGCAAGCGGCTGGCAAAGGAGCTGCTGTTCACGGCACGGCGCTGGCCGGTCGAGGAGGCGCTGGCCGCAGGCCTCGTCAACCGCATCGTCGCGCCGGACGAGCTCGAGGCGACAGTCGCGGAGCTGCTCGCTGAGATCGCCAAGGCGCCGGCGCTGGCGCTGACCCTCGCCAAGCAATCGATCGAGCTCGGTGAGAAGACCGATCTTTCGACCGGCATCCGCATCGAGCTCGCCGCGATCGAGCGCGCGCTCGCCGACACCGAATGGCGCAAGGGCCTCGAGGCCTTCGCCGAGCGCGACGCACAGGGAAAGAACTCATGAGCGCCAGCGAACTACCATCCGATCTGTTCGGCTGCGCCGACACTCTGCCGGAAGCCCTGGCGCGCGCTGTGCGCCTTGCCGGCAGGGAGGAGGCCGTCGTCTGCAATGGCGAGCGCATCAGCTATGCCGTCCTCGCCGCCCGAGTCGATGAGGTCGCCGCCGCGCTCGCCGTGCATGGCGTTCGCAAGGGCGACCATGTCGGCATCTGCCTCGGCAACAGCATCCCCTGGATCGTGCTGTTCCACGCCATCGCCCGGCTCGGCGCCGTCACCGTGCCGGTCAACACTAGGCTGAAGGCGGAGGAGATCGCCTACACGCTGCGGCAATCGGACGTCTCGCTGCTGTTCATGACCGACCGGCTGCTCAAGATCGATTTCGTCGAGATTCTCAAGCAGATCTGCCCGGCGGTCGATACGAAGTTGCCGGACCCGGCCTTGCCCAAGCTGACCCGCGTCGTCGTTCTCGGCGAGGCCGTCCCGGTGGGCGCGACCAGCTTCGCCGATTTCCTGAAGGCAGGCGCCGGCCAGCCCGTCCCGCCCCCCGTGCCGGCGGCCGATGACCCGCTGCTGATCCAGTACACCTCCGGCACCACCTCCTTCCCGAAGGGGGCGGTGCTGACCCATCGCAACATGACATGGGACGCCTATTCCGCCGGCCGCTTCTTCGGCCTGCGCTCGGGCGAGCGCTATTTCAGCCCGCGGCCCTTCTTCCACGTCGCCGGCAGCACGCTCGCCGTGATCGCCTCGCTGCAACATCTCGCCTGCCTCGTCAGCTGCGAGCGCTACGAGCCCGGCGATGCCCTGCGCCTGATGGAGGAGGAGCGCTGCACGCTGATGTCGGGCAACGACACCATCTTCCTGATGCTGCTCGACCATCCCGATCTGCCCCAGCGCAAGCTCTCCTTGCGCGGCGGCTGGGCAGCGGCGACGCCTTCGGTGATGGAGCGCATCGCGCGCCAACTCGGCGCGACCGAGATGGCGGTCTGCTACGGACAGTCGGAAGCCTCGCCGAATATCTGCACCGCCGCCTGGTGGGACCCGCTCGCCGACCGGATCGCCGGCTGGATGCGCATCCATCCCGGCGTCGAGGTCGAGATCCGCGCGACTGAGGATGGCCCTGAGCCCGGCCCGGGCGAGGTCGGCGAGATCTATGCGCGCGGCTGGAACGTGATGCAGGGCTATTACGCCAAGCCCGAGGAGACCCGCGCGGTCCTCAGCGAGGACGGCTGGCTGCGCACCGGCGATCTCGGCCGCCTCTCGCCCGATGGCCGGCTCGCCTTTGTCGGGCGGGCCAAGGACATCATCCGCGTCGGCGGCGAGAACGTCGCCTCGGCCGATATCGAGAACGTGCTGCACCGCCATCCCGGCATCCAGCAGGCCCAGGTCGTCGGCGTGCCCGACAAGCGCCTGATCGAGGTGCCCGCCGCCTTCGTGATCCTGGCGAGCGGCACTTCGCTCGCGCCGGACGAGATCATCGCCTGGAGCAAGGAGCATCTCGCCGGCTTCAAGGTGCCGCGCTATGTCGAGATCGTCGAGAGCTTCGACCAGATCGGCATGACCGCGAGCTCCAAGGTCCAGAAGAACAAGCTCGCCGCCCATGCGCGCCAGCTCTTCGGGCTCGAGGCGGTGGTATGAGCCTGGGCATCGAGACGCGCTTCACCCGGATGGTCGGCATCGACCTGCCGATCGTGCAGGCCGGGATGAGCTGGGCCTCCTCCTGCGCCGCGCTGCCGGCGGCGGTCTCACGCGCAGGCGGGCTCGGCGTCATCGCTGCCGGGCCGATGCGGCGCGACGACCTCACGGCGGCAATCGCCGATGTGCGCGCAGAGACGGACCGGCCTTTCGCCGTCAACGTCCCGCTCTACCGCAGGGAAGTCGATGACATCCTCGCTTTGCTGGTCGACGAGCGCGTCCCGGTCATCATTGCCTCGCAGGGTGGGCCGGACCGCTATCTCGATCGCTTCAAGGCGGTCGGCACGCTCTGCCTGCATGTCGTCGCCTCAGAAGTCCATGCCGCCAAGGCGGCGGCCAAGGGCGTCGATGGCCTCGTCGTGGTCGGCGGCGAGGCTGGCGGCCACCCGCCGCCGGAGCTGGTCTCGACTTTGGTGATCGGCCGCGCCGTGGCGAAGGCCGTGCCCGAGCTGCCCATCGTGCTGGGCGGCGGCATCGCCGACGGCCAAGGGCTCGCAGCCGCGTTGGCGCTCGGCGCCGATGCCGCGCAGCTCGGCACCCGCTTCATGGCGACGCCAGAGGCGCGCCTGCATGACGATTATCGCCGCCGCGTCGTCGCGGCCGCCGTCTCCGACACCATGGTGGTCGGACGCGGCTTCGGCATGATCCGCGTGTTGCGCAACCGCTTCGCCGAGGCGATGGCGGCAGCCGAGCGCGCCGGGCGTCCCGATGAGGAGCGGCGCGAGCTATTCCAGCGCTCCTCGCTGAAGCTCGCCGCCTTCGACGGCGACATCGAGGACGGCAAGGTCGAGGCCGGGCAGAGCGCCGGGCTGATCGACGACATCGTCCCGGCCGCCGAGCTCGTGGCGCGGATCGCCGGGGAATACTGGGCGACGCTGGCGCGGCTCCCTGCAGCTGCAGCCCTTCACGAGCCTGCCTTGCAGCCGTCCTGATCGTCCGCGCGTCCAGAGCAAAAAGCCAACAAACGGGAGGAGGATCGACATGGATAGGCGCAGATTCATGGCGACGGCCGGGGCAGCGATGCTGGCGCCGCGCAATGCCGGCGCGCAGAGCTATCCCATCAGGCCAATCCGCCTGATCGTCACCTTCGCGGCTGGCGGCCCGGCTGATCTCTTCGCCCGCGCCCTCGCCAGCGGGATGAGTACCCGGCTCGGCCAGCAGGTGGTCATCGACAATCGCCCCGGCGGCGCTGCCGGGCTGCCGGCGATCGACGCGATCGCGAAGGCCGGGCCGGACGGCTACCAGATCGCTCTTGCCGGCGCCGCGGCGCTCTCGACCGTGCCGTTCATGGTCCCGAAGATGCCGTTCGACTGGGAGACCAGCCTGACGCCGCTCACTCTAGTGTCGCGCGTTCCCGAGGTCATCACCACCAACGCCAAGCTCGGTCTCAAGAGCCTCTCCGACCTCGTCGCCTACGCAAAGAAGAATCCGGGCAAGGTCAATTTCGGCTCGGCCGGGCTCGGCAGCATCACCCATCTCGCCAGCGAGCTGTTCAAGGCGGAGGCGGCTGTCGACATCACCCATGTGCCCTATCGCGGCGCGGCGCCGGCCGTAAACGACCTGATCGCCGGCCATATCGACATGGTCACGGCCGATATCCCGGTGCTGCTGCCGCAGATCCAGGCCGGCATCGTCAATGCCCTGGCGGTCACCACCGAGAAGCGGATCAAGGCTCTGCCGGATGTGCCGACCACCGCCGAGGCCGGCTTTCCCAATGTCGTCTCCGACAATTGGTACGGGCTGGTCGGTCCGGCCGGGATGCCGGTCGAGGTTTCCAGCCGGATCCACGCCGCCGCACTGGCGACGCTCCGCTCGGACGAACTGCTGAAGCAGTTCGAGAGCCAGGAGGCGATCTCCTCGCCGACCTCCCCGGACGAGTTCGTCGCCTTCATCAAGGCCGAGCGGGCGAAATGGGGGCCGCTGATCGCCTCGATCGGGGTCAAGCTCGAATAGCGCCCGCACCTCCCCCCGACCAACTACCGGGCCGCACAGCTGCGGCCCCAAGCTTCCAACGCAGGACATCGATCATGCTCGACAAGCCCCTTCTCATCGCCGGCAGCTGGCGCGCGCCATCCGGGTCCCGCACCGGCGACGTCGTCGATCCCGCCACCGGCACGGTGATCGGCAAGCTCGGCTTCTCCGAGGCCGCCGATGTCGATGCCGCGCTGGAGGCCGCACGGAAGGGTTTTGTGACCTGGCGCGCCATGACCGCGCTCGAACGTTCGCGCATCCTGCATCGCGCCGCCGCTTTGGTCCGCGAGCGCGCCGAGGTGATGGCGCAGCATATGACCCGCGAACAGGGCAAGCCGCTGGCCGAGGCGCGCGGCGAAGCCGGTACGGCGCCAGAGCATATCGAGTGGTATGCCGAGGAAGGCCGGCGCGCCTATGGCCGGGTGATCCCCTCGCGGATTCCCGGCGCACGCCAGATCGTGGTCAAAGAGCCGGTCGGCCCCGTCGCGGCCTTCAGCCCCTGGAACTTCCCGCTCGCCCAGCTCGTCCGCAAGATCGCCGGAGCGCTCGCCGCCGGCTGCTCGATCATCGCCAAGCCGCCGGAAGAGGCGCCCTCGGCCTGCATCGAGCTCGCCAAATGCTTCCAGGAGGCTGGCCTGCCCGAGGGCGTGCTCAACATCCTGTTCGGCGTGCCAGCGGAAATCTCGGAACGGCTGATCGCCTCGCCGGTGATCCGCAAGGTCTCGTTCACCGGCTCGGTTCCGGTCGGAAAGCACCTCGGCGCGCTGGCGGGGGCGCAGGCGAAGCGCGCCACCATGGAGCTTGGAGGCCACGCCCCCTTCATCGTCTGCGACGATGTCGATCTCGACGCGATCGTGAAGCTCGGCGTCGGCCTGAAATTCCGCAATGCCGGCCAGGTCTGCGCCTCGCCGACGCGCTTCTACGTGCAGGACGCCGTCTATGACGGCTTCCGCGCCGCCTTCACCGAGGCCGCCAAGGCGGTCAAGGTTGGCGCTGGGGCGGCCGAGGGCACGCAGATGGGCCCGCTCGCCAACGCCCGCCGGCTTGACGCGCTGCAGGATTTCGTCGCCGACGCCGTCCAGCACGGCGCCAGGCTCGAAACCGGCGGCCGCCGCATCGGCAATGAGGGCTTCTTCTTCGAGCCGACCGTGCTCTCCGACGTGCCCGACAGCGCCCGCATCATGCGCGACGAGCCGTTCGGGCCAGTGGCGGCGCTGGTGCGGGTCGGCTCGGTCGACGAGGCGATCGAGCGCTCGAATGCCCTGCCCTTTGGCCTCGCCGCCTTCGCCTTCACCCGCTCGACCCGGCGCGCCGCGCAATTCGCCGACGGGCTCGAGAGCGGCATGGTCTCGATCAACCATTTCGGCCTCGCCGCGGCCGAGACGCCGTTCGGCGGCATCAAGGATTCCGGCTACGGCAGCGAAGGCGGCACGGAGGGGCTCGAAGCCTATCTCTCGACCAAGTTCGTCAGCCAGGTTGGCGCCTGAACCATCCCCTTCCAACCGCAAGAGACGACCATGCCCACGCTCCAGCACAACCCCGGCACGCTCGCGCCGCCCGCCCGCAATCTCTATTCGCACGGGGTCGAGACCCGCGGCCCCGGCCGCCAGCTCTTCATCGCCGGGCAGGTCGGCGTCCGGCTCGACGGCTCCATTCCAGAGGCCTTCGACGACCAGGTCCGGCAGATGATGGACAATATCGGCGCGGTCCTCGCCTCGGCCGGCATGGGCTTCGACGACATCGTCAAGATCACCGCCTATTGCCGCAGTGCCGAGGAGATCATCGGCTATGCCGGCATCCGCAACGGCTACTTCTCCGACAAGCCGCCGGCAACAACGGCCTTCGTGGTCAGCGGCCTCGCCAATCCCGCCTGGCTGATCGAGGCCGACGCCATCGCCTTCAAAGCGGATTGAGCCGGTGAACGCCGCCCTGTCCCACGGCCCCTCGCGGCACGAAGCCCATGTCGATGTCGGCGATGGCGTCCGGCTATGGGTCTGGGATACCGGCGGCGACGGCCCCGCCATCGTGCTGCTGCATGCCTCGGCCGGCAGCGGCGAGTGCTGGGACCTGCAATGGCCGGTCTTCGCGGAAGCCGGCTATCGGGTGATCGGCTATTCCCGGCGCGGGCATTTCCGCTCCGGCGACGGCGACGAGCCCGCGACGACGCCGGCCTCGACCGACTTGCTCCGGCTGGTCGATGCGCTCGGGCTGGATCGCTGCCACCTGATCGGTACCGCCGCCGGCGGCATGGTCGCGACCGATTTCGCGGTCTCGCACCCGCAGCGCCTGCTCAGCTTCGTCATCTCCAGCAGCATCGTCGGACTGGTCGACGACGACTATCAGGCAATGCTGCACCGGCTGCTGCCGCCTGAATTCGAGCAGTTACCCCATGATTTCCGCGAGCTCGGCCCATCCTACCGGGCGCAATGCCCGGAGGGCGTGGCCCGCTGGAATGCGATGCTGGCGCGCTCCGGCATCGAGCGCGTCCCCTTGCGCTTCGCCAATCGCGTCCGCTGGGCCGACCTCCCGCGCTTCGACTTTCCCGTCCTGGTCCTGACCGGCGATGCTGATCTCTACGCCCCACCGGCCAATGCGCGCCTGATCGCCAATCGGATCCCCGGCGCGCGCCTGACGATCCTCCCCGATTCCGGCCATTCGCCCTGGTGGGAGGTACCGGAACTCTACAACCGCGAAATCCTCAGTTTTCTCGGCTCGGCGAGCCGCTAGGAGCACCTTGGTCATGGCTACCCTTTCCACCGAGGCCGACCAGATCGTCGCGGTCGAGGTCAGGCGCTGCGTCCAGCCGCAGCAGGACCCGGCCTGGCGCTTCGCCCTGGGCGGCATCCCTCGCCTCGACGGGCTGATCGTGACCTTGCGTGCCGCTTCCGGTCTCGTCGGCGAAGGGCATATCGAGGCGATGGCCTTCTATGCCGACGACCTGGCCGGTTCGGAGGCCGCCATCGAAGTGCTGCGCCCCGCTTTGCTCGGCGCCGATCCACTGCGTTACGCCGAAACGCGGGATCGCCTCGACAAGGCCCTCTCCGGCCACGAAGCAGTCAAGGCCGGTATCGACAGCGCGCTCCACGAGCTGGCAGCCCGAGCCTTGGGCGTGCCGCTGCATGTGCTCTTCGGCGGCGCGCGGCGGCAAAGCATCGAGCTCCAGCGCATCCTGCCGCTCAAGGACCCGCCGGGCATGGCCGCCGATGCCGCCAGACTCGCCGGGCTCGGCTATCGCTGCCTCAAGGTGAAGGTCGATGGCGATGCCGACCTTGCCGAGGCGCGCGTCAGGGCGGTGCGCGAGAGCGTCGGCCCCGGCATCCGCCTCTCCGCCGACGCCAATCAGAGCTACACGCCGAAAGCCGGCTTGCGCATGATCGAGCGCATCGCCCGCCGTGGCATCGATCTCGTCGAGCAGCCGGTTCCCGCTACGGACATTGCGGGCCTGGCCTTCGTCTCGCAGCGCAGCCCGATCGCGATCGAGGCCGACGAGGCCATCCGCTCGCTGCGCGACATCGTCACGCTGATCGCCGAAGGCGCCTGCGACAGCTTCAACCTGAAGAGCTCCGTGCTCGGGGGGATCGGCAAGGTCTTCATCGCCGCGCAGATCTGCGAGGCGGCGGGGCGAGCCTACCGGGTCGGGACCGCCTACGGCCCGCGCCTGATTGCGGCGCAATGCCTGCATCTGGCCGTGGCGCTGCCATCCTTCCACTACCCCGTCGAGTTCGCCGAGTTCGATCATCTGCTTGACGATCCCTTCAGCGGACTGGAAGCTGTGGAGGGCCGGCTCGCTCTACCGCAGGGTGTCGGTTCGGGATTGTCGCAACTATCGGAGAATGCTTGACATCCCAGAGGCATGGCCTCAGGCTTCAAAGATCAGGCGGTTGGCGATAGCGAGGGTTTCAATCCTCGTTATATCGAGCCTTCCTCACCGGCACCGGTCGATCAAACGCCGCAGAGCGCGCGACCCGTGATCTCGTTCAGGTGAGGAGCTCAGACAATGAACATCCGGACAAGTTTTGCGCGTGCCGTGCGCGTCGCTGGCGTCGTGCTCGCAGCTAGCTTGGCGACGATCGCCGCCGCACAGGACAAGGACACGTTCCGCTTCGCCGCGGCGACCGATCTGCGCGTCATCGATCCGATCTGGTCGCTGGAGTACAACAGCCGCAACCACGGCTATCTCGTCTACGACACGCTGTTCGCCTTCGACTCGAAATTCCAGGTCAAGCCGCAGATGGTCGAGACCTGGACCGTCTCGGACGACAAGCTGCGCTACGCCTTCAAGCTGCGGCCGGGCCTGACCTGGCATGACGGCACGCCCGTCACCGCCGCCGACTGCGTCGCCTCGATCAAGCGCTGGGGCCAGCGTGATTCCATCGGCCAAGCGCTGATCGCCGCCGCCGGCGAGATCAAGGCGACCGGGACCGACAGCTTCGAGATCATCCTGAAGGAGCCGTTCGGCCATGTGCTCTCGGCGCTGGCCAAGACCGGCTCGCCGGTACCGTTCATGATGCCCGAGCGCATCGCCAAGACCAGCGGCTTCGAGCAGATAAAGGAGGTGATCGGCTCCGGTCCCTTCATCTTCGCGCGCGACGAATGGATGCCGGGCGACAAGGCGGTCTACAAGAAGTTCAAGGGCTACAAGCCCCGCTCCGAGCCTTCCGACTTCATGTCCGGCGGCAAGACAGCCAAGGTCGAGCGCATGGAGTGGGTGTTCATCCCGAGCGGCGCCACCGCCGCGGCCGCGCTGCTGGCCGGCGAGGTCGACTGGCTCGAGCACCCGCCTTCCGACCTGCTGCCGACGCTGCAGAACGACAAGGACATCACCGTCCGCGCCGTCGATCCCTTCGGCATGCAGACGATGATCCGCTTCAACCATATCCATCCGCCCTTCGACAACGAGAAGGTCCGGCGCGCCGTTCTGCAGACGATCGAGCAGGGCGAATATCTGCGCGTGCTCAGCGACGACAAGCGCAGCTGGGAGCCCTGCCGCAGCTTTTATTTCTGCGGTACCCGCTTCGGCCGGGACCTCGCGCCCGAGCAATTGCTGTTCAAGAAGAACCTGGACAAGGCGAAGAAGACGCTCGCGGCCTCCGGCTACAAGGGCGAGAAGGTCGTGCTGCTCGACGCGGTCGACGATGCGATCCTGCATCCGGTCACGGTCGTGCTGTTCGACAATCTCAAGGCGATCGGCATGAATGTCGAGCTCCGGGCGACGGACGGCGCCACCATCTTCGCGCTGATGCTGAAGCAGGAGCCGATCGCTCAGGGCGGTTGGAACATCGGCCCGCAATATGCCGACAGCTCCAACTATTCCGTGCCCTTCCTCAACAACGCCCTGCGCGCCGGCGGCGTCGGCAAGGCTTCGATCGGCTGGCCGAAGAACGACGCGATCGAGACGCTGCGGGCCGCCTTCCTCAAGGCGCCTGAGGCCGAGCAGGGCGCCATCGCCGACAAGATCCAGCAGGAGGCCTACGCCGCCGCGATCTACGGGCTGACCGGCCAGTACAAGCAGCTCACCGCCTACCGGAAATCGGTCGAGGGCCTGATCGACTCGCCGATCCCGCTGTTCTGGAACGTCAGCAAGAAGTGAGCGGCCGGCGGCGCGTGCATCCTGCATGCGCCGCCCTTCCTCTGCCGTGACCGCGCATTCGGCGCGCCGGCGGAACATCGGCGGAGCGCACGGCCCGCCTGAAGCCCTGGAACGGAGCCACCGATGCTGGCCTATATCGTCAAGCGCCTGCTCGCGACCATCCCGGTGATGGCGTCCGTCGCGGTCATCGTCTTCATGCTGCTGCATCTGACGCCCGGCGATCCCGCAGCGCTGATCGGCGGCGACCTCGCGACACCCGAGGATTTGCGTCGCATCCGCGAGCAGCTCGGCCTGGAGCGCCCGATCACCGAGCAGTTCCTCGGCTGGCTCTGGCAGGTGCTGCAGGGTGATCTCGGGACATCGCTGTTCAACCAGATGCCGGTGTCGCAACTGATCGCGCAGCGGATCGAGCCGACCTTGATCATCGGGCTGACGATCATGACCTTCGCGGTGATCGTCGCGATTCCGCTCGGCGTGATCGCCGCCTGGAAGGCCGGCAGCTGGATCGATCAATTGATCATGACGCTCGCGGTCATCGCCTTCTCGATGCCGATCTTCCTGATCGGCTATCTCCTGATCTTCAAGTTCTCGGTCGAGCTGAAATGGTTCCCGGTGCGCGGCTATCAGCCGATGTCGGCGGGGCCGGCGAAATTCTTCCAGCACATCGTGCTGCCAAGCCTGACCGTCAGCTTCATCTACATCGCCCTGCTGACGCGCATGACCCGGGCGACAATGCTCGACGTGCTGAACCAGGACTATATGCGCACCGCCCGCGCCAAGGGCATGGCGACGCCGCGCATCCTCGCCGTGCACGCGCTGAAGAACGCCGCCGTGCCGATCGTCACCATGGTCGGCATCGGGCTGTCCTCGCTGCTCGGCGGCATCGTCGTCACCGAGACCGTCTTCGCCATCCCCGGCATCGGCCGCCTGATGATCGACGCGATCATCCGCCGCGACTTCCCGATCCTGCAGGGGGTCATCCTCGTGCTGTCGGCGCTCTACGTGCTGATCAACCTGCTGATCGACCTGTCCTATTCACTGTTCGATCCGCGCATCCGCTATTGAGAACGAGCCCATGAGCATCGCCATCGAGGCCCCTCGCAAGAGCGCCAGTTCCAAGACATTGAACTATTGGCTCCGGCGCTATCCCCTGTTCATCCTCGGCTGCATCGGCCTGGCGGCGATCATCCTGCTCGCTCTGTTCGCGCCGCTGGTCGCGACGCATGATCCGGTCGCGATCAATCCGGGCGCCCGGCTGCGCCCGCCGAGCGACGCCTGGCTGTTCGGCTCCGATCCGTTCGGCCGCGACGTCTTCAGCCGCGTCATCTGGGGCGGGCGGGTCTCGCTCACCGTCGGCATCGGCGTCGCCGCCCTCTCGGTCTGCCTCGGCCTCGCGATCGGCATGGTCGCCGGCTTCAACCGCGTCGCGGATGCGATCCTGATGCGGATCATGGATGGGATGATGGCGATCCCCGGCATCCTCTTGGCCGTCGCGCTCGTCGCCATCGTCAAGCCGAGCATCACCACGGTCGTCGTCGCGATCGCAATCCCGGAGGTTCCGCGCGTCGTGCGCCTCGTCCGCTCCGTCGTGCTGAGCATCCGAGAGCAGCCCTATATCGAGGCGGCGCGCCTCAGCGGAGTTCGCTTCCCCGGCCTGCTGATCCGGCATGTGCTGCCGAACACGATCGCGCCGCTGATCGTCCAAGCGAGCTTCGTCTGCGCCTCCGCGATCCTGTCAGAAGCCTATCTCAGCTTCCTTGGTCTTGGAATCCCGCCGACCACGCCAACCTGGGGCAGCGTCATCTCGGAAGGGCGCAATGTCGTGCAGCTCGCCTTCTGGGTCGTGCTCTATCCGAGCCTCTTCCTCGGGACGACCGTGCTGTTCATCAACCTGATCGGCGACGGCCTGCGCGACATGCTCGACCCACGCTTGGCGCGGACATTGTGAGAGCCCGCGCCACGCAGCCTGTTGACCGCCCGTGAGGAGCCTGGAAGACCGATGCCCAATCCTGCAGCCGAAACGATCCTGCACAACGGCGTGATCCGCACCATGGACGCGGCCAATCCGCTAACCGAGGCTCTCGCCATCGCCGACGGCAAGATCATCAAGGTCGGCAGCTGGGCGGAAATCGAGCCTCTCCGCGGCGAGCGAACCCATCTCATCGATCTCGGCGGCCGCATGCTGATGCCGGGGCTGATCGATTTTCACGTCCACCTCCTCTCCAGCATGATCGCGCGTCTGCACACGACGGCGATCGGCACGGCCGACGACTTCGACACGATCCTGCGCAAGATCGGAGAAGCCTGCACGCGCGGCGATGCGAGCGATTGGGTCGTCGCCAACTCCTATGGCGCGGTCGCATTGCAGCGGATGCGGGAGCCCGATGCGCTCGCGGCCCTGGACGCAGTCAGTGGCGACCGGCCGGTGGTAATGCAGCATCTCAGCGGCCATGGCCATTTCGCCAATTCCGCGGCCTTGCGGATCGCCGGCATCGACGCTGCGACGCCGAACCCGCCCGATGGCGAGATCGTCAAGGACGCAGACGGGAGCCCGACCGGCCTGCTCGTTGAATCCGGGGCCTGGGGCGTCACCGCCGCCATTCCGGAGCTGTCGGCAGTCGGAAAGTCCGAGGCGGCGCGCGCTTCGATCGCCTATCTCAACAGCCTCGGCATCACCGGCTTCGCCGATGCCTCGGCGAGCCTGGAGGCGCTGGAGTTCTACAAGGCTCTCGACGATGCCAACGCCTTGACCTGCTGGGCCGCCTTCCATCTTGCCCTGAGCCCGACCTGTTCCGGCTATTCGGCCGACGAGGCCAAGATCATGCGTGAGCAGCGCCGTGAACTCTGCGGCCCGCATATGAACGCCGACTTCGCCAAGATCTTCCTCGATGGCGTGCCCTCGCTGCGCACGGCCGCGATGCTAGCCCCCTATGCCAGCGCGCCCGACGAGCCGCCGGTCGCGACCTCGCTGACGCTGGACGAGCTGACCGAGACGATCGCGGATTTCGATCGCGATGGCCTCGGCGTGAAAGTCCATGCCGTCGGCGATCGTGCCATCCGAATGGTGCTCGACGCCGTCGAGCAAGTACGCCGCCGCAACGGCTCCGGAGGGCCGCAGCACCAGATCACCCATGGCCAGTTCATCGCGGCAGCAGACATTCCACGCTTGGCCGAGCTCAACGTCCTGCACGACATGTGCCCGCCGCTCTGGCATCCGAATTCCGCGAGCCTGACGCATCAGCGGATGGTAGGGCCCGAGCGCTATGCGACGGTCTGGCCGGTGCGCGACATCCTCGCCGCCGGCGCGGCGGTCGTCGCGGCTTCGGATTGGCGCACGATCGCGCCCGACCTCGATCCCTGGGAGGCGATGTGCGGTCTCGTCACCCGCCGCGATCCGACCGGGTGCTATGAGGGCGCGCACGCCCCCGACCAGGCCGTGAGCGTAGCCGAGGTCCTGCCGCTATATACGACCAACCCCGCCGCAGCCATGCGCCTTAGCGATCGCACCGGCCGGCTCGCGGCGGGATTGTCGGCGGACATGATCATGCTGGACCGTGACCTGATGACGATCGATCCGTTGGCAATCGCGCAGACTAAGGTACTGGCAACCTGGTTCCAGGGCAGGCTCGTGCATGGCAGCGCCTGAGGCCCGCCTCACCGCACCGCTTGCGAGACGTCACGGGACCATCGACTGAAGGGAGATCAGGAGCATGCACCGCCGCCAGTTCATCGCCGGAGCGAGCGCGACCGCCACAGGCCTCGCCATGCCGTGCGTTAGCCATGCGCAATCCAATCGCACCCGCACCTTGCGCTTTGCCCCGCATGCGGATCTGAGCTTCGTCGATCCGGTCTGGACCCTCGCCTATATCGCGAGAAACCACGGCTTCATGGTGTTCGACACGCTCTATGGGCTGGATTCCAGCTTCGAGCCGCAGCCGCAGATGGTGGCGGGCCATGTGGTCGAGAACGATGGCCTTCTGTGGCGGCTGACCTTACGGGAGGGGTTGCTCTTCCATGATGGCACGCCGGTGCGCGCGCAGGACTGCGTTGCCAGCATCCGGCGCTGGGCCAATGCGGACGCATTCGGACAGAAGCTCCTGGCTGCGACGGACGAGCTTTCCGCCGCGTCCGACCGCGAGATCCGGTTTCGGCTGAAGCGCCCCTTCCCGCTGCTGCCCGCCGCGCTCGGTAAGGCAAGCCCGTACATGTGCGCGATCATGCCGGAGCGGATTGCCCTGACCCCGCAGACCACGCAGATCACCGAAGTCATAGGCAGCGGGCCGTTCCGCTTCCTCGCTTCCGAGCGGGTACCAGGCGCCTCGGCCGCCTATGCCAAGTTCGATCGTTATGTCCCGGCCTCCGGCGCGCCAAGCTTCATCGCCGGTCCCAAGGTCGTCCATTTCGACCGGGTGGAGTGGATAACCATTCCCGACGCCGGCACGGCTGCGGCGGCCCTCCAATCAGGAGAGATCGACTGGTGGGAAGCTCCCCCGCCTGACCTCGTTCCGCTGATGAAGAGCGCCAGCAACGTCGCCGTTGAGACGCTCGACCCCGCAGGCTCGGTCGGCGTATTCCGCTTCAACCATCTTCATCCGCCCTTCAACAACCCGGCGATCCGGCGTGCTGTGCTCGGTGCGGTCGATCAGGCGCCGTTCATGCAGGCAGTCGCCGGTGAGGATCCAGCTATGTGGAATGACCGGGTCGGCTTTTTCACGCCCGGAACGCCCATGGCGAGCGACGCCGGGATGGCGGGACTCTTCGGTCAGCGCGATCTTGCCAAAGTCAAGCGCGAGCTCGCCGCCGCCGGTTATCGCGGTGAACGGGTCGTCCTACTCGCCGCCTCGAACATCGACGCGATCAACGCGCTCGCCCAGGTCGCGCAGGATTTGCTTACGCGCATCGGCATGAATGTCGATTATGTCTCGACCGATTGGGGCACAGTGATGCAGCGGCGCGCCAGCCAGCAGCCGGTCGAGGGCGGCGGCTGGAGCGCCTTCGTCGGCACTTGGTCGGGCAACGACCTAGTGAATCCGGCCGTGAGTATCAGCCTGCGCGGCGATGGCAAGGCGGCCGGCGGATGGCTGACCTCGCCCGAAATTGAGCGGCTGCGCGACGCTTGGTTCGATGCGCCTGACCTCGCCGAACGTCAGCGAATCTGCCGAGCCATCCAGGAACATGCTTTTCAGGATGTACCTTTCATCCCGCTGGGGCAGTGGAAGACGCAGAGCGTCCGGCGCACGAGCATCACCGACCTTCCGCGCGGCATTCCCCTCTTCTGGGGCGCAAGGCCAAGCTGATGGGAGAACCGGTGTTCTTTGATCTCTGATGTCTCGAAAGCGCTTCGATAGGATGGCATCATCGAAATGCCGTTCAGAACACCGCAGGAAATCCGCTCTAGGCGCCCGCCCGGCCAAATGCGCTCCTGGCGTTCCAGCATGAATGTGCCCGCGCGCAGCAGCATCACGGTATTAAGACTATGCCGCCGGGGCTGCGCCCAGCTTCCAGCATTTCATGAGCCTGCGCGGCTTCTGAAAGCGGCAGCGTCAGAGGAGCGATGGGTTGAATGACGCCATTCTGAAATGCGTCGAAAACGCTCTTGGACAAGGCCCTGAGCTGCGCTTCGGAGCGCATGTAATGAAACAGAATGGGCCGGACAACCGAAAGCGACCGGTCAGCGAGCGCGCTCGGGGCAAAAGGCCCTACGGACCCTGATGCCTGCCCGTAATTGACCAATGTTCCCAGAAAACCAAGGCATTCCATCGACCCCTGAAATGTATCCTTCCCGATTGCGTCAAAGGCCGCTGCCACTCCCTCTCCTCCCGTCAGTGCTCTCACCCGCTCCACGAAGTCCTCTTCCCGGTAAAGAATGGTATGGAGCGCACCAGCTCGTTCGGCGACCGCAGCCTTTTCACGGCTGCCCACAGTTCCGATCACCTTGGCCCCGATATGTCGGCACCAACTGGTGAGCAATTGGCCGACGCCTCCAGCAGCCGCATGAACAAGGACCGTTTCGCCCGCCCTAACTGCGTGCGCGCGAGTAACGAGAACGCTCACGGTGAGCGCCTTCATTAGTGTAGCAGCGAGTTCGGCATCACCTAGCTGTTCAGGCAGCGAGATCGCTTCGGAAGCAGGTAAAAGGCGATGTGTGGCATAACCCCCATATCTTCCGCTGACCCAACCGATACGGTTGCCGACCTGGTGAGATGTCACGCCGGCTCCGATCGCTTCCACATACCCAACAGCTTCAATTCCTGGAATTCCGGGCAAATTCAGCGTTCTGTATAGCCCCGACCGAACGTAGCAGTCATGGAAATTCACGCCGATGGCCGAATGCCTGACCAAGAGTTCGCCAGGGCCCGGAGGAGTCAGATCGGCAACCGCCAAACGCAGCTCCTCAGGTCCGCCATGTTGAGCAAGAATGATTGCGTGAATTTGCATTTAGCACCCCATCTTCTGTCGCCTTAATAATCACGACTCGCCTTTTCCCGAACAATATTTAGGGAAAATGGATACATTCAGATGTTATGACGACTAGATCTTCCTTCTCGTAGTCAAAGTGAGCATTCTTATATGCAGCCAGCTGCGGAAGAATCTGGGTCCAATTTGCGCTCGTGACGCACTCAACTAGCCAGTGAACTGCCGGCGCAGCTGCCTCTGCATATCTAGTTGCGCTGGTTGCGGCTCCACGAACTATCATTGGCTGAGAAACCGACCACGGCGTTAGGCCATGGCTTGGGGGGAAATCGGGGTCATCCGAAAGACCAACCAATTCGGCTTTTACCCCCATGATGGCCATGATGGCCCGTCCGATTTCGACAACGGACGGGCTGTCCGCATCCGAAACGTTTGCGATCTCCGGCAAATCTCCCGCCACTGCTTTGACCACTGCATCCGCAATAGCGGCGACCGAAGTCGTTTGAAAACGGCTTCTGCCCTCATAAGCGAGCGGGATGACTGCTCTGCCATCGAGCAGTCTTTTGACAAACCACCACTCTCGCGCGTGTTTGCTTTCAGGCCCATGAATCGCGCAGGGGCGCAGTATCGTGACTGGGCACGCCGATTTGCCGAGAAGCAGCGCCTCCATGGCGCGCTTTCGAGTTGAGTAGGTTTCCGGCCCGGGAGGTATCGTTGGACTTTGCTCAGTCAACGGTACAGAAAACGAAGGGAACCCGCCGCGAGCAGCTTCGTCGAGCGTTCGAGCTTGGTTGTCGCAATAGACGCTGGCGCTGGAGATAGCCACGATACGCCCTGCCGACCGGCCCGCGTGCACGAGACACCCGGCATCGAGCGCATCGAAGGCAACGCAAGAAAGCAGCAGGTCCGTATCTGTCCCCACGATCGCGTGCAAACCGTCTGCGTCGCGGGCATCCGCTTCAATATGCCAACAGCCATCCGGGACGGCGGTGGCCCCGCGGCTGACAACTTGCACGTCCCATCCATCGCCGATCAGGCGTCGGGCAGTTGCAAGCCCGACTTGACCGGTCCCGCCTATGATCACAGCTCTCGAAGGCATCGTTATATTCGGCCGAATTTGTGAATTTGAAGAGTTCTACAAATCTCATTCAACTGCATTCCGGAGCTCGGCAGTCCAGTTTCCATAGAATTGCAGACCCGCCGATTTGCCGAGGGCCGCAGAAGCGCTGTTGTCCCGTTGGCACCGGAACTGCGGGTGTAACCCCTCCCCGACCGCGTAAGTAGACATCGCCAGCACGACGTTCCGACCGAAACCGCGCCCCCGCTCTGAGACCAAGGTTAGCACCCCGATGTCTCCGATCGCTGAGTTCATCCAAGGGTAGATGCTGCCCGCGGCCACCAACCTTTTACCCGAAAAGGCGCCGAAAGCCGCCCAATGCTCCAGCTCGACATAGGCCGCATCGAGATCTGGCAGCGAGACTTCGGCCTGAAATGCTGCGAACAATTCGGCGTCCGCCGGGCCGAGCCGTCTGACTCCCTCCGGCATAGGCATCCGAGCCAGACGCCGCGTTTCGGCTTCGGAATAGTGGTGCAGCAGGTCCGCGCCATTCAGCGTGATGCCTTGATGAGCCAAGGTCTTCTGTAGCTGCTCAACGGTCCAGTTTTGACCAAGCGGCTCCACAAGCGCGGAAACCTCTGGCGACATAACGACCCGCACGTCCCCCGCTGCATGTTCGAGGATCATAATCCGTATATCCTCTCCGAGAGCTCGGTTGAGGCCGTATTGGAGCTTGGAGTCGGGCGTCCGAACTCGCTGGAATAGACTATCCCAGAAGGCGTCGACCTCCCGGGAGAACGTCGTTTTGACCTTCGCTTCCTCGAATCTGGAACTGGCAGACAGACAGCCTCGCGCGCTCACGGCGTTAAACTCGTTGCCTTGTTACCGACTTCTGCATTTGCCGTTGCCCATTCGGGCGATGCTCCTGGCGCGGCAGCGTTGGCGGAAACCCGTTTGCCGATGTTCTTAAGACGGGCCAACTGGTCAATGACCGTCGGCGCCTCGTCGAGGCTTGAGACGAACGTCCAGAGGTAGGTTATGACCGAATAGATGTGGCCTGCATTCGTGCTGCTCGAGCCCGCCATGTGAACGATCGCGAAGCCGAAAAGCGACGCCGCAACGACGCCGAGCACCAGGTAAGCTGCCGCCTCGCGATCAGATAGAAGAACCCGAAGCTTTGCCGTCACCTTGTAGTGTCGGGCTAACGCCGATCGACTTTGAGCGTCGATAATCCCGATTTCCTGCTCGAGACGCCGGTTCAATCGGCCGTGCAGAATTTCGTTCTTACGCCCGAAGCGCGGCATCCACATAAGATTCAGCAGCAGGGCTGCAACGCTGACCGCGCCAACGAGAGGCTCGAGAATCAAGAGCATCCCAACGGCTCCGACGAGCGAAACTAGCGAGGTGAGTATCGTCGGGAGATGCTTGTCGAAGAAGTCGACGAACTCGCGCGCCAATACGACGCGCGCAGCAACCGTGGATACGTTCCCGCCTCTTGAGCCTTGTTCCAGCGCGACCCGAACCGCGATCCCGGCATAGATGCCGGTGTACACGCGCGTGTCCACTGCCCGACGGGCTGCCCCCACGACCCAGAACGACAAGACGATGCCTGCGTAGGATGCGGCCGACAGCGCATTTCCCGCAATGATCGCGTTCACTGCAAATCCCGCAAAGAGGGGGTACGCAAGAAAGAGCGCGTTCTCCAATGCGACCAGCGCCAGGGTGAGCGTTAGCTTTCCTGGATTCGAACTGGCGATATGGGAGAGCGAGCTCGTGGCGGTGGGCTCAGCCTCGACGCGAGCTGCTGATGGCGGTAGCTGATGAGTGTGGATCATAGGATGATTTGAGCGATTGCTCAAATATGTAATTGAGCGAGCGCTCAAGCGCAAGGGGCTGAGAATGGCGCTGCGAACACGGATATCTTCCGAGGGAAACACCCGCGAACAGATCCTAGCGGCAGCACTGGAACTGTTCAGCGAGCGAGGATTCGCGAATGTATCGACGCGGGACCTAGCGGAGAAGGCCGGGATCGCCAGGAGCCACGTCTATCATTATTTCAAGAATTGGCAGACGCTGCGCCACGAAGTATTCGACCGCTTTGCACAAGAACAGTATGACGACCTGCTTTCAGGCATGGCCAATCTAAATCCAGACCAGAAACTAGCGGTTTTCTTTCGGGAGTTCATGGCGGATGGATCCAAGACCGGGATCGCGATGTGGCTGGATGCTTGGGATGAAGCACTGCACGATCCCGTCTTGGCCGAAGCCTATATCGCCGTCAACAAGCGCTGGCAGGCGCTTCTCGCAAGCATCATTGCCGAAGGAAATCGAACCGGACAGTTTTCTTGCGGATCGCCAGAGCGCGCAGCTCGCCAGCTTTACGCGCTGGCAATGGGCTATTCCGACACCTTAATTCTCGCGCCGTCCGAAGCGCTTGTTCGAGAAATCCTGAGCGAGGTCGCTGAAGCAACCCGGATGTTGGTTGGTTCACGGCAGTAAGCCCCAGCCAGATCATCGAAGCCTTGGCGCGACACGACTGTCGCCACCTCCCGTACCCGCTCGCACGGACCGGTTTTGCCGACGGCGCAAGCGTCCAGACACTTCAACATCCTTCAACGCACTGCCCGATTAAACACGGCTTGACATATTGAGCGGTCGCTCAATATGAACTTGAGCAGTCGCTCAATTTTGTGCTCAACATGGCTACCAGTTCCCGTTCCACCGAAGTCGATACAATCCGTGCCGCTGCCCTGATCGGGATATGCGTTGTGAACGTCCCCTTTCTGGGTTTGCCCGCGATTCAGGCGGTAGGCACGCCTCAGGGCACAAGTGATCGGTTCGCGGCGTTCGCCGTCGAATTCCTGTTCCAGGGGAAATTCTTTCTGCTCTTTTCCTTTGTTTTCGGCTGGGGCGTGGAACTTCAATCACGAGCTGCTGCGCGAGCCAGCGCGTCTTTTGGCAGGCGCTATTTTCGCCGGTTGGCCGCATTGGCTGTTCTGGGTTGTCTCCACGCCGCCTTGGTGTTTCCCGGAGACATTCTGTTGATCTACGCGATCCTGGGCGTGCTGCTCTGGCCGTGCCGCAACATGGCGCCCCGGCGCCTACTCATGCTCGCGTTCCTTATGATCGTCGTGGAACTTCTCACGTTGGGCGCATTGGCATTTGTGACTCAGGGCACCGCTGGGCTGCCTCAGCCCTCCGGCGGGAGCGTCGGGCAAGGTGTCCTTGCCCGGGTATCGGAATGGCCAGAAACGCTAGGCTTCCTACTGCTTTTTCAAGGCCCCTTGGCGTTTGGAGCTTTCCTAGCAGGACTCGCGTCAGCGAAATCCAGGTTCTTCGAACCTGACAGCGACGGCCGCCGGAGGCTTGGCCGATCAGTTCCATGGCTCTGGGTGCTCGCTATTCCGGCAAACTTGGCATTCGCGATCTTCTCGAAAAGCGAAGGCTTGCCGGGCTTGGTAGGCTTCCTGAGCTTCGCAGTTGGAGCTCCGAGCCTTGCGGCAATATATCTGCACATGCTGGTGAAGATTGACGCCGCGCATCTCCTGCCGAAAATCGTTCGTCGCGCCGGACAGAACTCGCTAACCGCCTACGTCCTCCAGGGTGTGATAGCTGGCACTGTCTTCGGAGGCTATGGCCTGGGTTGGTTTGGAGCACTCGGTCAGCTTCAGCTCATCCCGCTCGCCATCGTGCTGGCAACGCTCTCCATGATGATCACCTCGCTCGCCGCGCTGGTGATCGGCTACGGCCCTCTAGAGCTGCTTCTAAGAAGAATGACTTATCACGGCGAGAAATCTGTTCGCCAGTTCACTAACGCTTGAGATCGCCATGTCTGAACTACCATCCAAAAGCTCCTCCATCTCCTTCCGTCGTGTTACGGCAAAGACCGTCTGGGACGTTTGCTGTCTTAGCGAGACACTTTCGGACGCACAGAGGAGCATGATTGCTGACAATGGCTCCTCGATCGCGGAAGCCCATTTTTCAGAGAACGCTTGGTTCCGAGCAGTCTACGCAGACGAAACGATCGTCGGCTTCATCATGCTGCACATCGGGAGCGATCACGACGACGGAATTGAATATCCGGGCGCCTTCCTCTGGCGGTTCATGATCGGTGGACGCTTTCAGCGTTTGGGGTTTGGCAGGGCCGCCATCGAGCTGCTAGCGCGAGATCTCAAGTTCCGCGGCTTCCAGGAACTGCGGGTCGGCTACGGAATCGGCGAAGGGAGCCCGGAGCCATTCTATTCGAGCCTGGGGTTCGTTCCCACAGGCAGAAAGTATGGCGAAGAAGAGCTCGAGGCCGCACTCAAATTTCCGTCGCAACATGACGATTTCGTGGAGCTCTCAGCGTGATTAACTCGGTAGCTAAGCGCGTGCCACTCCCACCCACCAAGCGCGAGCTTGAAATGTCGGCAGATGTGAGGGAAGAGGCCGATGCCTCGTCGGACGTCGCACCCGATGCGGGCGCGTGGGAGCTTTATCGCAATCGGTAGGCTCTGCGATCAGATCGAGCCTGATGGCCCGGGCTCGCAAGGACGAGGAAAGCAATGTTTACTGGGATTGTTCAGGCGGTTGCGAAGGTTGAGGCCATCAAAGATGACAACGGCATTCGGACATTTGCGCTCGAGTTCCCCGAAGGCTTCACCGAGGATCTGGCTATCGGAGCCAGCGTGGCAGTGGATGGAGTTTGCCTGACCGCGACGACCATCGAAACTGCCAAGCGAGTGCTTTTCGACGTCATGCTTCAGAGCCTGGCCGTCACCACGCTGGGAGACTGCGAGGTCGGCACGTTGGTCAACGTCGAGCGCGCAGCAAAAGATGGAGCCGAAATCGGCGGACATCCTCTCTCAGGGCATATCGACTTTGCAGCGCGAGTCGACCTCATCAAGGAATACGGGGCCAACAAGTCCATCCGGTTCTCCATTCCCAGGCCCTTTGAACGCTATATTTTTGCGAAGGGTTACATCGCAATCAACGGGTGCAGCCTCACGGTCTCCGAATGCAACAAGGCCGAAAGCTGGTTCGAGATTTGGCTCATCCCTGAAACGCGCCGCGTAACGAACCTCGATTTCAAACGTGAGGGCGAGATGCTCAACGTAGAGATCGATCGGAGTACACAGGTCGTCGTCGACACCGTAAGGGATGCCGTTGCTGAAAGCCTCGGCGAACTGCGGCCGCTCCTTGAGACTGTGCTGAAGGAACGGGGTCTGGTTCTCGAAGATCTGGTGAAACCGTCCGGGCTGTTGCCCCCGCGGCAGCATTGATCTCCTCGCGCCATTGGCGGGCACGGCCTAGGCGGCGTGGACAAAATCGGACGTTCAGAAGCGAACCTTGTGAGAGTTTGAGGAGTTGCCGAAAGTTGCCGTTCTGCCGCACGTTCCGGCGCAGCAAACGAACTCAGCGACGCGACCATGGGAGTTTTGGAACTGCCGACCCACCGAACAAATGTCCCAGCCGAAGCTTCAAGCGCATTGCCGCTTCTGAAACATCGACTCGGAATTTCTCTTTCGGCAGTCTATCTGCACGGCTCTGCCGTAGCCGCAGGGCTGCGCACGAGGAGCGACGTCGATCTGCTCGCTGTCGTGGAGGAGGAGGTGCCCGCATCCATACGTGCGGACCTCTCGTCCGATCTCCTAGCTGTTTCAGGGCACTACCCCTTCGACAGGCTCGGTCGTCGGCCGCTTGAGGTCATCATCATACGACGGACCGATCTCGAAGGCATGCCGTATCCGGCGCGAGCGGAGTTCGTCTACGGCGAATGGTTGCGGACCGCTCTCGAAAGTGGGGCCATCCCGGAAGCGGAGGCGAACCCGGAGTTCACTCTGCTTCTCGCGCAGGCGAGAGAAGAAGCGGTCCCCCTGATCGGCCCGGACATCACCGATTTGGTTCCCGTCATACCGTCCGCCATCATACGCAAAGCGATCGGTGATCTCCTGCCGGAACTGATCCGGGCCGTCGAAGGGGACGAGCGTAACGTGCTGCTGACGCTGGCGCGCATGTGGAATACGGCCACGACAGGTCAGTTTGTGTCCAAGGATAGTGCTGCGGAGTGGGCAGGGGCGAAGTTGTCCGACCGCGCCGCAGATATCCTCGCCCTCGCGCGAGATGCATATCTTGGACGCGCCGAGGACGAGTTGCATTGTCGGCGAACGGAGGTGTCGCAGGCGGTCGACGAAATGCGCGACGGCGTCGTGTCTGCGCTGCAACCATTCGAGTGATGTCGGCTGTTCCTTAATGCGACTGAAAGCTGCCCGCCCCCACCACCCAGATAAGTCGTTTCGATGAGCGCTGAATATGTCCATGCGAGCCAAGCGGGGTGGACGAATTGGTTGACGCTGGATCGAGCGGTTGATTCAACGCTTCCTTTTGGAGGCGTGATTGAGCCGGGGCGATCTGAGCGGAGCGGAGTGGCGGGTTTTAAAGGATCTGCTGCCGATCGAGCCATCGAATTCCGCAGTGCCCAGAGCGTCAGCGCCAATCCGAGAAGCGCCGGCAGCGTTACCGCCGGAAAGTCCCGCGGAATGACAGCAGGTGAGCAGATTCCGACGGCAACCTCCCAAAAATGGAAGAGCGCGTGCGCGCAAAGCCAGGACGTCGCGGCTGCCCATAGTCCAACACGGCGCCGGGGCGTGAAAAGCCCGAGGCCGAACGCCACGCCGAGGAACATCTGGATCATCCCGATGTCGCGAATGAAGTGCTGGTTGAAGAAGCCGGTATCAGTCACGCCCGGGACAAGTTCGTACCAAGCCAGTGGCGCGATCAGCATGAAAAGGCCGTTCGCGGTCAGGAAGGTGCCGTTGAACGCCACCATGATGACGACCATCGCGGCAGCGGCGCGGCCTCGAGGGAGCATCGCCTCGCACGTCAAAATCGCTTTCATCAATCACCTCTCGCCGAAGTGCGCTCACCACCGGGCACTCGCGTGATCTCGGGGCGGGGTGACAGCGCAGGAGCGAGTGAAATTGTTCTCGTTGAGCGCTTGGATCTCTACTGGCCCCTCCGATGTCTGCTCTCGATAGATCGCCAGACGGACCTGTACCTTGGCATAGACAAGAAGGAGCAACAGCCTATGCAGAGCCTGATCCGGATCCTGGGTGGATCGAGCTTCAACCCGCCTGCTGCCGGTCAGGATCGTGGTGAGAGATAGCTGGAGCTGCGAGCTCGCGACGCTAAACACCGGCATCCGACGTCCGGCTCCGGGAGCTAAGCCAAGTTCCGCTTTGGCGCGTTCTTTGCGGCAGGCCTGGAGTGCGCCCCTGCGAGTAGACAGGATCAGGCCGCGGTTTTGACCGTGAGCCGGGCGTGTTGATCCTCAAACTGCTGCGGGGTGAGATAGCCGAGCGCGGAGTGCAGTCGGCTTGGGTTGTATGTGATTAAGCGCCGAAGCCTGACCCCGCGAATTCTGCCTTTAACCTACTGACTTGAATGCCATATTGCCGTTCTGAGAGGGGTCATGATCGGCGCCGATCATGACCCCTCTCAGAATGCAGATAACCTCTTAAATTGACTGGTTTAGATATCACTTGAGGTGGGTCATGCTTCGGTGCTGAATCACAAGCCACATCCCAGTCCGCAAAAAAAGGCTTGATCTTCGAGCTGCGATTAGACGACAGCCTCGGTGGTGAGCGGAAGTCAGGCTTTTGCCAGAATCCGGACATTGGTGAGGGTTCGCCGGGACGCATCCCTTTGCCGACCGCAGCAGTGCGAAACAAGCGTGGCCGGGAAAGGCGTGTTCCTGCCGGTGCGCTCAACGTAACGGACTGTTTTTACTGTTGCCTTTCTGTCATTGGCAGCGGAAGACGAATCCCTGAAGAATGCAACTCTGGATGGCTTGATCTATGCGGGGCTTAGATGGACGCGGGCGTCAGCGGGGGCGTTTCGAAGCTTAGGTCGATCACGCATACTAGACTGCTTACTGGCGTCAGTTGCGCAGTTCTCGCGCTGGCGTTCTCTCTGCCCGCAGCAGCGCAGAACTGGACCGGCACGACCAGCTCCGACTGGACGGACGGTACGAACTGGTCCACCGGCACTGTGCCGACCAATCTCACCGCCGCGAGCATCGACACCACATCGCCCAACGTTACCGTCCTTGGTGTGGGCGGCGCGGAGACCGGTTCGACCGCCAACTTGGTCGTTGGGACGTCAGGGCTGGGAAATCTTACGATCCAGAGCGGCAGCACACTCAACAGCAGTGGTGGGACTCTGCTCGGAGGTTTTGCTGGAAGCGTTGGCGTCGTAACCGTCACCGGGCCCGGATCGAAATGGAACACGAGCGCCAGCGTTCTTGCGCTCGGCAACAATGGCTCCGCTACGCTCAACATTCAGGACGGCGGTACAGTCACCGCTCTCGGCGGGGTGCGCCTTGGAAGTAGCGCAGCGTCTAATGCTACGCTGAATATCAGCAGCGGCGGCACGCTGGAGACGACGGCAATCTTGCGCGGCTTGCTCGGCACCAAGCAGGCCAATTTCGACCAGGGAACGCTGAGAGCTCTGAGCAATAACGCGACATGGGTCGCTTCGGGCTTCATCGGCACTCAGCTCAATATCGCCGCGGGCGGGCTGACGCTCGACAGCAACGGCTTTGCGGTGACGGTGGCGAGTCCATTCAGCGGCGTCGGCAGCGTGACGAAAGTCGGCGCCGGCACCGTCACCTTCAACACGGCTCAGACCTATACCGGCGAAACGGTGGTCCAGTCCGGCACGCTGGCACTGACCGATACCGGCTCAGTTGCCGGCTCCAGCCGTGTCGTGGTCGACGGCACATTCGATATTTCCGGCATCGCGGCAGCGGGCTCTGATATCCAGTTCCTCGCCGGCAGCGGCGCTGTCGAACTCGGCACGAAGACACTGACGATCTTAAATGCGAGCAGCATCTTTTCGGGGTCAATTACCGGGTCGGGCGCGTTGGCGATCGGCGGCGGCACCCAGTTTTTGACGGGCACCAATACCTACGCGGGCGGAACGGTGATCGCCGTCGGGAGCGCATTGCGGATCGGCGACGGCGGCACCTCGGGCTCGATCGTCGGCAACGTCACCAACGATGGCACGCTCACATTCAACCGTTCGAATGACATCAGCTTCTCCGGAAATATCTCCGGATCGGGCAGCTTGAGGAAGCTCGGGGCTGGCACCTTGGTCCTGTCCGGCTTCAATACCTATAACGGTGGCACGTTGGTCACGGCGGGCGTTCTGCAAGCCGGCAGCCCCGACGCGATCGGCTCTGGCATGCTGACGCTGAACGGCGGCACCTTCCGGGCCGGGACGAGCTTCATCAACTCCTTCGCCAATCCGATCGGGCTCGGTGCCGTGGGCGGGACGATCGACGTCAACGGCCAGGTGATGCTGCTCTCGGGCAATATCAGCGACGTCGGTGACGGCGGGGGGCTCCTTTTTACCAATACGGGCGGCGCCATCGGCGCGGCCGAGCTCGCCGGCAACAACAGCTATACCGCTCAAACCGCCGTCGCGGACGGGGTGACGCTGATCGCCGCCTCCGACACGGCGTTCTCGGCGAACTCGGACGTGGCGCTCGGGGCCACTGGCGCGCTGCTGGCGAATGGTCGCAACGTCACGGTGCGCTCGCTCTCGGGAGGCGGCGCCGTCGGCAATGGCCATGACACGGTCGCCGGCTCGCTCACCATCGCGCTGCCCTCCGGCACGGCGAGCTATGGCGGCGTGATCATGGACGGCGACTTGGGCGATGCGCCGCTCGCTCTGGTGAAGGCCGGCGCCGGCACGCAGATGCTGTTCGGCACGAACAGCTATAGCGGCGGCACCACGATCATCGGCGGCACGCTGGTTGGCTCGGCGGCCAGCTTCGGCAGCGGCGCGATCGTCAACGATGCCGCGCTCGTCATCGACCAGCCGGTCAACGCTGTCTTCGCCAATGCGATCAGCGGCGTCGGCACCTTCACCAAGCGCGGCGCCGGCAACCTCAACCTCACCGGCACGAGCACGCTCAGCGGCCAGACCACGGTCGAGGCGGGCAGGCTCTCGGTCAACGGCTCGCTGGCGAACTCGGCGGTGACGGTGCTCGCCGGCGCGGCGCTCGGCGGCAATGGCACGATTGGGTCGACGCAGGTCCGGTCGGGCGCCACGATCGCGCCCGGCAATTCGATCGGCACGCTCACCGTCAACGGCAACCTCGTGCTGGCGCCGGGCTCGACCTACGGGGTCGAGATCGCCGGCAATGGCGGCTCCGACCGGATTGCGGTCTCGGGGACGGCGACGATCGTCGGCAGCCAGGTCGGCGTCAGCGCGCTCGACCCGCAGACCAGCTACATCAACGGCCAGCGCTACACGATCCTCACCGCCGCGGGCGGGGTCAGCGGCACGGTCGCCGGCGCGGTCTCGCGCTCGGCCTTCCTCGACCTCTCCGTCGATCAGCAGCCCAACCAGGTCGACCTCGTCATCCAGGTCAAGGGCACGCCGCCAGTGACGCCTCCGACCGATCCGGGCACCCCGCCGGTGACGCCGCCCGACGCTCCGCCGGCCGTGTTTCAGACCGTGGCGGCGACGCCGAACCAATACGCCACGGCAGTCGCGCTGAACACGCTGCCGCAGGCCGGCGGCACGCTGGCGCTCTACAACAGCCTGCTGATGCTCGATGCGCCAGGTGCGCGAGCCGCCTTCGACGGGCTCTCGGGCGAGGTCCACGCCTCGGCCAAGACGGCGCTGGTCGACGAGAGCTGGCTCCTGCGCAACGCCGTCAACGACCGGCTGCGCGCCGCCTTCGGCGCGGTCGGGGCCCAGCCGATGGCGACCATGAACTACGGCTTCAGCGCCGACCTCGCCCCGAGCGTGAAAGGGCCGATGCCGGCGCTGAGCACCGACCGCTTCGCCGTCTGGGGCCAGGGCTACGGCGCCTGGGCCGGACGGACGGCGACCGCAACGCCGCCAAGCTGACCCGCTCGACCGGCGGCTTCCTCGTCGGCGCGGACGCGGCGCTGTTCGACGCCATGCGCTTCGGCGTGATCGCCGGCTACAGCCGCAGCGCGTTCGACTTGAACGCCCGGCTCTCCTCGGGCGAGAGCGACAACTACCATCTCGGCCTCTATGGCGGCGGGCAGTGGGGCGCCCTCGGCCTGCGCACCGGCGCGAGCTACACCTGGCACGACGTCTCGACCCGCCGCACCGTCGCCTTCGCCGGCTTTGGCAACGGCCTGAAGAGCGACTACGATGCCGGCACGGCGCAGGTCTTCGGCGAGCTCGGCTACCGGGTCGACCTCGGCCGGGTCGCCCTCGAACCCTTCGCCGGCCTGGCCTATGTCAACCTGCACACGGACGGCTTCAACGAGACCGGTGGCGCCGCGGCGCTCTCCGCCCGCAGCGACGACACCAGCCTGGGCTACTCGACGCTCGGCCTGCGCGCCTCGACCAGCTTCGGCCTGCAGGGCATGGACCTGACCCTGCGCGGCGGGCTGGCCTGGCGCCACGCCTTCGGCGACGTCGACCCGGAGGCGACGCTCGCCTTCGCCGGGTCGAGCAGCTTCACTGTCGCCGGCCTGCCGATCGCGAAGAACGCGGCGCTCGTCGAGGCCGGGCTCGACCTCGTCATCAGCCAGAGCGCCACGCTCGGCGTCTCCTATACCGGCCAGCTCGCCGAGGACGCCCAGGACCACGCCTTCAAGGGCGTCCTCGCCGTCAGGTTCTGAAACAGGTTCAAACGCGGCTGCCGCGCTGGGCTCGCGCAGCCGCAGCCAGGTGGCCGTAAGCAGACCTTTCAAATGTCCGAGATGGGTCGATATTGCCCCTTCGATCTCGGTCCGGAAGGTGACATTCCGTCAGGCTGCGTCGATCGGAATGCAGCCATCGACCGTGTTCATGACGAAGACCGACTTCCATTCCTGGCCCTTGGCCGAATGAATCGTCGAGAGGATCAGATAGTCCTCATCGAGATGCGGCACCCCGGCCTGGTCGCTGGTCGCGTCCGGCGGGTCGAGCGTCAATTCGGTTAGGAAGCGCTCCCGCGACGGATAGCCGCTCGCGATCTGTTCGAGCTGCACGAGATCGGCCTGCCTTGTGCTGGCGTCTTCGTGGATGCGCTCCAGGTGAGGCTCGTACCAACGACGGGCTCGCTCAATCTCGGCCGGCCAACCCGCCGTGCCGGCGCGCAGCTCGCCGACTGCGTCGACGAACGACGCCCAGTCGTCGCCCGCCCGCGGCGGAGCCGGAGCGTTTTCCATAGCTTCGAGCGGCACTGAGGCCTGCGCAACATGTTCCAGGACGCGCTGCGCGGAGGTTGGACCGATGCCCGGAAGGATCTGCAGGACCCGGAGCCGG
Organism: Bosea sp. F3-2; assembly: GCF_008253865.1. Classification (NCBI taxonomy): domain Bacteria; kingdom Pseudomonadati; phylum Pseudomonadota; class Alphaproteobacteria; order Hyphomicrobiales; family Alloboseaceae; genus Allobosea; species Allobosea sp. F3-2. The sequence goes on from NZ_CP042332.1 coordinate 69,635, forward strand.
AGACCTTATCGCGCGGGTTTTCGACGAAACGCAGTAGTGCCAGCAGATCCTTGATATGGGCGCTATCCAGGAACTTGAGGCCGCCAAACCTGACGAACGGAATGTTCCGGCGCGTGAGCTCGATCTCCAGCGGACCGCTATGATGGGATGCCCGGAACAGCACCGCCTGCTGCTTAAGCGTCGAGCCACCCTCTCGGTTCTCCAGAACCTTCTCGGCGATGAAACGCGCCTGATCGGCCTCGTCCCGAACATGGACGAGCTGCGGCGGCGAGCCGGTCGCACGATCGGTCCAGAGGTTCTTGGTGAAGCGCTCGGCCGCCAGATCGATAACGGCGTTCGCTGCCGAGAGGATGGCGCTGGTCGAGCGGTAGTTCTGATCGAGCGTGATGACCTCTGCAGGCGGCACGAAGGCTGCGGGGAAATCGAGGATGTTGCGGACGGTCGCGGCCCGGAACGAATAGATCGACTGGGCATCGTCGCCGACGACCGTCAGGCCGCGGCCGTCGGGCTTCAACGCCAGCAGGATCGAAGACTGCAGCCTGTTCGTGTCCTGATACTCATCGACCATGACGTGATCGAAGCGGCCGCCTATGTCCGCCGCTGTCGCTGGGCGTTGAATTCTCCCTGAAAGTGGGCGCCGAAAATTCCCTGGCTGGCGTCCTTGCCTGAAGCTGCGGGGCGCGCCCCGCAGCTTCAGGCTTTCCACCTGTCGTCGATGATGCCGCGCGCGCTCGAGGTTCTCGACGCCACCTTCCGTCGGATCGAGCAGGGCGAGATCGACGGCATCGAAGCCCTCGATACCCTGCTCGTCGAGGAACTGACGGTGCGCGAGAACCGGCGTGTGAAGACCGCGCTGATGATGGCGCGGCTGACGGCGATCAAGACGCTGGCCGGCTTCGACTTCAGCTTCCAGCCCTCACTCGATCGCAACCGCATCCTGGCGCTGGCCGAGCTCAAGTTCATCGACAGGGCCGAGGTCGTGCATCTGCTCGGGCCGCCGGGCACCGGCAAGAGCCATCTCGCCACGGCTCTGGCAGTCGAGGCGGTCAAGGCCGGGCGCAGCGTCGCCTTCTCGACGCTCGCCGACATCATCACCTCGCTCGCCAAGGCTGAGAAGGACGGGACGTTGCGCGAGCGCATCCGCTATCTGTGCCGTGCCTCGCTTCTGGTCGTCGACGAGATCGGCTATCTGCCGGTCGTGCCCGGCGGCGGCAATCTGTTCTTCCAGCTCGTCAACGCCCGTTACGAAAAGGGCGCCATGATCCTCACCTCCAATCGCGGCTTTGCCGAATGGGGCGAGGTCTTCGGCGATCCCGTCGTCGCCACGGCGCTCCTGGATAGGCTGCTGCACCATGCCGTCGTCATCCAGATCGAGGGCTCAAGCTACCGGCTGCGCCAGCATGCCGACCTCGTTCCCGAGCATGTTCGCTCCAAGGCCCTCATCAATCCGCCGCCGGCGCCCAAACGCCGCGGCCGCCCGCCAGGAAGGCTCCAGACCGATCAAGACGCCGGCTGATCCCCGAAACCAAACCCTGCCAGGTAGGGAATTTTGGAAGCCCACATCTGGGGAAACTTCGGTGCCCGTTGACAGCCGCGATATCGGGATCAGTCACGGCCTGCGCCCAGTAGAGCAGCAGGTCGTCGTAATCCAAGACGTTCTGGCTCTGCTTCGCCTCGACATAGGCTGCGAAGAGCTCCCTCAACTCGGCCGCCCAGGTGGCGCACCAGGGATAGGACGGGCGCAGAACCTCTTCGATTGGCAGCTCGGCGTTCACACAGCGGGAATAGATCGCCAGGCAGGTGCCCTTCGTCGGAAACCGTGACTCCGTTTTGGAGAAGCCGAGCTCGTGCCGGACCAGGTTCATCTGGTCGGCGGAATCTTCCCGGTCATGGATCGTGAAAGCCGGATCGAGACCAAGCTGCTCGGCATAGTCGCGCAGCAGGCGCGCCGATGCCGTGGAAGGTGCCTGCCCAGGTGAGCGCGTCGGCGAGTACGCCGGCACCCTCGCCAAGCACCTTCCGGACGATCCGCTCGACGCGCTTTGCCATCTCGGAAGCCGCGCGCCGTGAGAAGGTCATCAGCAGGATGCGCCGCGGATCGACGCCGCTGACCATGAGATGGGCGACGCGGTGCGCAAGCGTGTTGGTCTTGCCCGAGCCGGCACCCGCGATGACGAGCAAGGGCGAGGAAGCCACCGCGCCAACCCCATGGATCACCGCGCGTCGCTGGGCCGGGTTGAGCGCGGCGAGATAGCTGATCGGGGCGATGGCATTCATGCCTTCAATTCCCGAACTGGCCGCGCTCCTTCCGAGAACCGGCCGCGCAGGAAGCCCAGTGAGGCTGCCCGATCGGCATCTCGCAAGAGCTCATCACGGTTGTGAAGCAAGGCCCCGATGGCCGCCCGGGCGTCGCCGTCGAACTCCGCCAGAACGGAATCTATTTGTTGCTCCTTAGGCTTCGGAGCAGGCGCCTGTTTCAGCACGACTGGCGGCATGGGTGCGTCCTCAAGAATGAGAACATTATGAGAACGATCGCTTTCGAGGAGTCAAGCTCCGTGGCGAAATTCACACCGGGGCGCCTACTGGAATGGGCGCCGGCTAGGCGCGATATCGATCGAGCGCCGTAAGCCGCTGGATCAGTGGTTCAGCGTCCTCCCAGCCATAAATCTCGGTGCGGAGATAGCGGAGCTCCTCCTCTTCGAGCTCGTCATCGATCTCGATCCACCAGGCTCTCGGCCTGCCGTCGCTTCCATCCGACCAGCGATAGCCTCTACCCTTCAGTTGGTCCTTCATGTCGAATGGCGCGTTCTCCGCATAGATGCGGACGCGGCTACGCTCGCTTGAACGCAAGAGTTCCGAGAATGGTTGCGCGCCACCCTCCCCCGCAGGCCTCGCCAGCACCTCGAGCAGCGCGTTGCAATCATCCGTCGCGCGATGGCCTTCGTGAAACAGGCCGGATTGGCCGACCAGATATCCGAGCTTGTTGCCCTCAAAGCCAAGATCCGCCCACGGAATCTCTTTGACGGAACATGCCCAGGCCTTCGAGACGAAGGTCGGCGAGAGTTTCTCGCAAAACGGCCGGTCGAACGCGGCATTATGGGCGATCACGAGATCGGCAGGTTCGATAAGTGCATCCAGCGCTGCAACATCGATTTCGCGACCAGCAACCATCTCGTCAGTAATCCCCGTCAGCCGCGTAATCTCCGCCGGGATTGGCTCCGAGGGCTGGCGCAGGCCGCTATAGATGCCCACGACGTCGCCGATCACGCCCTCGTTGTCATAGGTGAAGGCGACTGCACCAATTTCGATGATCTCGTCCTTGGCGTGATTGAGACCTGTTGTCTCCGTGTCGACCCAAACCGCAAGGTTTGGGAACGCGCTTTCCGCTCGCGGGATCACTGCGCGCGGCACGAGTTTGCGCAGAACCCTGTAGCGACCGCCCTGCTCCAGCCGCTGCGCAGCTTCTTCTTCATTCCAGCCCGTTGGCAGCGCCGGCGCGTTGGCTCCGCGCTTTCGCGGCGCTGGCCGAGGCGCTTCCCTGTAGCCGGGTGCGTCGTCGAACAGGTCGATCTGGGTGGATGCTGACTTCATCGTGCAGTCGTCACTTCCTTCGCCGACTGCCTGTCCGTCGTTGCCAGAACAAGAAAGTCGGGATCGTGATCGCTCTCGAAGAGGACACGGCGTCCAAGCCTCGGCGAGCGCACGCCCGCTCCAGTGCTAGGCCGCCTTGCCGCGCGAACTCTTCCGACGCTGCTGCCCGAGCCCCATGGACTTGGCCAGGTTCGATCGTGCTTCGGCATAGGCAGGAGCAACCATCGGATAGTCCGGCGGCAGGCCCCATTTTGCGCGATACTCATCGGGCGTCATGTCGTAGGCCGTGCGCAGGTGGCGCTTGAGCGATTTGAACTTCTTCCCATCCTCCAGGCAGATCAAGAAATCCGCAGTGATCGACTTTTTGATCGACACTGCCGGCGCGGGCTTCTCGGCCGGCGTCGGCGCCGGCGGCTCTTTGCCCAAGCCCGTGATCGCCGAATGCGTGGTGGCGATCAGCGCGGGAAGATCCGCCGCGGGAACGCTGTTATTCGACACGTAAGCCGATACGATATGGGCAACGAGATCGATGATTTCGGCGTTAGCTTCTGACATTTCAAATCCCAGCTGCTTCATTGCGGAGGACCCAATTCGATTCAGCGTCTTATGTTTTCGAGCAGATCAAGGCAAATTGTCGCCAGGGCTCACGTGCCTGTCTGTTTGCGACCGGTTTGCTAGAGGCGCGCCGCGGACCTTGAAGAACCACGCTCGAATGAGAGAGCAACCGCTTCAGGGCGGATGCGAACTTCATGCTGCCAAGCCGAGGTGGTCCGCCAACTATAACGACAATCCTCCGGGCTTGCCTTTCAGGGTGATTTTGTTGCGGACAAGCTCAGTGGCGTTTCTATCGGATCGTGCCACGCACCCATTATGCTGCTTGGGAATTTGCTCACGGATGGGGGCTTGAGCGTCATTTCTGGTTTTCGCTTTGTCCACTGCGCGGATCTGCACATCGACGCCCCGCTAAAGTCGCTAGCGCTGCGCAACCCCGAGCTTGCTGAGCTGGTGGCGAACGCGACGCGAAAAGCATTCGTCGCGACGATTGATCTGTGCCTCGAGGAGAAGGTCGACGCGCTGCTGATCGCGGGCGACCTCTATGACGGCGACCAGACCTCGATGAAAACCGCCGGCTTCATCGCCGCGCAGCTCCGCAGGCTCGACGAAGCTGGAATTGGGACATTCGGGATTCGCGGCAATCACGATGCCGAGTCGCGGATCACCAAGGAACTCGTTTTTCCCGACAGTGTCACGTTTTTCAAAGGTTCAGCCGCAGCCATTCCCCTGCCCGGCCAGGTCGGCCGCCGAGACGTCGTTGTCCACGGGATCAGCTTTCCGAAGCCGCACGCGCCGGAAAGCCTATTGCCGAAATTCAAGGCGCCGGTCGAAGGCGCGATCAATATTGCCCTTCTGCACACGAGCCTTGCTGGCGCCGAAGGTCATGACCGCTATGCCCCGTGCAGCGTCGCGGACCTCGCCGGTGCCGGCTTCGATTATTGGGCGCTCGGCCACGTCCATAAGCGCCAGGTTCATCTCGAAAAGCCGGCCATTGTAATGCCCGGCATCCCCCAGGGGCGGGACATCAACGAGAGTGGCGCCAAATCGGTCAGCCTTGTTACCATCGCCGACGACGGCAGCATCACGATAGCAGAACACCGCACGAGTACCGCCCAGTTTGAGCGCGTTTCAGTGGATTTGTCCGGTATCGAAGACTGGCCTGAGGCCATGCGAGCGATCGGCCGAAAATTGGCGGCCGAGCGAGACACAACCGCCTCTGAGCACCTCATCGCCCGCGTCTCCCTCAGCGGCGCGACCTCCCTCAATTGGCGACTGCGTCGGGAAGCGGACTTCCTGCGCGCCGAAGTCGAACAGCAGGCGGCGATCATCGGAAACACCTGGATCGAGAAGGTCAGCTCAGCCTGCTCGGCTCCGGGTGATGTCACGATTGAAGCCGCTGGCGCCGTCGCAGAGCTTTCGCAGCTGGTTTCTGAGACCGTCCTGCAATCCGACGCCTATCGGCTCGCAGCCAGCGAGCTGATTTCCGAGCTTCAGGGAGCCCTACCCCGCGAGCTCCACAAAATCTTCGGAGAGGACCAGGCCAGCTTCGAGAAGGCCGTCGCAGAACTCTCCCAGGACGGGGCGCTTGACGTAATTGCTCATCTGCATGAGGCCGAGCAGGAGCCGCGGATCTGATGCGGATCAGGCGCCTCGACCTCACCCGCTATGGCCGCTTCACCGACCGTTCGATCGACTTCGGCGCTCCCGAAACCGGCAAGCCCGATTTTCATTTGATTGTCGGGGCGAATGAGGCCGGGAAATCGACCCTGACGGCCGCCATTGTCGATCTCTTCTTTGGGATGGGTCAGCGCTCCCCATACGGCTTTCTGCATGGCTACGACGGCATGCAGATTGGCGCCGCGCTCGATCTTCCGAGCGGCGAACGCGAGGTGGTCCGGGTTAAGCGAGGCGCCCGGCTGCGCGATGCGAGTGGGCAAGCTATCGATGAAGGCATCCTGACGGCTGGTCTTTCCGGCATCGATCGCGAAGCCTATCGGATGATGTTCTGCCTCGATGAGGAGACGCTTCGGATGGGTGGCGAGAGCATTCTCGCCAGCCAGGGCGAGCTCGGACAGCTGCTCTTTTCTGCCAGCGCCGGCCTTGCGGCCTTTGGTCAACGATTGAGCAAGCTCCAGGAGACCGTCGACGCCTTTCACAAACCGCGTGGCAGATCGACAGAGCTCTCGGTCTTCAAAGCCAGGCTCGACGAGCTGAAAGCCCGGAAGGATGCCATCAACGTCCTCGCCACGACCCATGCGCAACTCGTGCAGGAGCGTGACGACGCCGCCGCGAAGTATGAGGCTGCGCTGTCCCAACGTACCACATCCAAGCTTCGCCTCGATGAGATCAACCGCTATCTCGGGATCCTGCCTGATCTCGCAGCTCTGAAGGCTTTCCGCCTGGACCTGTCGACCTTGGCAGACGTGCCTCAGCCGCCGGCCGCCTGGAGCGAGCGCCTGCCGGAGCTCATCGGTGCCGAGGGACGTATCAAGGCAGCTTGTGAGATTGCCTCAGCCAACGTCGAGCGGCTCCGTCGCGAGCGCGACGCTATCCACGTCGAGCAATCGCTCATCGACGCCGGGCCGGCGATCGATGCCCTCCGGAATGGCGAGGCGCGTTATGTGGCAGCGCTCGATATCTCAAAGCGGGAATCCGAGCTTACTGTCATCGAGGGAAATCTGAGGAAGATCGCAGAACGCCTTGATCGTGCAGACGAGCTACCGGCGAAACTGGTGTTGCCCGCTATGCTAGTCGGGAAGCTTCGTGGGCTGATCGATCGGCGTTCACGTATCCGCGAAAGGCTTCAGGCGGCCTTCCGCGAATGCGTTCGCGCAAGCGACGCACTTACAGTGGCAAAGCAGGTGCTCGCATCGTACGGAACCGCCGAACAGGACGAAGCGCTAACCGCACGAATCCAGCTCGTGCTCGACCAGGCCCGGGCAAGCGATCACGCAGCACGCGAGAAGGCGGCCCGGCGTGTTGTCCTCGGTCTCCAAGAAAAGCTCTCGGACCAGCTTGGCCAGCTTGGCTCGTGGTCCGGTGACATCGAGCACCTCGCTGCAGTCAAAACCCCGACGACGGACCAGATCGAAGATTGGCGCCGCCGGGGCGAAGCGATCCGTCAGGCCATTCTCAAGCACGCCTCTGACATCGAAAGCCTGACCAACACCGCGGTTGAACTCGCTGCCACCATCACCTCGATCAAGGCGGCGACGGGACTTGTCGACGATGCAACCGCTCGCATCTCTCGTGCCGATCGAGATGACGCCTGGCGAGCCCATCGCCAGGCCCTCAGCGAAGGCACTGCCACCGCCTTCGAAACCGCGTTGCGCAACGATGATGGGATCATCGAGACCCGGCTTAGCCAGACGAGCCTTGCGGCCGACCTGAGGCAGGCCGTCCAGGCCGAGGCGACGACAGCCGCTAGGCTCCGGCGGGCGGTGCAGCTCCACGCCGACGCCCAGGCGTCGAAGTCCGATTTGGACGCCGAAATGGCGGCCACGTTCATCGCCGTCGGCTTGCGAGATGATGCGCACCTCGCTGAACTCGAGCGGTGGCTGATGCGCCGCGCCTCGGCACTGGAAGTCAATGCGGGGCTCAAGGCAGCATCGACCGATCTCCGCATTGCTCAAGAAGATGGCGCTACGCAGGTTGAACGGCTGGCGGCAGCCCTGAAATCGATTGGAGTGATGCCACCTGAGGACGGGTTCGAGAGCCTCCTCGTCAGCCTTCAAACAGCGGTCGATCGGCAGACAAAACTGCGCTCCGATCTTGCCCATGCTGCGAAAGCGGTCGAAGGCGGGGCCACCGAACTGGCCACGAGGCAGAGGGACGCCGCTGAAGGGCAATCGGCTCATGATGACTGGCAGCAGGAATGGAATGCCACGGTCGGATCCTGTTGGCTGAGCGAAGTGCCCTCACCTCTCGGCCCTGACGAAGTCAGCCAGGTCCTGAGCGTTCTTGCCGAAATCCCGCCGCTGGAAAGCGAGCGCGAAAGCCTCAGCCATCGCATTGCGGCAATGAAGCGAGATCAGGGTCAGTTCGTCCAGGCCGTAGGCGACGTTGGCAGCTCACTCCAGATACAAGCGAGCGAGGCCGATCCTATCAAGCTTGCTTCGGACTTACGTCGCCGGCTGGAGATCGCCCGGTCGAACGAGCGCGACTGGCGCAACAAAGAGGCCGAGCTCGAGCGAGCGGTGATCGTCCATCGCGATGCTTTGGAGGAGCTTACCCTTCACCAGGCCGAGGTTGAAACACATACCTCGTTTTTCGGCGTCGCCTCGCTCATGGAGGTCAGCGCCAAAATCGAGGAGGCTAACCGCCGATCCGACCTCGAGCGCCAGGTGAAGGTTCTGAGCAGCCGCATTACAGTGGCGTGTCGGACGGAAACCTTGGGCGCCGCCGAAGCGACCCTTGTTGCGTTCGAGCAGGCTGCTCTGGAGGCAGAGGCGGCCGCCCTTATAGGTCGGTTGGAGGGGCAAGACCGTGAGGCTCACGAGCTCCATGCTCGGCATTTGCAGGCCGATCATGCGCTCGCCGCGATTGGTGGCGACGACGCTGTGGCCCGCCTCGACGAAGAGCGGCGCACCGTGCTGGTCGAACTCGAAGAAAAGGCCATCCAGTTTGCACGCCTGAAATTGGGCATCGCAGCCGCTCACCAAGCTCTGCAGAGCTATCGGGATACGCATCGCACCTCGATGCTACAGAATGCGTCCGATGCGTATCGGACGATCACGAAGGGCGCGTACTCCGGCTTGTCCACGCAACCGAATGGCGACAAGGAAATCCTTCTTGGCGTCATGGCGGCCGGCGGATCCAAGCTAGCGACCGAGATGTCGACCGGCGCCCGGGCACAACTCTACCTGGCGCTTCGTATCGCCGGCTATCATGAGTTCGCAAAGACGCGTCCGTCGTTGCCGTTTATCGCGGACGACATCCTGGAGACCTTTGACGATTTCCGCTCCGAGGAGGCTTGCCGCCTATTCTCCGGGATGGCGTCAACCGGTCAGGTCATTGTCGCAACCCATCATCACCATCTGATCGATATCGCTCGCCGCGCCTGTGCAGGCGTCATCGTACATGAAATCGAGGCCTGAGGAGCGGTCTTGCAAGCGCTTGTAGACTGCCGAGATTGCATCGACAGCCAAGTGAGAGATCGGGCATGATGGCACTTTCAAAGCAACCGTGAGGGGCCATGGCCGGTCTCCATGATCGAAGGGCTCTCCTCAAAGCGTAAGCGTCGTCCTCAGGCCACGTCGCTGAGAGTGGGGTGTGCCGGATAGGCCCAGGGCAGCAGTTCATCGATGCGGCTATTCGGATGACCGTTGACGATCCTGGTCATGATGTCGGCGAGATAGGCGTGCGGCTCGACGCCGTTGAGCTTCGCGGTTTCGACGAGCGAGGCGATGACGGCCCAATGCTCTGCGCCGCCGTCGGAGCCGGCGAAGAGTGCGTTCTTGCGGGTTAGGGCCAGCGGCCGGATCGAGCGCTCGACGGTGTTGGAGTCGATCTCGACGCGGCCGTCATCGAGGAAGAGGCTCAAGCCCTCCCAGCGCGAGAGCGCGTAGCGGATAGCCTCGGCGAGCTTCGTCTTCTGGCTGATCAGGCTGAGCTTCTCCCGCAGCCATGGCTCCATGGCCTCGAGGATCGGTCTGCTTTTTTCCTGGCGCGCGGCTCGGCGTTCATCGGCGTCGAGGCCACGGATCGCGGCCTCGACGCGATAGAGCTCGGCGATGCGCTGGAGGGCTTCGCTGGCGATCGGCGCGGGGCCGGCCTGGGCGAGTTCGTAGAAGCGCCGCCGCACATGGGACCAGCAGAGGGCCAGGCGAACCTCGCCGCGTTCGGCCAGCACCTTGTAGCCACCATAGCCGTCGACCTGGAGGATGCCGCCGAAGCCGGCGAGATGAGCGATCGGTCGTTCCGCCTTGCGGTCGGGAGCATAGACATAGACGACGCCGGGCGGGTCGACGCCGCCCCAGGGCCGGTCATCGCGGGCATAAGCCCAGAGCTGGCCCGTCTTCGTCCGGCCCCGGCCAGGATCGAGCACGGGCGCGGTCGTCTCGTCGGCGAACAGCTTGGGCGAGGCTTTCAGCACCGCCAGCATCCGTTGATGCACGGGCCGCAGCAGGAAGGCCGCGCGCCCGACCCAGTCGGCCAGCGTCGAGCGGTCGAGCGCGACGCCCTGGCGCGCATAGATCTGGGCCTGACGGTAAAGCGGCAGATGATCAGCGTATTTCGAGACGAGCACCTGGGCCACTGTCGCCTCGGTCGGGATGCCGCCCTCGATCAGCCGGGCCGGTGCCGGCGCCTGCACCACGATGCCCTCGCAGGACCGGCAGGCGTATTTCGGCCGGCGCAGCACGAGCACGCGGAACTGGGTCGGCACGATGTCGAGGCGCTCAGCCACATCCTCTCCGATGCGATGGAGCTTGGCGGCACAGCAGGGGCAGATGTTGCGCTCGATATCGACCACCGTCTCGATCCGCGGCAGATGCGCCGGCAGCGCGCCGCGGTTCGCGCGGCGCTGGCGCGCCCGGGCCGCCTTCTCGGCTGGCACTGTCTCCTCAGACGCCGCGAACCCGGCGGCTTCGACCTGCTCGACCTCTTCCAGCCCCAGCAGAAGCTGATCCTCGGGCAGGCTCTCGGCCCGGCGACCGAAGCGATGCCGCTGCAGTTCCTTGATGATCTGGCGTAGACGCGCAATCTCCGCTTCCCGTGCGATCAGCATCGCCTGAAGCGTCTCGGGGTCACGGGGAAGCTCTGGCGGGAGCGAGGCCATGACGCGGATTCAATCATATTCGTCAGATGCTTGCGAGTTCTTTCAGCTCGCGGCGACCGGTGTCGCCGTCCGCTGCGGTTCATGGACCCGGCGCCAGTCCAGCCCTTCGAACAGGGCCTGAAGCTGGGCCGCCGTCAGCCGCAGGGCTCCGTCCTCGATCTTGGGCCAGCGGAACTCGCCATCCTCCAGACGCTTCGAGACGAGCACCACGCCGGTTCCGTCCCAGAACACCAGCTTCACCCGGTCCGGGCGCTTGGCGCGGAACACGTAGATCGTGCCGGAGAACGGATCGGCGCCCATCGTCTCGCGCACCAGCGCGGCCAGGCCCTCGGCGCCCTTTCGGAAGTCGACCGGCTTCGTCGCGACCATGACGCGGACCGCGCCGGTCGGGCCGATCACGACCCAGCCTTCAACGCGCCGAGCACCGCCGCGATCGTGGCCGGGGAGGCCCCGTTCTCGATCGTCACCCTGACGCCGGCGACGTCGATCTCGATGGCCGCCGCGCGGCGCTGCCGAGCGCGCCGTGATGTGGGCGCCGGCCGCTGCGGTGTAACTGCAGGTTCCGGCGCGACCACCGCCGACACGAACGCTGGCACCGCATCTGCGGCCTTGCGGATCTCGCGGCGCCAGGTGAACAGTTGCTGCGGCGACAAGGCATGGCGGCGGGCGACGGCGCTCACCGTCGCCCCAGGCTCGAAGCTCTCCGCCACGATCCGCGCCTTGTCCTCGGCAGACCAGTCCCGCCGGCGCCCCGCGCCGGTGAAGACCTCAAACCGCCGAACCGGATCGTCGATCTCGGCGCTGGTTTTAAGCGTAAGCTCTGAAATCGTCATATGTCCAAGCCCTCCAGGCTCGGAACATCAACGTTCAAATCCCCGCACGAAAGGTGGGGCCAGGATGACGCTTACCTCAAAGCTGCAGGAAGACCACGTTCTCAGGACCTAAAGCAAACGCTCAGCGCTCCAAGTTCCTCAGTTTGCCTACCCGCTGCTAACTTCGGTCTACAAATAGGGAAGAGCGGCTCGCCTAACGGCGGCCGCCCTTTTTCATGCGCAATCTCTCAAACCCTCAGAGATCGATATCGGAGTAATCGATATCGGTTCGGAGCCGCAGGTTCGCGATGAAAAGCTCCCGATCTGTCGAGGCGAACTGAGCAAGCTCAGCCAAATCCGGCAGTTCGTATTTGTCCGCCCACGCTTCCTCGATCATGTAGCGGCCCAAGATCTCTTCATGAAGGCGCTTCGGATAGCTCCACCCCGGAAAGCCCTGCTTGACCTTGCACAGGGGGACCTTCGACGGATCGTGGCCGGACCACTCGGCGATATCCAACCGCGAAAAGCCTTCGAACCAGACCATAGCGTCGACAATCTCACGATAAACGCCATGTGAGCTGGTAAGCAGGTGATCCAAGATATCGCAATCGAGACTGGCCACGCGAACCATTGCGGTGTCCCGGTCAACCTCGCCCCGCATCATCAGATCATATGTCCGCTCGACATAGTGCAAACGGCGCTCGATCGCCGGCCAAACTGCCACACGCAAACGCTCGCGCTCTATCTCAGGCTCAAACGTGCGCTTGTATCGCTGATAAAAGCCCATGCACGAACCGCATTCCTTCACGTACCGATCGAAATCTGCCTTCGGGCTGTCTTCGTCGTCGAAAATCGTGCGCTGCATCCAAGCCTGCATTTCGCCCTCGGACATCTCCGAAGACGGAATATGCCGCGAGAGACCGAAGCCTTTGAATAGGGCACGAACCTCCGGCGCGGCCCTGGCTTCATCCATGGCGTCGCTGAAATCATAGGGCAGTTTGCGCGCACCATCCTGTCCGCGCTCCCAGAGAACGAATTCCTGGTTTTGCATCCGATGGCTACGCAGGATGGTGCTGCGCAAAAACGCGCCATCCTCTGAAAGCTCATCACCTGCCAGTTCCTCAGCAGCGCGCTGAAGGCTGGCCTGATGACGGGCCGCAATCGCAGCGAAATCGAGTACCGCCGGCGCCGAACTCGCCATCGGCTCGGCAACGAGCGCGCCGTCGGCAACGACGACATCGACCTCGATCGGAGCGACGACATCCTGCTGCGCAGCGATCGTTCCGGTGAGCAGAGCGCGACCGATCTCAGCAGCAGCCTTCGGCGCAATCGCGCGCGCCGGCGAAGCCGTCACCGGCGACACGAGAACAGGTGCGTTCAACTTCGCCAGACGCATCGCTTTCGCTCGCAGGCGACCAGCGCGCGTCTTTGCACGCGAGGGCCGCGGCGGACGCGGATCCCCGGGCTGATACTTGCGCGGACGTCCAGGGCCCCGACGAGCAACGCTCTGCCCTTCCTCGGGCAACACGCCAAACTGCGCGGCTACCTGCAACGCGGTTGTGCTGTCATAGCGCCCCCCAGGGGTCGAAAGCTCAACTAGCTCTAGCAGGCGACGCTCCTCCATCGCATCCGCTTCAATCTGCGCAAGACGGGCTTCGTACTCACGACGGGCAACCTCAAGCGCCGCCTCACGGAGAACCGTGGCGTTCCGCAAATGCCGCTGCTTTTTCTCGCGCGGGCGCTCAATGCCCCACGTGTACTGAAAAACCGCCATGAAAATCGAACCTTGATATCTCTCGGGTTTTTGCGACCCGAATTTCGCACAATAATTGTACCGGACTGAGCCGTACGTCGCCAAGCCCTGTCGGCGATTATTCGGCTTCAATGCGCCGCAGTTTTCAGCCGGACTTTCGCTTCCGTCTGATCGCAGTTCCCAGGCTCGCTCGCAGCAATCCCGCCGCGGTCTTTGCTCGTGTCGGGCGCGGCGGGCGCGTATCGTGCGGCCCATATTTCGGCGGTCTCCCTCGACCGCGCGGGACTGCCGCCGGCTCCGCACTATCGAAGTCAGTTCGCCCGAAAAACCCCGAATACGTCGCGTCAGCTGCATCGTAGCGACCGCCTCTGGTCAGGATATCGACCTGCGCAATCTGCGCCGCGATAGCGACGTGTCGCCGATCAATCACCGCGAGATCAGCCAATAGCCGCTCTCTCAGCCGATCGGCTTCGGCGTCTAACCCGAGATACTGCGCAACCAGCCTGTCCCTTCGGAGAGGCGGGCGTTCCGTCCCCCATACGTAATTAAACGCGCTCATTTTCCGTCACCTGAAATAGCGTGCCAGCGAATAATCCACTCCATAAATTCCGCAGTGAATTTCGCCGAAAATCTCGTCCGCGCCCAACGCATCGGACGCGGATGAAAAAGCTAATAAATAGCACCCTGAATTCCGCAATCATCGCGGTGGAGTTCACTTCGGTCAAGATGACCATCGCTATTTTTCGAGCGACCGAATTCCGCACTATTTTCATGCCGCGTTTGTCCTAGGATACCCTTACTCTCTGCTAGATCCGAAAAGCGCAAATCGCGCAGTGAATTTCCCTGTAATTGGTCATTTTTATCGCCCCACATTGCGCACTTTAAAGATGCAGAAATTCAAAGAGATAGCTTCCCTCAACGGTCGAATTTCACCCCCTATTTTGAGGCGCAAAAATCCCACATTCCACCGGACGCACAGATGCTGATGGGCTTAGTTCCAAATGGAACGAAGTTCCATAATCTTCCTTATGCGAATCAAATCCGAAGCTGAAAGCGCAGCATCTGGTATGTCGAGTATAGCTCGACACGCTACCTATTGATCCGATGCCCTGAAACGTGCCCAGCGCTTATCACGCGAGACCCAGCCTGGCTTGGTCGCCGGCCCTCTTGTCGGCCGCTTGCGCGGAAATCCATGGTCCTCGAGCCATAAACGGACAATTTCCTGGCCAATAAACCCCAAACCGATCACGACCTCGAGGCGCAGCGCCGCGACTTCGTCCGGACGCGGTTGCCAGCCTCTCGGCCGAGGCCGCCACTCCTCATGGAATGCGTCCCATAACGCATTGAGAATGCGGCTCTCCTGGTGTCGATCGAGGCAGTAGGCCAGCAGGTCCTTCATGGCGCGTCTCCCTGCGATCGAGACTAGCGCCGGCGGCCGACCGCTTGAACCCGCATTCGTGTGCAACACGATCCGGGCTCAAATCCCCAAAGATTGATAGATATGTCCCGAAAGGTGCGCAAAACTGGCGCCTACGCTTCAAATTTGCGGACTCGTGCAAACCCCGCGGTGGCTTACGACACCCCGCTTTCAAAAGGACGATTCCGCCGGCGGCATCTGCTGGCTGAAGCACTGGCAGCTGCCGCCGGCGTTCCCTAGTAAGGACGAGGCTCCATAGACGGCCTAAAGGCCCCACAGAGCCTCCCTCCCCTCTAAGGACCAGGCCCTGCCCTGCGCAGCCGGCGTTGCCCGCTCCGGGCGCCTGAGAAGCCCCAAGCAAGGACGTCGGAAACCCCCGCAAATGCGCAGCCTCACAGTGGCTGCATCCCACCAAAGACAGGCCCGGAATGGGCCTCACCCCAAAAATAAAAAATAGGCTCAATACCGCAGTTTTTGTGGGTGCCTTCGCACACCACAGAAAACTGCGTGACGCCTTCGCGTCATTGAGGTCTCCGACAGCCCCTAGGACCACATCACTTCCATCCTCTTTCGACCTTGGTGCGTGCCCACGCACCCCAGCCCAAGCCTTCGCCCGGGCACGATCGGTTTCGGATGTCGTTTGGCCGCCCTTCGGCGGCTCTTGAATGGTGGCCCAGCGCCTACGCGCTCGAGGTGCTTGGAGACGATACTGGCTATCGAATTGAGGCACAGAAATTCGTGTGTCGATCGCCTCATGACGAGGCAATGGGAGAGGCGCCGTGGCCTACGCCATAAGCCTCCCGTGACACTTCCGCGTGCCTGCGCACGAGCGAATTTTGATGCCTCATTGGTCGCCGCTACCGGCGCCTTATCCTAGCCAGTGCGGCGGCCTTCGCCGGCGCAATTTTGCTGTCACCTACCGGCGTCAGAAGCTGTCGCTTTAAGGCTGAGAATCCACACGTAGAGCTCTCATCGTTTCAGAAGTCGCTCAGGAGACTCCTGCCCCCGGCTGATCGCTATTCTACAGCGCGGGCCGAATCTCTGTGTGAGCGCCATCCTCTTTGAGGAACTGGCGTTCGGAGCAGATAGTGCTCCCCGGAGCTGAGACAGCGACTGCAGCTCTTCTCCGAAGCGATCTCCTCAGAGTTTGGCCCGGTCATGATTCCGGTCAACCTCGAGATAGCTCGCACATCGGCTCGTCTTAGAGCTCGTGCATGTACCCGTGGACATTTGCTGCAGCCGAAGCCAGGCAGCGCCTGTCACCAAGAAGCCCCCACAATCGTTCCCTTGAAGATACCCATCGGCTAGACAGTATGCAGTTACGACTGCCGGAGGCCGATTAATCGTCATGGAATGGGTGATTTTCGGCATCCTCGCCGGACTGTTCTTCTTCATCGTCGTTCCCTGGGCCGCCTTCGCAGCCTCTGGGCGCAGCAGGCAAGCACTGGAACAAGTCGGGAAACTCCATTCCGAAATCGCGTGGCTTCGAAGCGAACTGGCGACCCTCAAGGCGAGCGGCATAACCGCCACTAGCGGCGCAACCCAAAACTCCGCGCCAATCGAAGAAACCGAGGAGCAACCCCCGACCATTACGGAGCAGGCTCAAATACCGGCGCCGCCGGTGCCTCCTCCCCCATTGCCAATCGACGTTGCAGCAGACGAGCCGCCAATACCTGCCCTGGTCATCGCCGAGACCGATGAACCTGAGACCCGGACCCCTATCTCGGTTGCGGCCAGAATTTCGCACGAAGGCGAAGACATCATTGCGAACCCTCCGCCGCCACCTCCATTTACCGATCAATTTGCGCAGGACGAAAATGCCGAGACCGCTCGCGTCTCACGCCCAGACATCGAGGAAACAATCGGATCCCGCTGGGCAGTCTGGATCGGTGGCATCGCTCTCGCCTTCGGCGGCCTATTCCTGATCCGGTACTCGATCGAGGCCGGTATGTTCGGCCCGGGCGTGCGCCTGCTGATGGGAGCAACCTTCGCCGTACTCCTCGCCGCCGCCAGCGAATATCTGCGGCGCACCGAAGCCCCCCTACCCTTCCAGGTTCCCTCCAATGCCCTCACCGCTAACATCCCGGCGATACTCGCCGGTGTTAGTGTTCTTGCGGGCTTTGGCGTCGTCTTCGCAGCTCACGCGATTTATGGGTTTATCGGCCCGACCCCAGCCTTCGTGCTCATGGCGTTGATCGGGCTCGCTGCGCTCGGAGCTTCTGTCATTCATGGACCGGCTCTCGGCCTATTCGGCCTGATCGGCTCCTATGCAACACCGCTTCTGATCAGCAGCACCGCGCCGGCGTTTGCCTCGCTATCGCTCTTCATCACCTTTGTGACGGCGACTGCCTTCCTGCTCCACATCCGTCGCCCGAGCACCTTGCTCACCCTGGCAGCGGTCTCGGGACACGCCGCGTGGACCGCGCTGATTGCATTCGCAATGCAAGGGCTCTTTTGGCCTTCGTTCCTGCTAATTGCAGGTGCCACCCTCGCTCTCCTGCTGATCAAGGAAATCCCTTCTATCAAGGGTCGACAGGATAGGCCTTGGTCGATCGCTGGCTTTGACCTCACGAGCATCATTGCCATAGCTGTTCCCGTCATCCTCGCCGGGGTGCTCTGGGTTGGATTCGGTGGACCCACACCGCTCAACGTCGCGATCATCTTCACCGTCGCCATAGGTGTCATC
Source organism: Bosea sp. F3-2 (assembly GCF_008253865.1). Classification (NCBI taxonomy): domain Bacteria; kingdom Pseudomonadati; phylum Pseudomonadota; class Alphaproteobacteria; order Hyphomicrobiales; family Alloboseaceae; genus Allobosea; species Allobosea sp. F3-2. The sequence goes on from NZ_CP042332.1 coordinate 87,227, forward strand.
GCCGCAGCCCGTCATCAGGACCTGGCGCCGCTCGCTCCACTCAGCGCGGCCGGATCTGTTGGCATGATCCTGCTCTGGCCGACACAGCAAGGGCCAATAGGTCTCTCGCCGGCGACCGTGGTTGACCTCATCAGGCTAACGCTCGCGCCCAATGCTGCGCCCGGACTGAATCTCACCGCCGCCGCCTTCGGCTTGATCGCCGGCGCAATTCCGTTCGCTATCCTGATCAAGCGCAGATGGTCTGGCGCCGGCGGCTACATCGTCCGCGGATGCCTCGCCTTCTCTTCCGCCCTCGCTCTGGTCTGTCTGCTACTGGCTACCGCCCTGCGCACCAACGGCTTCGAACGATCGCTTGGTTTTGCGGGCCTTGCCACGCTGCTAACTGCAGTCCTGTTCGTGGCTTCGGAGCTCCTGCTTACGGTTGAGAAAGCGAACACCAAGTCGCGTCGAAATCCGCTCGCGCTTATCGCATCCTCTGCCTACGCGGCAGCGGGCGCTATCGCGCTCGGTATGGCGGTCGCCTTCGCCCTTCGCGAAACCTGGCTCGCAGTCGGCTTCTCAATTTCCGCAGCGGGCCTCGCACTTCTTGCAAAGAGCCGTCCTATTCCGCTGCTGCGCACCATGTCCGCCAGCTTGGCGACGGCTGCTATCGCTCGGTGGATTTGGCAACCAATCCTGTCTGACATGGGATCCTGGCCAATCCTCAACTGGCTTATCCCCGCCTATGCCCTACCTGCACTTTGCTTCGCAGTCGGTGCTATCGCGCTGCGGGGGAGGCAGGATCGTCCGCGCATCATCCACCAGGCGCTCGCTGCATTCTTCGGAGCGGCATTCATCCTGCTGCAGGTGCACCAGGCCTTCGTTGGGCCCAACCTCGCTCCAAGCGTCGCTTGGGTTGCCGGCCATTACCTCACTCCCAGGAACTGGCTCTTCGAGGACGTTGCCTGCCTGACGATCGCACTCGGTTTCCTGTGCGGCGTTTTCCAACTCCTCGGCCGCGCCCCGGATCGTGCTACCTTCCGGATCGCTGCGATAGCCGCGGCCGCGCTCATGATCCTTCTCGCCGTTGGCGGTTTGGGCGGCCTGTTCAACCCGCTCTTCGATGGCACTGCGGTCAATGGTTGGCCCATCCTGAATCGGCTTCTCTGGTACGTCGCTGCCGGCGCCGTCCTAGGCAGTATCGGCTACAGACTATCTGCCGATCACCGCTCGCCAATCGCCGACGCTATCAGCTCTTGCGCGGTCTTCCTGGTCTCGCTCGGTGCTGTCCTCATGGTGAGACAAGCGTTCGCAGGGCCGAGACTGGTCCCGGTCGACGCCAATTCCGTCGGCTATTTCGAAGCGATCATGATCACGATCGTCCTTCTTGCGCTCACGGTCGCCGCGCACCTCTGGAATGACATTGGCCGTGGCGCGGTAGCGCGCTTCGCCGTCCTCATTCTGGGCTTCCTTGCGGTCGCTTGGGCCGCCCTAACCATCGGCCTCGCGCGAAATCCATTCCTCGACGGCAGCGGCGTCTTCGGGCCCGTCATCTTCAATCGCATCCTCTGGGGATATGGTGCCATCGCCGTCGCATTCGCAGCTGCGTCATGGTGGCTCAAAGACCAGCTACCGCAGCTCAAGCGTGGATTCAGCACCGCTTCCAAGGCGGCCGCGCTCATGGGAGCATTCCTGCTGATCCGGCACGGGTTCCATGGTGCCTACCTGGTATCCGACGTCCCGATTACCCTCGCTGAATCTGGCGTTTATGCTTCGCTCGGATTGCTGGCCGCCATCGGCCTCATGATCGCCGGCTCCATCACCCTAAATCGAACCGAGGTTCAGATTAATCCGTATCACGTCGCGATTGCATCGTGCGGCCTCTTCGCAGTCCTCGCATTTGTCGCGAGCCCCATTGCGACCGATGAGCCGCTCGCCGGAATTCTGGTGCTCGACAACGCGCTAATCGGATACCTAATGCCATCTGCGCTCGCGTTTATTGCTGCGCGATGGACGCGTGCGTACCGGCCTAGCCCCGCCATTGAGCGCACCTTCGGCCTCACGGCCATTGTCGGCACTCTCACATACGTACTCGTTGAGGTGCGACGCGCTTTCGTCGGACCGAATCTCGTCGGGCCCGACATCGGGGCGAGCGAGCTTTACGCGTACTCGGCTGCTATCCTAGTCTTCGGCGTCGCCCTGCTCGCCCTCGGATTCAAGCTTCGTTCGCGGGATCTGCGCCTTGCTTCGCTGGGCGTGGTGACCATCGCAATCAGCAAGGCCTTCCTCGTCGATATGTCAGGCCTCGAAGGCTTGTTGCGTGCCCTCTCCTTCATCGGACTCGGGGGCTGCCTCGTTGCAATCGGATTAGCGTATCAACGGCTCCTGCGAAAAGAGATTGCCACGACGGAGAAACTCGCAAACTAGTCCGTGACCCAATAATCCGGAACGTGGGGTTGGGTCGGGGCTGTCGTCTAATCGCAGCTCGAAGATCAAGCCTTTTTTCGGACTGGGATGAGCTTCTCCGGGAGCACCGTCGTCTTCGCGGTCGACATGAAGGCGCCGCCGTGCGTATCGCCTTGGGATGAGCCATGCTCGCCGCCTGCGGTCTGCCACGACAAGCTGCATCCAAACAGGCAGTCCTCCAGGCACCGCATGGACCTTCAGATGGTCCGCAAATGCGGCACGCGCCTCGGCGCAAATGCTAACGCTAGGGGACGTGCGGTTCGGGAGGCACCACGCGGCCTATGACGGCCAGATGCTTGTCGCTGCGGTTCATGACTAGGACGACAATTGTTGTACCGTCTTCGCACTCCAACGTTAGCCTGTGGCAAAATGCGCCGTCGTCGAATGTCGAAGTGTCCAGAAAGAGGTGACCTGCTCGTCTGTCGTCGTAATCACTGCCAAACTGGAAAACGACCTCAACTCTTTGCCCACCGCAAAGGTTCAACCAGCCCTTTCCCCTGATCATTGCTTGTCTCCGCTGAGACAATTCCTCTCAATTTTTTGCCCTTCAGGTCCCTTTGGCAAGGGAATTACCAGCGCCTGCCGGAGTATATCCGCTTACCAAAAGTGCCGGTTGCGGCACCCTTCCTTGTCATGGTCCAGCTCGCCTCAGCGCGGCAATGGCTTCGCCCTTATGAGTTCAACGGCCTGATTAGCCAGCCTCCTGGCTCACCACGTGAAGCCGAGGCGACGCCCTAGCGGCAGCAGCACGACGACCAGAAAGGATTGGCCCGCCGCATTGGCCATGAGGGCGAGGAACAATGCGACCTGCGCCATGCTGGGTCGGGATGGTGGCATCATGTCCTCGAAACGGGATATCCAAGACAACCGCAGCGCCCGCTGCCCGGCGTGGGACAACGGATGTTTGCGACTCAATCGGTACCGTCTCCCTCGGCGAAGCGGCGGAGCGCTGCCGGATCGGTGATGTGGATGGAGCGGTAGGTGTTGGTCAGCCAACCTGCCTCGGAGAAGCGCTTGATGGCGGCGTTGACCTGCTTGCGCGAGGCGTTGGCCATGACACCGACCTCGCTCTGGGTCAGCGGGATCGGTGTCTCACCGATCCAGGTCGTGCGCTGAAGCACCGAGGCGATCCGCCGGTCTGCCTCGGACTTTTGCAGATCGTGGATCACGCGGAACAGGAACTCGACAGTCATCATCAGCATGAGCGCGACATGGTGCACCACCGCCGGATCGCGTGCGGCCATCTGATCCATCGCATCGAGGGGGAGATGCAGCATCGTCGTTTCGACGACGGCCCTGAGTTCGGCCCTCCGTGGCTTCCGTGTGAGAAAGCAGCCTTCGCCGGTCCAATGCCCCGGAACCCCCAGAAGGATCAGGCGCGGCGTCGCGCCGGCCGGAGCAAGGCTGGCGCTGACGGTGCCCGCCACAAGCCCGTAAACCCCGCCTGCGGGATCGTCGAGGCGAAACACCGTCTCGCCCGGAGCGAAGTGCAGCAAGACCGAGCGCCGCAGCACCTCGGTCCGGAACGCCTCGGGCAATAGCGGCAGCCAGCCGCGCTCGCTCATGATCTGCTCGGCGCGAGCCCTGCTGACTGGCCCCATAAAAAAGCTCCGACTTTGTCCGATTCCGGACAAATACGCCTTCCGAGGCGCTTATACCAGCAGCCGCAGAACCGCTGGCTCATTGTTCTTGGGCTTACCCAAGGCGAGCGCCGTTCGACGACTGACGCGTGACAAGATTGCATCGGATGCGGTGAAGCGGTCCGCAGCTTTGGGAGTAGAGATGACGTGCACTCCGCCATGAAGCCGGTTTGCCGGAGCACACTAATTGCTGTCAGCCTATTCGTCGGCCTGCCGACCAACGCCGCGGACCTTCCGCCTGCCATGAGCGCTCCGCCTTCCCTTATTCAATCCGTTGGCCCGAGCTTCTCCTTCACCGGCTATGGCTGGGCCTCGGCGCTGCACGGGCGTGCCTCGACACTGCCGCCGCTGCCCGCAGCCAAGGTCGATCTCAGCTTCGGCGATATCCTGAAGGACTTGAACGGCGGGCTAATGGGCGTTGCCGAGATGCGGCTCGGCAACTGGGGCTTCATCGCGGACGCCATGTTCAGCCAGGTGACCTCGGGCGCGACGCTCCCCGGGCCGTACTTCTCCAGCCTGAAACTGCGCTCGCAGACGCTCACGCTGCAAGCTTCCATGCTGTATCGGCTTTACAGCGACGCCACCTTCGACCTCGATCTCGGCGCGGGGCTGCGCTTCTGGAATCTCGACAACCGCTTGACGATCGGCCCGGGCGCGCTGAATCTCTCCATCAAACATTCCGAAGCCGAGAGCTGGCTCGATCCAGTGGTGGCCGCCCGGTTGATCGCTCGGATCGGCGGGCCATGGAGCGTGACCCTGAGCGGAGATATCGGGGGCTTCGACGCGGGCTCGCGGTTGACCTGGCAGGCGCTCGGGGCCGTGAACTACCGCTGGAGCGAGGACTGGACGCTCCACGCCGGCTATAGAGCCCTGCATGTCGACTACCGCAAGGGCCGCTTCCTCTACGACACGACCATGCACGGCCCCATCCTGGCCGCGACCTATCGGTTCTGACGGAGCGCCGGAAAAGCTCATGTCCATGCTCGACCTCTTCACCTGGCTCGTCCTGATCGTGCTGCTGTTCAGTTCCATCGCCGTCATGGTCCTGGCCGCCATGCCGCCCGGCATGATCGCGCGGCATGGTCGCGCGGCGGCGCAATACTCCGGCGGATTGCGATCCTCAACGGCGTTCCCCCTTCTGAGCCGTTCAGGCCTCCAGCCAGGATAAATCAACATGGCAAGCTCCTTCTCCATCGACAGACGGGCGCTTCTCGCGTCGCTCGCGAGCATCGGTGCGGGCACCTCGCTCGGCCCGATCTCTAGCCCTTCGGCCGCCGGGGCGGCTGAAGCGGATAGGCTGCGCGCGATCGCCAAGGAAGCGACGATCTGGGGCTTCCCGCTCGTCGACAATTACCGCATCCAGTATTCGTATTTTGCGGATCGCGGCGGCTCCGAATTCAAGGCGCCCTGGAACGTGATCGCCAACACGGCGCGCGTCTACACGCCCGAAGACAAGGCGATCCAGACGCCGAACTCGGACACGCCCTATTCCTATATCGGCGCCGACCTGCGCACCGAGCCGCTGGTGATCTCCGTGCCTGCCGTGGAGGCTGGTCGCTACTACTCGCTCCAGTTCATCGATCAGTACACCTTCAACTTCGCCTATGTCGGCAGCCGCGCCACCGGCAACGAAGCCGGCAGCTTCCTGCTCGCCGGGCCGGGCTGGAAGGGGCGCAAGCCCCCGGGGGTGAAGAGCGTTATCCGCTGCGAAACTGATTTCGCCTTCGTGCTCTACCGGACCCAGCTCTTCGAGCCGGCCGACATCGAGAAGGTCAAAGCGATCCAGGCGGGCTACAAGGTGCAGCCCCTCTCGCAATTCCTCGGCAAGGCGGCGCCGGCAGCCGCGCCCGCCATCGAATTTCCCCGGCCGCTCTCGGCCGAGCAGCAGCGCAGCTCTGCCGAGTTCTTCCAGATCCTGAATTTCGTCCTGCAATTCTGCCCGACACACGCGTCCGAACGGGGCTTGCTTCGGCGCCTCGCGCATCTCGGCGTCGGATCAGGCAAAGCTCTGGATATCGCCAAGCTCGCGCCCGAGCGGCGCAAGGCGCTGGAGGACGGCATCGCCGATGCCTGGAAGGCCTTCACCGCCTTCAAGGCCAGCGAACTCGACACCGGCAAGCGCACGGCGGCAGAGGGCTTCGGAACGCGGAGCTTCCTGAAGAACGACTACATGATCCGCATGGCCTCGGCCGCGCTGGGAATCTACGGAAATTCGAAGGAGGAGGCGCTCTACCCCTTCTATTACACGGATTCCGCCGGCAAGCCGCTGAACGGCAAGGACGGGCGCTATACGCTGCGGTTCGATCCGAAGAGCACGTTCCCGGTCAACGCCTTCTGGTCGCTTACTGTCTACGAGTTGCCGCAGAGCCTGCTCTCGGCGAATGCGCTCAACCGCTACCTCATCAACTCGCCGATGCTGCCCTCACTGAAGCGGGACCCGGACGGGTTGGTGACGCTCTATCTCCAGCACGAATCTCCGGGACCGGAGCGTGAGGCGAACTGGCTACCCGTTCCCGCCGGACCGTTCTGGACGACGCTGCGGCTCTACTGGCCCAAGCCCGAGGCATTGAACGGTCGCTGGAAGCAGCCGCCGCTCGTTCGTGCCGCCTGATAGAAAGGAAGCGACCATGAGAAAGACATTCGCACTGCTGGCAGCGGCCGCCATCGCCGCAAGCTGGTCAGCCCAGGCGCAGGCGCCCCAGTCCAAGCCGGTCCCCGTCACGGTCGAGAACTTCCCGCGTGCCGAGTCGGACCTCTATTTCGCCGGCATCGTCAGGAACGGCGGCTTCGGCAAGTTCGATCATACGCGGGAACCCGCGCCGCTCGACAAGCAGACCGTCATCCGCCTCAACCGCGACACCCTCTACTCGTCCGCCGTGTTTGACCTCGATGCCGGGCCGGTCACGATCACGGTCCCCGATGCGGGCCGGCGCTTCATCTCGATGCAGGTGTTCGACGAGGATCAGTACACCCATCGGGTCGCCTATAAGCCGGGCCCCTATACCCTGACGCGCGAGAGCGTCGGCACGCGCTACGTCGCCGTGGCGTTCCGCACGCTGGCCGATCCGGCGGACAAGGACGACATGAAGCAGGCCCATGCGGTGCAGGACGCGATCAAGGTGGAGCAGCCTGGCGGGCCGGGCAAGTTCGAGATCCCGGCCTGGGACCAGGCCAGCCAGAAGAAGGTCCGCGACCTGCTGATAGCGCTCAGCGATACGCTGCCGGACAAGAACCGGATGTTCGGCACGCGCGCGGAGGTCGACCCAGTCCGCTTCCTGCTCGGCGCGGCCTCGGGCTGGGGCGGAAACCCCGACAAGGAGGCCGTCTACCTCAATGTCGTCCCCGAGAAGAACAACGGCAGGACGGTCTACGGCCTGAAGGTTCCGGCGAGCGTGCCGGTCGACGCCTTCTGGTCGGTCAGCCTCTACAACAAGGACGGGTTCTTCGAGAAGAACGAACTCGGCGCCTATTCGCTCAACAGCATCACCGCGAAGAGGGGCGCCGACGGCGGCGTCGACATCCAGTTAGGCGGCTGCGACGGCGCGCTCCCCAATTGCCTGCCGATCATGGAGGGCTGGAACTACATGGTCCGCCTCTACCGACCCCGAGCGGAAGTCCTGAACGGTACCTGGACCTTCCCGGCCGCCGCGGCGAAGTAGGAAGCGGTCTGGCATAGCCGGTGCCGGGGCAGCGGCTTGTTCGGTAGATCGCTGAGGCGGCACGACGAGATAAGGCGCCGCCGACTGTGAACCTGCAATTGAGGTCGGCACTCCGATCGGATTGCGTAGCAGTCTGATCGGCGTGCGCTCCGGTCCCTAGACACTATATTCCGAGATCTGGAAATGGGAGAATCCCTTCGTAAAGAACGTCCGGTTTCTGGCGAGCTCTCAACGTCCGCAAATGGCGCAGCGCCGCCAGCTAACCGGGAACGGCCATGACAATGCGCCGGCGAGTACGGAGATAGATATCTCTGCGGCCTCACGCGGCGAGTCTGAAGCGCGGCCGGCGCGCTTCAGCACGTATCATCAGTACATCAGGGAATTATAGCCCGTACTGCCGTCGCATTATCTCGGCAGCCCGCTCGCCGACGACGGCGCACGGCGCCATCGTGTTGCCCGTCGTGACACGCGGCAGCACCGAGCCATCGGCAATCCGCAGGCCGATGATTCCATGCACCGCCAGCTTGCCATCGACGACCGACATGTCGTCCGATCCCATCTTCGCGGTGCCGCACTGATGCCAGTAGGTAACCGCCGCATCGCGGATGAACGCGTCGTCGATCGGCCGACCGGCCCCGGGGATGCGTTCGACACTGACGAACGGCTGAAAGGCGTCGCTGCTGCCAAGCTCCCGACAAAGCCTCACGCAGGCCCGAGCCGCCTCAAGGTCGCGCGGATCCGACAACATGTTGGCATCGACCACAGGCATGTCGTCTGGATCGGCAGACTTCAGACGAATCCGGCCACGACTGTGAGGCTGGGCAAGTCCCGCGAACATCGTCCAGCCATGGCTTGGCACGCCCCTTTGGGCCGTCCGCTCGCTCGGGACCGGGAACTCCACCTGGCAGAAGAGAAGATCGGGCTCCGTCAGGTCCGGCCGGCTTTTCCAATACAGGGTGGCCTCGCTGCCGCTGTTGCGTGGCGGAATCGGCTCACGGTATTCCCATGTGCAGCCGAACGAGACGTGATCCTGTAGATTGCGGCCGACGCCGGGAAGATGCTGGACGACCGGGATGCCGAATCGTGACAGCTCCTCACGATCGCCTACCCCTGACACCATCAGCAACTTCGGCGTATTGATCGCACCGGTCGAGATCACGACCTCCATGCTTGCCTTTACGGCCGTGATTGTGCCGGCGCGCTCGATCTCTACACCTGTGGCGCGGCGCCCTCGAACAGGACGCGCCTAACGACCGTCTCGGCGAGGATCGTCAGGTTCGGACGATCGGCGATCGGCCGGACATAGGCCCGATACAGGGAATGCCGCCGTCCTTCCCGAACCAGCATGTCAGTGTAGGCAACCCCGCCCACGCCTTCCATCATCTCGCCGTTGGGATGATCGAAGCGGGGGATGCCGAGGCCTTCCGCTGCATCCAGCAGGGCGCCGGCGATGGGGCTCGGGTCTTTCGCGGGCTGGACCCAGACCGGACCGGTCGTGCCCCGGTATCTCGGATCCGGCTTACCCTGCCAGTTCTCGATCCGACGATAGATGTCGAGAACCGAACCATAATTCCAGCCGGGATCGCCCGTCGCTGCCGCGAAATGGTCCCAGTCCCTGCGGTGGCCGCGTGCCCATACCATGACGTTGACACTGGAGCCGCCGCCGAGGCCCCTACCCATCGACATCGAGAGGGCCCGGCCGTCGAGATGGGGATTGGGCTCAGCCTGGAATCCCCAATCGCGATCAGTACCGAGATTGGTAGGCCACAGGGCGGGATCAAGGACGGACTCAGCGTCGTCATCGGGACCTGCCTCAATCAGCAACACCTCGCACGCGGGATTCTCGGCCAGGCGGCGCGCGATCACTGATCCCGCCGAACCGGCACCGCAAATGATGAAGTCGTAAGTGGCCTTGAGGTTGGCTTTGCGCTCCGCCTGGTTTTCACGCGCGCGCTTTTCCAGGCCCCCGGCATCGCCGGGGGCAGAGTTGTCAGTCATCGGTTGCTCTTTCGATTTCGGCACTAGGCCGTTTAGGGAGCCGCGCGGTACGCGGCGGGCCGACTACTTCGCTGCAGCAGCGGCCTGGCGAGCGGCCTGGTCGATCACATCAGCGACGACCTTGGGCTGGGTCATGAACAGCGCATGACTGGCCGAGACCTTGGTGACCTTGGCGCCGATGCGCTTCGCCATGTGGTCCAGCATCGCCTGATCGAAGGCCTTGTCCTCGCTGGCAATCACGGCCCAGCTCGGCTTGGTCCGCCAGGCCGCGTTCTTCAGCTTGGTTCCGAAGGCCGACAGGTTGATCGGCACCTGCGAGTCCCGCATGAAGGCGACGTCCGGTTCGGCAACGTCATGGGCGAAGCCGGCCTTGAACTTGTCGCGATCCACGAAGGCGAAGCCATCTTGCGTCTTGTCGAGAACGAACTCCGTCGCCGGCGCGAAACCCTCGTATTGCTGGGCAGTGGTTTCGCCGGCATCAGGGGACAGGGCCGAGACATAGACCAGGCCGGTGACCTTGGGATCAACGCCGGCTTCCGTGATGACGCTGCCACCCCAGGAATGTCCGACGAGGATTGTGGGCCCGTCCTGCCTGTCGAGCGCTCGCTTGGTCGCAGCGACGTCGTCTTCGAGCGAGGTCAGCGGGTTCTGGACTATCGTCACGCGGTAGCCGCGAGCCGTCAGCAGGTCATAGACGCCCCGCCAACCCGTTCCATCGGCGAAAGCGCCGTGGACCAAGACGACATTCTTTGCGGGCTGCGCGGCGCGCGGCTGCGGGGTGTTCGCAGGCTGCGCGAGGGCAGCCTGTGCGAGAGTGCCGATAGCAGCTGCGGCGACCAGGACGTTGCGAATCGGCTTGCTCATGAGATTTCTCCTTAGGTTTGTTTGCTACGGTAATTGTTATCGCGATATATAAATTACTGTTCTTCGCCACGCTTGTCAATCGAAACATTATCGCGATATATGTTTTTGGGATCACGGTCCTGTGACCGCGACGAAGGGGCTGCTGATGACCAAGGGCACGACCACTCCTCCAATGCCTCTGGAGGACCAGCTTTGCTTCTCGATTTACTCAGCGGAGATCGCGATCCAGCGGGCCTATAAACCTTTGCTCGATGGCCTTGGGCTTACCTACCCGCAGTATCTCGTGCTCAACGTCCTGTGGCGCGAAGATGCCCAGACCGTTGGCGGTATCGCTCACCAGCTTGCTCTGGAGTCCAGCACGCTGACGCCGCTCCTCAAGAGGATGGAAGCAGCGGGCCTGCTGCGCCGCACCCGCAATCCCGAAAACGAGCGCCAGGTCATCATCGCGCTCACCCCGGACGGTGACCGCCTTCGCTTTCGAGCCGGCTGCCTGAACGACAACCTCCTTTTGGCGTCGGGACAGACCCCCGAGCACCTCGCCGAGCTCAATCGCCTGGTCCGGCAACTTCGAGATGCGATCTACGGCCATACCGGCGTCTTGGAAGGGGCAGAGACACCGCCGGTCACTGCCCCCGAGAGCTGAACCCGGCCTAGACTGTCGGCACGGTCCCGCCATCGATGACATATTCGGTCCCGGTGATGCTTCCCGCTCGGTCCGAAGCTACGAATGCGATCAGGCTTGCAACTTCGTCGGGTTCGGCCGGCCGGCCGATCGGAATGCCTCCGAGCGCAGTCATTATCATCTTCTTGGCAGTCTCAATATCGACGCCATGGTCCCCGGAAAGGCGCTCTGCAAAAGCGATGGAGCCCTCCGTGGCAATCCATCCTGGCGAGACACTGACGACCCGAACCGCCTTGGGCGAAACCAGCTTCGAGAGGCTCTTGCTGTAGGACGCGAGCGCGGCCTTCGCCGCGGCATAGCCGATCGTCGATTCCGGCAGCGACATGACGCGCTGAATCGAGGTGACGTGGATGACGACGCCGCTGCCTTGCGCCGTCATCGCCGGCACCAGCGCGCGATCGAGACGAGTGGCTGGCATCAGGTTCAAGTCGAGCTCCTTGCGCCATTCCTCGTCGGTGAGCGCCTCATACCCTCCCGCCGGCGCCGAAGAGCCGCCCAGCATGTGCACGATGATGTCGACGCCGCCCAAGCGCTCCCGAACGGCATCGGCCAGTTGTGCACAGCCCTCCGGCGTCGTGAGATCGGCGCCCACGAACATCTCGGCCGGCATATCCGCTGGTTTCGACCGGGCGTTGGTCAGAACCTTGGCGCCCAACTCTCTGAAGAGCTTGACCGTTGCCGCGCCAGCGCCACGTGTGCCGGACGTCACGAGAGCCCGCTTGCCCTCAAAGCTGATGAACGGGGTCATAGCGTGACCTCCAGCTCACCGATCTTGTCCCCTTCGAGACGGAAGAAGAAACGCAGGTCGATCGGGCTGCCCGGGAAGTTGCCTTCGACGTGGCAGGTCACGACAGTGCGGCCACGATCATGGGCGACCGAGATCGGGGTCGACTTAGCGGTGTATTTCTTCGAGTAGTCCACTTTCCACTGACGAATCTCGTTCCGTCCAGTGTGGACCTTGTTTTCATCCCGAACGGTAGCGTTTTCCGAAAAGCAATCGGCCATCGCCTCAGGATCGGGATCGAGATCCGCAGTGAAATACCGCGCTATCGGCGTAGAAAGTTCAAGGGACATCATTATCCTCATCAATTGATGAAGTCGGTAGAATTGGCCGTCGGCTGATCTATTCAGATTTTGCCTCGGCAGTTGCTTCCACGGACATCAACTTAGCGATGGACAACGGGGTTGATAATCGGGATAAAATGGGATGAAACATCACGAAATTCGGGACAATGATCGGCCACAACCTCATCGAACTGGACGCCGTGATGGCGGTTGCGCGTCGGAAGTCTTTCCGAGCAGCGGCCGTTGAGCTGCAGGTTTCCACGACGGCCCTGAGCAACCTGATCGCGAAGTTTGAGAAGCAGCTTGGCGTCCGCCTGTTCAATCGGACGACCCGGAGCGTTTCGCTCACCGATGCAGGTCGGAACTTCGTCGAACAGATCGGACCTGCTCTCGTCGACATACACAGCGCTATGGACAGCGCGATGTCTCAACAGGAGACGGCTTCCGGGACCATCAGGATCAATGCCTTCCCAACGGCCGCGCGCGAAATTCTCGCGCCCGTCATTCTGGAGTATCTGCGACGCTACCCGCAGGTCCACATCGACCTGGTCACTGAAGGCCGCTTGGTTGATGTGGTGGCCGATGGCTTTGATCTTGGCGTGAGAAGCGCGGACTTTGTCCCGAGCGATATGATCGCAATCCCGATCGGCCCTAGCAGATCATATGTGGTCGTGGCTTCGCCTGATTATTTTGAGAACCACGACACTCCTCGCGTGCCGCTGGACCTCCTCAACCACACGTGCATCCGCATCAGGTTGCCCGACGGCGGCATCTACAAATGGCATTTCGAGAAAGATGGCCAGCCGGTCCAGATCGACGTCAAAGGCCCGATCACATTGGATGAGGCCAGCCTCTCGCGAATTGCCGTTCTCAGCGGGATCGGCATCGGCTTCTTCATGGAATCGGACGTCCGAGAAGACATTGCAGCCGGCCGCCTGATCCGCGTCCTAGGGGACTGGATGAAGCCCGCGGCGCCACTGTGTCTCTACTATCCCGGCCGGAAGAACCCTTCCGCAGCCTTCAAAACCTTCATAAATCTCGCTCGCGAATTCACCTCAGCTGTCAATGATATCGTGAACCGGTGATCCATTCTGATGCTCCGAGCGCATCGCCACGTGGGCCATGCGCTAGGCGAGAGAACGTCACACCCCGCAAGCCCGTGAACTTTCGGCGCCTGTCTTCTTCGTGGACGCGCTAACCGTGCGCTTCGAGAAGGGCTAGATCAATCTATCGACGCCCGACGTGGCCGCCTTACGGTCTACAATGCTACCGTCAGGGGAATAGAAGTATTTGGCGCTTTTCGCGATTTGGTCGGAATTGACGCCATTCTCGGTCAGCTCCTTCCAAAGCGCGGTTTTGGTCATGTCGATCATCGGATTGCGCAGCTCCGCATCTTGCTCATGTCGAGCGGTAATCGCGTCGATGAGCTTCTGCTGATCGGCGGATGGGGCTGGCACATAGCCCCGCTCATTCGCTGGGATCATCATCTGAAATGCGGGGTAATCGCCCGAAGTGTCCTGCCGGGCCCGATAGGCGACCAGGTCGTCCTTGAACTGCTTAATTTCGGCGTCCGAAGCCGGCGCTTGCGACTGACCAGGTTCTGATGGTGCCTTAGTGCCAGGTGGAGCTTTCGCTCCAATGCGTTGCGCGGCACCAAGATCATAAGCGGGCCTGTCGGGAAGATAGGCTGAGCCGAAACCGAGAACGTTCATTTCCTACCCCCATGCTACTCTCACAGTACGGATCAGCAATCGCCGTGCCGTCAGAAAGTCCGAAATGGACGGCAATTCTCGGCATTCTGGGTAACGACGCAGTCTTCGAGGCTGGCCGACCGCGGCAGATTTTGCTTTGCGGTCGGCAGTATCTGCCGCCTCTAAGTTTAAGCCGCGCCAACACAAATGTCCGCTTCTCGGCTGGAGCCCAACTTCAGCTTCTCTAATCGGGCATGAGGGTCAAGCTCTGGTTTGATCTGCGCTGGCCTTATCGTTCACGCGGGTCACGCTTCTCTTCGCAGTCTGATGGCTCCTTCCAAGCGGAGCCGCTGCACGCATGCATGGGATCAGGGTCTGGCGAGCCTCGCTTTTGGTCGCGCTCGGAGCGCAGCAGAAGTTTGCGGCTTCATCCATCCCGTCGTCCGCGTGGGACGATCCGGCCGGGATCGGTTCGTTAGTTTCGAGTTAGCTCATGCCACAGCCTCCGATCCCAGGCGGAAGTCGGTGCCATCGACCCACATGCGATGGAGGACGACGGCGATCTTGCGGGCGACGGCGACGACAGCGCGCCGGCGGCCCTTGGCCTTCATCAGGCGAACCCCCCAGGCCTTGAGGCTCGACCAGGTGATTGAGCGCATCAGCATGGCGTTCGCGGCGGCGTAGAGGGTGGCGCGCATGTCGGCGTCGCCGGCGTGGGAGATGCGGTCCGGGTTGTCGGTCTCGCCGGACTGGAAGCGCCTGAGCGTAAGCCCAAAATGGGCGCCGACCGTGCGGGAGCTCTTGAAGCGGGCGGGATCGTCCACCGCAGCCTTGAAGCTGAGGGCGGTGATCTCGCCGACGCCCGGCACGGTCATGAAGCGCCGGCAGATGGCGTGGTCGCGGGCGACCCGCTTCACGCGCCGATCGAGCTCGAGGAAGGTCTCCAAGAGCATCTGACGCGCCTGCAGCATCGGCAGGAGCGCATGGCTGAGCGCTGGATCGCTCTCGATCATGTCGCGAACGGCGAGGTCGAAGGCGCCGCGGGACAGGCGCATCGGCAGCTTGACGCCAAAGACCTTCAACAGGCCGCGGATCTCATTCTCCAGGTCGATGCACTTGCGCTGCATGACCTTGCGGCTGGTCAGCAGCGCGCGGGTGTGATGGCTCTCGACGCTTTTTACGTGCACTCGGCTGTACCAGCCCGACCGAAGGATCTGGGCAATGCCGCGGGCGTCGTGCTTGTCGGTCTTGTTGCGCATGGCCGACAGTGCGGCATTGACCTGGCGCGCTTCAATGCAGACGACCTCAAAGCCGGCCTCGGTCAGGCCATAGGTCAGGTGCTGCGTGAGCGTGCCCGCCTCAAGACCGACCTGGTGGATCGGCTCGCCGAATTCCCGAAGGCAGCGGACCAGGTCCGGGACCTCGGATGGGATCGACCTCTCGAGCCTGACCTTGCCGTCCTGGTCGATGATGCAGACCGCCACTGACCGCAGCGACACATCCAACGCAGTGTAGAACATCGTCCTCTCCCTTCGTCTCGGCTGAACCGAGACCACCTTAATGGGAGCTTGGCCCCTCGCGGGACCGCCCGATTACGCATGCTTTTGGCGCATCTCGCCCGCACGAGCGATGGTCAGAGGTGTAAATGTCCGTCGGATTCGGCACTGGTGGGCCAAGCGCATCAACGAGTTGAGGAAGTCGGCGGGACTGCCCAAACGTCCTCAATCGAGAGCCCCCCTTCAGCCAGTTGACCGCCATCCGCTCTCCACATCCCTGACCGAGCCTGCGGGCAGCCAAGCCTCATGCTCGGTCTTGCCCGGCATGCGCAGACAGGGTTGACGCCATCAGATTGTGAATCGGCGCGCTGTTGCCCCGCGGCAAGGCATTGAAACATGACCCTATCGATCACTTTCCAAGCCTTTGAGAAAATTGGTAAATTTGCCAATGGTAATGCTTCGGCGCTTGTTCGCACGTACGGTCGATGGCGAATCTACCTTGCCTCCTCGCCTCTTAGCGCGGCCAGGTAAACGTGAACCTGAGCTACCACCGCCGCTCCTTCGCCGACGGCGGCCGCGACACGTTTGGTTGAGCCCGCTCGGACATCCCCGATCGCGAATACTCCCGGTTGATCCGTCTCCAAGGGGAGGACGGGGCGAACGGATCGTTCTGATCCGGTGCATTCGGGCTGCCCTGTCGGAATGAAGCCTGCCTTGTCGACGCTGACGCGGCCGGAGAGCCATTCGGCATTGGGATCCGCGCCGACGAACAAGAAGAGATGGCGCAAGGAGACCCGGGTCATCGCGCCGCTCGCCCGATGACGCATGATCGCGCCCGTGAGCCCTCGCGCCGCGTTGCCTTCCAGTTCCGAGATTTCCGTTTCGGTATGGATCTCCACATTGGGAAGCGTGGAGATACGATCAATCAGGTAACGCGACATCGACGCCTCCAAGCCCTTGCCCCGAATGACCAGATGCAGCCGCTTGACCTTCGGCGCCAGAAAGACAATCGCCTGCCCCGCCGAATTACCGCCTCCAACCAGCGCTATTTCCTCACCGGCGCAAAGAAGGGCTTCGACGGGCGACGCCCAGTAAGAAACGCCGGATCCCTCGAAAAGCGGAAGGTTGGCGATCGCGGGCCTGCGATAGCGTGCCCCGGAAGCGATGACGACGGTCTGGGCCAGCACGGTCTGCCCGGCCGACAGATCGAGCTTAAGCGGCGCCAGAGGGGATGAATCGCGCACGGCGCAGTCCAGCCGCTTCACTTCCACCGGGATGGCCAGCTCGGCGCCGAACTTCTGGGCCTGATTATAGGCGCGTCCCGCCAGCGCCTGCCCGGAAATCCCTGTAGGAAAGCCCAGATAGTTCTCGATACGGGCGGAAGCACCTGCCTGGCCCCCGATCGCGCGCTGGTCCAGCACGAGGACGCTCAAACCCTCGGATGCGGCGTAAACGGCAGTCGCCAGACCCGCTGGACCCGCCCCGACGACGGCGACGTCATAAATCTTGGCTGGATCGAGTTCGGGGGTCATGCCCAGGCAAAGGCCGGCTTCCGCGATCGTCGGCCGTTTCAGCACGGTCCCGACCGGGCAGACCATCAAGGGCAATTCATCGGGCTGGATGCCCAGCCGTTCTACGATGGCACGCCCCTCGCTGTCGTCCTCAGCGTCGATGGTCGTGTAGGGATAGCCGTTGCGAGCCAGAAATCCCTGAAGCCGGGTCAGGTCGATCTGCCCCGGCGTTCCGATCAGAACGGATCCGGCTGCGCCCCCTTCGATCAGAGCAACGCGGCGCAGGATCAGCGCCCGCATCATGATTTCGCCGATATCGGCCGCGCCAATGATGAGAGCTCGCAAGTGAGCCGCATCGAGCGGAACGGCGAGGCACCCGTCAGGACCGGCTTTGCCGGCGGCCAGCGAGCTGCGACCCGCCAGTTGACTGACCTCGCCGGTGAACTGCCCGGCGCCCTGGAGCGTGATGATTTCCTCTCGCCCCAGGCCGTCACGGCGGACCACCTCAATTTCTCCTTCGAGGACCACCCAGGCCGGGGCGTTATGATCGCCCACGTCAAAGACGATTTCGCCCGCAGTGAACCTTTGCGGGGCGGCACTCGCGAAACGCCTGGCCATCGCTATCTGCGCGACATCGAGGATGGGGAACATTTGTTGGCGGCGCGTGTCGATCAGGCTCATCTAAGGGTCCTGGTTATTGTTGGAAGTGGCGCCCGGTTCGTCGCCTGGACGTTGGCGTAGACATTCGCATCGAGGATCGTCACGCCGTTCGATCACGCTGACCCTGCCTGCGCCAAAAGCGACGGGATGTCGCTTGCCGTCGCCGAGATCGTCCAAATGTCGCGGCGTGAAACGCGCCAACTAGTTGGTAGCAAAAGCTATCCGGACGCGGATTTGCCTGGCACCATGAAACGCGAATGTCGCGGCAGCTTGGCCGCGACGTCTCGCGACAACCCAAGATTGGTCGCGAGAACATCGACCGGATTCGAGGCGAGCCAGGCTGACAGATCGTTCGCCTCGTAGTGCCCGTTATTGAAGCCGATCAACACGCGCAGCAGCGCCGGGCCTGTGTTGCGGATGTAGTGCCCTGCCCCCATTGGCGCATAGCCGACGTCGCCGGCCTCGAATTGCTCCGTGACCACCTGCCCCTCCGCAAGGAACACAGCCATCTCAGCTGTTCCCTCCAGATAGTACTGCCACTCGTCGGCATTGGGATGCCAGTGCAGCTCGCGCATCGCATCCGGCTGAATCTCCAGCACAGACCCCGCTATGCTCGTCGAGATCGGAAACTCGTCCACCGTGACGGTGCGCTGCGTCCCGCCGCCCGCCGCCCGCCACGCGTCGCGGCTGCTGCGCATGCAGGGGATAGCGATGCGGTGTCACGAGCTGCGGCTCCGGCCGAACGGCAGCGTCGAACGAAGCATCGTCGGGAACGGGTCCTTTGGCGAAATAAGCCTCGCCCTTGGGAAGGGTGGCGAGATCACCCTCCGGAACACCCAGGTTTTGTGAGACCACCGAGAGCGGCGTCCGCGAAAGCCAGTCTGTTACGCTGAAGGTGTGATCTTCCGAAAAGTCGCCGTTGTCGAAGATCAGAATGAAATGGCACTCGCCGGGCCCGATTCCCTGGATCGAATGGCCCCAGCCGCGCGGAAAATACCAGACATCGCCCGGGCCAAACGTGTCTGTCGCCGAGACGCCATTGGGGTGAAGGATCGTCGTGCGGCAATTGCCCGACACGACATAGGCCCATTCGGCGGCGTTGGCGTGCCAGTGCAGCTCCCGCATCGAGCCGGCTTCAAGACGCATCGATACCCCGGCAATGCCGACGCTGGCGGGAAACTGGCGGACCGAGGCGCCGCGCGTAGTGCCGCCGGCTCCGACACGCGGGGCCGCGTTTTCGAGCTGGTAGCGGAATGAGAGTTTCGGATCGTTCATCGTTTCAACCCTTCGCATGAGAACCGGCCATCGCAGGTCCGCAGGTCGGGACAGCCGTTCGGCTCGAGCAGGTAATGTGTTTGTCAGGCCGCCAGCGGCGGGACGTGGTGTGCTGCTTGGGCTAGCCTCGCGCCGCCTGCCGGAGCATCTCGACGAGGCTCTCGACATCCCGTTCGCCGTCGTAGCGCAGGCCGTTGATGAACAAGGCCGGTGTCCCGTTCACGCCGCTTCGGACTCCGCCCATGAAATCGCCTTTGATCGTCTGGTCAAAGCGACCATCGAAAGCGTCGCGCAGCGCTGCTGCGTCGAGGCCGATCCTGCTGCCGTAGTGGAGGAGATCGCTCTCGGTGAGGGCGCCCTGATGCTCGTAGAGCATGTCGTGCGCCTGCCAGAACTTACCGATACCGGCGGCCGCTTCCGCGAACTCGGCCGCGCGAACGGCGTGGGGATGCAGCTCCGAGATCGGGAAATTGCGGAAGACGAAGCGCAGCCGGGAACCCATGGCATGCTGGACGGCCTTGAGGACCGGGTAGGCCTCTCCGCAATACGGGCATTCGTAGTCGCCATATTCCACGAGCGTGACGGGAGCGTCGGCCGGGCCTTGCGCATGATCTTGCGGGCCGACGGGAATGGAGAGATGGCTCATGATTGATGCCCCTGGGATGGTAAGGTTGCGGCGAGCTTGTCGAGCGCATCGAGGATGCCGTCGGCGCCGGGATTGATGCCGAGCGGAGACACGAAGCTCCAGCGGATGATGCCGTCCGCGTCGAGGACGAACAACGCCCGCTCGGCGATCCCCTCCCCGTGCCGGTAGACACCGAAGTTGCGCGCCACCGCGCCCTTCGGCTCGAAATCGGCGAGCAGCGGGAAATGCAGCTTGCGCTGTTCGGCGAAGGCCGCGTGGCACCAGACCCCGTCGACCGAGATGCCGACCAGCTGCGCGCCTGCCCGATGGAACTCAGGCAGGATCTGGTTATAGAGCGCCATCTGGTCGCCACAGACTGGGCTCCAGTCCGCAGGATAGAAGGCCAAGATCGCCGGCTTGCCACGAAGATCATCGAGCGAGACCTTCTGGTCCGGCGTCACCGGCAGACTGAAGGCCGGAGCGGCCGTGCCGGGTGGCAAGGCCGCAGCGGGATGCGGTTGAAGCATCGGGAACTCCCTATCGAATTCTGGCAGGACAGCGCGACACCACGGATCCGCCGATGATCAGCGCTCGCTGCGCGTAATCTCGTAGAGGAACCAGCCCCGACGCTCGGCCTCGTCGATCCAGACCTCGATCAGGCTGGTGGAGGCGACGTCGTTGTGGGTCTCGCAGACGGCGTGGGTCGCCCGAAGGAAGCCGGTCAGCTGGCGATTGTCGTCGGCAAGTTCGGCGATCATGTCCTGCGGCGTCACATACTCGGCATCGTTGTCGAGCAGGCGCTGGATGCGCTGGATGTGGCCGATCGAGCGCAGGGTCGTGCCGCCGACCTTGCGGGCCCGTTCCGCGATGGCGTCGGTGGTCGCGAATATCTGGTCGCCCTGCTCGTCGAGCATCAGGTGGTAATCGCGAAAGTGCGGCCCTGAGAGGTGCCAGTGGAAGTTCTTGGTCTTGAGATAGAGCGCAAACATGTCTGCGAGCAGGCCGGTCAGCGCGGCGGCGATGTCCGTCGTGGCCTGCGCGCCGAGATCGGTCGGCGTGCGGAGGGCGGCGCTCCGATGAGGCTGAAGCGAAAGATCGTTCATGGGAAATCTCCTGGAACATCGGCGATCCCGAGACCGAGACTTCGCTCGTCACCGAAAAAGGGATCGTCAGGGCGATCGGGGTTCGACACCCGATGACCAGAAGGATAGGCGGCGGCAGGGGGCGCCTAAATTGACCGATCGTTTCGCCGCCTCATACGTCAGTTTAGTCCCGGCATCCGAAGGTGTCCCGACGTGACGCCAGCGTCCCTGACAAGCCGGTGTCAGCGACACTTGGAGAAACTGCGGCTCATGTGCCCTGCGCCCGGCCGCGTAAAAGAGTCGCGGATATCGTCTCGTCCGAACTAAACTCCAGTATGATTTCCTCCGTCTCGGATTCCGTCACATTGGCAAGGCGGCACACCCCGCAATCGAAGCGGAAGCCATGATGATTTGCGACCAAACAGCATGGGCCGGCACAACGCCCTCCACGATGAGGTGGGCTGCGCCAACTCGCCGAGGCGAACCGTGATCATGTCGTCCCGGGAGCCCTCCCGACAGCTGTCATCGCTACATCAAGCTCCTAGAGACCGTGCTCAGCTTCCCGGTTCGCGCATGATGCGTAGCGCTTTTCGCGCCGCAGCCGCGCTGCTTGCCCTGGGAATATTTCTGATCGACACACTCACCCCCCTCGAGGGGGCAGTGGCTGTGCTCTACGTGGTCGTGGTTTTGCTCGCCGCGCGGACGTCGCGGCGTGGCGACATTCTCGCGGCCGCGGCCGCCAGCATCGCGCTCACCGTTGCGGCCTATGTTGACAGCCACGGATTGGCTCATGCCGGGTCGCCAACCTTGCGAGCGCTCGTCAGCCTTTCGGCGATCGGCATTACCGCTGCTCTCGCGCTCCAAAACCAGCGCGCGACCGATACGCTCACCGCACAGGCCAGACTGCTGAACCTCTCGCATGACATGATCTTCGTGAGGGACCAGTTCGGCGTGATCGCCTTCTGGAACAGCACGGCCGAGGAGGTCTATGGATGGCGTTCTCGCGAAGCGGTCGGTCGCGTAGCGGATGAGTTGCTTGAGACGAGCTATTCCGAGCCGCGCGAAACGATCGAGGCCTCCCTGTTCGAAACGGGGCGCTGGGACGGTACTCTTAGACAGAAGACCAAGCTCGGCGATATCCTGGTCGTCGAGAGCCGATGGGCCGTGCAGCGCGACCGGCTGGGAAGACCGGTGGGCGTGCTGGAAACACACACCGACATCACGGACCGCCAAGCAGCCCATGCCGCCCTTGTCCAGAGCGAGCGGCGCTACCGCCGCATGTTCGACGCCAGCCGGATCGGTGTCGTTCAAGAAGACTGGACCGAAATCCGGGCCGAACTGAGGGCGCTTGGTCTGTCAGACTCCGCGGCTCTGGGGGCACACCTGGCAGGCCATCCGGAGTTCGTCGAACGTGCCCGCAGATTGGCGAAGATCGTCGATGTGAATCCTGCATTTCTTGCTATGGTTGCGGCAGGCAGTTCATCCCGGTTCCTGGAATCGGTCGACGAGATCCTCTCGGAAACCGACAGGACTTTTACCGCCGCGCTGGCAGCCTTTGCTCGCGGCGAGACCTCTCACGAGGGCGAGACCGAGATTATTCGGCTCGACGGCCGCCGCATCCCGGTGCTCTTTGCGATCACCTTTCCAAGCGTCGATGACCATGATGCCAACGTTCTGGTTTTTGTTATCGACAATACAGAGCGCAAGCAGGCGCAGGACGCCTTGCTCGCAGCCCAGGCCGAACTCGCCCATGCAGCCCGTGTCGCGACGCTCGGCGAACTCACGGCCTCGATCGCCCATGAGGTCAATCAACCGCTGATGTCGGTCGTGACCAGCGGCGAAGCCGGGATGCGCTGGCTGCGCCGCGAAAAGCCTGACCTGCACGAGGTCGAGACGGCGATCGAACGCATCATCTCCGAAGGGCGCAGGGCCAGCGAGATCGTAAAGCGCATCCGCGCGTTCCTCACGAAAGCTCCGGCGCAGCACAATGAGCTCAGCGTCGCCGCGATCATCGACGAGGCGAGCCTGCTCGTGCAGCGCGAACTCGCGCGCGAACGCGTCGAATTATGCGTCGAGATCGAGCCCGACCTGCCATCGATCACGGGCGACCGGATTCAGCTCCAGCAGGTGCTGGTCAATCTCATGGTCAATGCCGGCCAGGCGATGGCGGATCAGCCGGGCCCGCGGCTCCTGTCCGTCGGCGCGACGCGCCCGACAACCGAAAGCCTCGTCGTGACGATCGGCGATTCCGGACCAGGCATCGCAGCCGGCGACATCGAACGCCTGTTCAGCCCCTTCTTCACGACCAAGAAGGAGGGAATGGGCATGGGGCTTGCGATCTGCCGAACGACGACGGAAGCTCATGGCGGCACGCTGTCCGTCGAGAGCGTGCCGGGCAATGGCGCGACGTTCCGGCTCACGCTCCCCGTATTGCAGATCGGCACGGCACCATGATCAGGCAGACTTCGGCAAAGACCGCCCCCGCCGCGAACTCGAGTCAGCCCGTGGTCATCGTCGTCGACGACGACCTCGCCGTGCGCGAGTCCCTCGACAGCCTGTTCCGCTCCATCGGGCTCCAGACGCGTCTGTTCGGATCGCCTGCGGAACTCCTTCAAGGTTCGCTTCCAAACCTGCCGGGCTGCATCATCCTCGACGTGCGGCTGCCGGGCATCAGCGGCCTGGATTTCCAGGACCAGCTCGCGAGGCACGGCATCGACCTGCCGATCATCTTCATGACGGGTCATGGCGATATCCCCATGACGGTGCGTGCGATGAAGGCCGGCGCCATCGACTTCCTGTCGAAACCGTTTCGGGATCAGGACATGCTCGACGCGGTCACCACTGCGATCGAGCGCGACAAAAACAGGCGAACCAAGGCCGCAACCGACGATGACCTGCGCGCCGAATATGAGACCTTGACGCCGCGCGAGCGTGAGGTGCTGGCCCATGTCGTGTCGGGGCTGATGAACAAGCAGATCGCCGGCCTCATCGGCTTGAGCGAGATCACCGTGAAGATCCATCGCGGCAACGTCATGCGGAAGATGGGCGTGCGATCGCTCGCCGACCTGGTGCGCAAGGCGGAAGCGCTGGGCATTTCTCTTCCCTGACGAGAGCCGCCTCCAAACCGCTGTGCGATGTCCAAAGCGATCCCTGGGGACCGCAACCGCCGAGGTACGCAGCTACGGCTCAGCGCCCGAGTTCCTGAATGATCGGGAGGTCGGGGACCCGGACTGCATGATCGCGGATATCCAGATGCCCCAGATGACCGGCGATCAGCTCCAGGCGGAGCTGATCGCGGCCGGCCGAAGGTTTCCGATGATCTTCATGACGGCCTTTTCCACGCCGGCGACGCGCGACCGCGTCATGAGCGCCGGAGCCAGCGCCTATCTCGACAGGCCCGCCGACGGCGACACCATCGCACGCTGTCTCGCGGCCGCCCTCGAGCGCCGCCACCCGTCCGAAGCCACCTCCCCGCGCCCCTGACGGGGACGGCTTGTGGCAATACGAGGAGCGGACGGGCTCCCGTCCCAAGGTTACCGTGCTCAAGCCTTGGTGCTGATCGCACCACCACCATATCCGTCGGCAAGGCCGGTCTTGCCGCGGAAAACCCAATAGGCATGCGCCTGATAGACAAGGACGACCGGCAAGATCAGGACAACGCCTGCCATGATGAAGGCCAGTGATTGCGGGTCGGAAATGCCGTCCCATACTGTCACGCTGCGTGGTACGACATAGGGCCAGAGGCTGACCACCAAGCCCAACAGGCCGAGCATAAACAAGCCGAGCGACAGCAGGAAGGTGCGGGCGTCCGCGCCACGCCATAGGCCGCGCCAGATGGACGCAATAACCGCGAGAGTGACCAGAGGCACCGGTGCGAGCAGGATGAGGTTGGGCCAGGAGAACCAACGCGCGGCAACCTCCGGGACGCTCCAGGCGCTCCAGGCGCTGACCAGCAGCATCATGATGGCGACGAGGATGAGGGCGGCATGAGCTATCTCACGGGCAAACACCTGTGTCGGCCCGTCGGTTTTCCAGATCAACCAGCCGGCGCCGATCAGCCCATATCCGCCCAGAAGACCAACCCCGCACAACAACCCAAGCAGAGTGAAGGAACTGAACGTGCCACCGGTAAACATCCCGTTGTCAACCGGAACGCCCGTCACAAGACCACCCAGGATCATGCCTTGGCACAACGTGGCCAGGATCGAGCCTCCCGCGAAAGCGGCGTCCCACACAAAGCGGAAGCGGGTCGCCTGGAGTCGGAATCCGAATGCGACACCGCGGAAAATCAAGGCAAAAAGCATGAACATGATCGGCAGATAGAACGCCGGCAGCAGCACATAGTACCCGGCAGGAAAGACGGCGAACAGCAATGTACCGCCCATCACCAGCCAGGTCTCGTTACCATCCCAAACAGGTTCTATGCTCGCCATCATCAGATCGCGGTCGGCATTGCGCGGAGCAGCGAGAAAGAGAATTCCAACGCCCAGGTCGAGACCATCTGCCAGCACGTAGACAGTCACGCAGAAAGCCGCGAGCGCGCCGAAAAGGAGGGGAGCGTGGTCGGTAAAGAACTGCCAGATCATGGTTCAAGCTCCCAGATGTCCGGCGCCATCGCCGATTGCTAGCGAGCTAGCCTTGTGTGTGGGGACGCCGGCATTGGTTCGATCGATGCCGGGCCGCTCACGCGTCGGCAATGCGTTGTCGGCTGGTCCCTTGAGCGCGACGCGTCCCGCGAACCAGAAGAAGGCGAGCAGAAGAAAGTTGTAGACGAGGAAGAAGATGAGAAGCGTCGTGGTGACGGCCCCGGCTGTGACCGGAGCGACCGCATCGGCCGTCCGCAGCAGGCCGTAGATGATCCAGGGCTGCCGCCCCGCCTCCGTCACCGTCCAGCCGGCCAGCACGGCGATGAAGCCCAGCGGCGTGACGGCCATGGCAACGATGTGGAACCAGTGGGCATAGAAGAGGCGGCGACGCAGCCGCAGGACCAGCCCCGTGATAGCGGTCACAAGCAGGATCACCCCGATGCCCGCCATGATGCGGAAGGCGAAGAACACCACCGGCACATAGGGACGATCGCCCGGCGGAACGGCCTTCAGCCCCTGAACCTCGCCGTCCCAGGAGTGTGTCAGGTAGAGACTGGCGAGATGGGGAAACTCAATCGCATAAAGATTGCGTTCGGCCTTCATGTCCGGCCACCCGATTACCGTCATTCCCGGCCCGCGGGTGGTCTCCCACAGCCCTTCCATCGCGGCGAGCTTGGTCGGTTGCTGAGCGAGGGTATTGCGCCCATGAAGGTCCCCGATGAAGATTTGGGCCGGCGCAAGGATGAGAGCCATCCACATCGCCATCGAGAACGCCGTACGCGACGCCACAAGATGCTGCCGCCGCCACATATGGAACGCCGACACGCCGGCGACGACGAAAGAGCAGGTCAGGAAGCTCGCGCACACCATATGCGCGAGGCGGTAGGGGAAGGACGAGGTGAAGATCACCGCGGACCAGTCGACGACATGGTAGATGCCCTGCGCGTCCGCCACCGCCCCGGCCGGAGTCTGCATCCAGCTATTGGCGGCGATGATCCAGGTCGAGCTGATGAGCGCGCCGATCGCGACCATCAGGCAGGCGAAGAAATGCGCACCGCGTGACACCCTGCCCTCGCCGAACAGCATGATGCCGATGAAGCCGGCCTCCAGGAAAAAGGCCGTCAACGTCTCATAGAGGAACAGCGGGCCAAGGACGTTGGAGACCGAGCGCGAGAAGCCGGCCCAGTTAGTGCCGATCTCGTAGCTCAGCACGATGCCGGTAATGACCCCCATGCCGAAACCCAGGGCAAAGATACGCATCCAGAAGCGTATCAGGTCGCGATAGACCTGGTTTCCGGTCCGCCACCACAAGGCGCTCAGCCATGTGATGAACCAGGCGGTGCCGATCGTGAAAGTCGGCCATAAGATGTGGAAGCCGATTGTGAAGGCGAATTGCAGGCGGGCAAGCTGGACCGCATCCATGATCAGTGCGCTCCCTTTTCCGCGAGCGACCGCACGATGCGGACCGGCACCGCCTTGGACGATGGGGTGAAGCTTTGCGGATCATGGGCGTAGAGCGGCACCAGCGGATTGGTCTCAGGGTAGTAGGCCGCGCAACCCCCATCCGGGAATGCATAGGCCACGACCCGAAAGCCGCGGACCGCACGCTCCATGCCGTCCGTCGATAGCGTCACGATGTCGACGCGATCATCGGCTGACAGGCCGCGCTTCTGCATTTCGCGTTCATTGAGAAAGATCACGTCGCGCTGGCCGTAGACACCGCGATAGCGATCCGAAAGCGAATAGAGCGTCGTGTTATACTGATCATGGCTGCGCACGGATGTGAGCCAGAGCGCATCGGGGTCCCCCAGTGCGGGATCTTCGCCGAGACCCTCATGGACGATGAGGTTCGCCCTGGCTGTCGACGTCGCCCAGACGCGCTCGCGAGCCAGTGAGGTGAGATGGAAGCCGCCAGGCTCACGGATGCGGGCGTTGTATCCCTGGAACATTGGGAAGACGGCTTCGATATCTTCGCGAATAAGCGAATAATCGCCGATCAGTTTCTCCCACGCGACCTTGGAGCGGGCGGCGAGCGTCGCGCGTGCCATGCCGGCGATGATGGCCGGCTCGCTCCGCAGATGGTCGGAGGCCGGCACATTATGTCCCGTCGACGCATGCACCATCGACATCGAATCCTCGACGGTGATGGACTGAGGGCCGCCCAACTGGATGTCGGTCTCGGTGCGGCCGAGGCAGGGGAGAATGAGCGCCTCCCGACCGTGAACGAGATGGCTGCGGTTGAGCTTCGTCGAGATATGGACCGTCAGGTCGAGCTTGCGCATCGCATCCTGGGTCAACTGCCAGTCCGGGATGGCGGCAGCGAAGTTGCCTCCGAGCCCGATGAACACGCGTGCCTCGCCACGCACCATTGACTCGAGTGCGGTGACGACGTTGTGGCCATGTGCGCGGGGCGGCTCGAACCCGAACCGGGCCTTCAGACGGTCGAGGAACTCCGGGGTGGGGATTTCCGTGATGCCGACCGTGCGATCCCCTTGCACGTTGGAATGGCCGCGCACGGGGCAAATACCACTGCCTGCCCGGCCGACATTGCCGCGCAGGAGCGCGAGATTGGCGATCTGCTGGACATTCTGGGTGCCGTGGCGGTGCTGGGTGATGCCCATGCCGTAAACGAAGATGGCCCGCTTGGCCTTCATGTAGATCTCGGCCGCCTGCGCGATATCGGCTTTCGCGATGCCGGAGATGCGTTCGATGTCCGCCCAGTTCACAGCGTTCAGATCGCCGATCAATTCGTCGATTCCTGTCGTATGACCACGGATGAAATCCCAATCGAGGACCGGCGCGCGTTCCTGATCGCGTGCGGCCGCATCCGCCTCGACGAGGTATTTCATCATTCCCTTGAGCAGCGCCAGGTCGCCGCCGATGCGCACTTGGTAGAGGCGGGAACTGATCGGAGTCGAGGTGAGCGTCGCCATTTCGACCGGATTCTGCGGTGACTGAAAGCGCTCCAGCGCCCGCTCCCGAAATGGATTGAACGAGAGGATGGACGCGCCACGGCGCGACGCATTGCGCAGGCTCGTCATCATCCGCGGGCTATTGGTGCCGGGATTTTGACCGAAGATCAGGATGCAGTCGGCCCGATCGAAATCGTCAAGCAGCACAGTGCCCTTGCCGACTCCGATCGACGCGGGCAGCCCCACACTCGTCGCCTCGTGGCACATGTTCGAGCAATCGGGGAAGTTGTTGGTGCCGTATTCCCGGGCGAAAAGCTGGTAAAGAAAGGCAGCCTCGTTCGAAGCTCGACCGGAGGTGTAGAACTCTGCCATGTTGGGATCGGGCAGCGCATTGAGGTTGCGGGCAACGATCGCGAATGCCTCCTCCCACTGCACCGGCACATAGGTGTCGGTCTCGGCCGAATAGCGCATTGGGTGCGTGAGGCGCCCTTCCATCTCCAGTTCGAAGTCGCTCAGGCCGCCGAGCTCGGTCACCGTATGGGCGGCAAAGAAATCGGGCGTGCAGCGCTTGGCCGTAGCCTCCCAGGCGACGGCCTTTCCACCATTCTCGCAGTACTCGAAGGGCGATGTCCGCTTCGGGTCTCCCCATCCACAGCCAGGGCAGTCAAAACCGCCATGCTGGTTCATGCGCGCGAGCGTAGCCATCCCCGAAATCGCGATATCCTGCTCGGCCAGCGCTTCTCCCATGGCCTTGAGGGCGCCCCAGCCGCCAGCGGGGCTGTCGTACGGGCGAACGGACTTCACGATGCCCATGGATAGCTCCTATCGCTTGATGAATGGGGAAATCGACTGACGGATGGCTGAGGTTTGAAAGCAGAGCCCAGGATGGCCCCTTTGAAGCACCTGGCGCCGGATCGACCGAGCATGGGGCTGAAGTCCATGCGGTTCGGGAAACCGAATTTGAGGACGATGAGAGACACGGACGTGACCTCTTACTCGCGGATGTGAGCGAAGCCGCCGAATGTCGTCACAACGAGGTCAGTCCCGGTGTAGGCAAGGCTGCTTGGCCTCCGCCCATCGGTCCTGGTGCCCGCAATGACTTGAGACGCCCACGCTTCGGCTCGCTATGGCCAAAGCGTATGTCAAAGGCGAACTCACTCCATGCTACATGGGTCTGCTCGGCTATAACGTATGTATGAGGAAATTATACATTCGTATGACTGGTCGCATAACGGCCGAGCACTTCTCGCGCGTTGCGATAGTCCGGCTTGGCATGGCCCTCGCCAAACGCAGCGACGAGCCCGCTCAGCCGTTCCACGATTTGAACCTTTTGCGGCGCGAACCTCGCCGCTGCCGTCGCGCAGCGCAACGCCCATGACCGCATGCCAGCCCCCTGGGCGGCTCGCCACGCTTCATCGAGGCTCGCAAGTGCCGCGTGAGGCCGCTCCGGCGCGATGATACCGGCGCGGATGTGGAGCAATTCCGGCAGGATCCAACTTTCCCCGGTGGTGCGACAGAAACTGATCGCCTCCTCTGCACGCGCCGTCGCGTCGCCCACCCTGCCGAGGCCGTCGAGAGCTTGCGCGTAATGACCAAGGAACAGAGCCCTGCGGACCGGCCAGCGCGTTTGCTCCAAAGCTTCGAGACCGGCCGCCAGCTCCTCCGCCGCCTGCGAGAAGTCACCGTTCAGGAGATGGAACGAGCCGCGATAGCACCGGCACCAAGCCCGCCATGGTCCGAACGAATGTCGGCTGGAGATATCGGCCAACAAATCGAGCCGCTCGGCCAGCATCTCCGCCTCGCCACAGTAGAAGGCGACCGGACAGCCGGAATCGACGAGGTTGAGCGCCAAGGTGGTGGCGTGCCCCCGCGCGCGCGCATCGGCCGTATTGCGGGTCGCGAGCGCCGACGCCTGATCCTGAAGGCCGAGCAGCCATAGTGTCACCGAATAGAATGCGCGCCCGTTCAGCTCCTGATCGTACTGCATACGGACGATAGTATTGGCCGAGATGCCGCCGCCGAGCGCCGCCTCAAGAGCGACCGCCGCCTCTTCGACACGACCTAGGAACAGGAGCGACATGCCCATGAGGCGATTGGCAATGACGAGATCAGCGCCCTGCGCGCCATCACCGATTGTGCCGGCGAGCTTGGCGAAATCGCGAGCGATCTCCAGTGCGGCGTCGTGACGGCCGGAGCAGAAAGTGACAGCCCACAGTCCCCAGATTGCCCGCAACTGCAACTCGACGCTGCCCGCCTTACGAGCGGCTTGGCAGGCCACCTGCATCGGCTCCTCGGCCTCGCTCCCCGGTCCGATGGTATAGAGCAGTGCCGTGCCTAGCGCGGTCATCAATGACACCTGGCGAGCCAAGTCGAGGGGCGCGCCCTCGCCCAAGCTAGAAACGGCGCGCTCGAAGCGCGCCCGGCACTCAGTCACCAGCGACTGCTGAAACCACAGCACGGCCGAGGAGACGGTTAACGCCACCCCGATCTCGCGGTCGCCCTTCGGGCCGAAGCACCAATCGAGTGCGGCACGAACATTGTCTAGCTGGCCGGCAAAGGTGGCGAGCCAATCATCTGGCTGCGCGCGCGGCCAGTCCTGCTCGGCGGTTGCGATCAGGTCCTTCATATAGGTGGCGTGGCGACGGCTCAACCGCTCGAGGCCGCCGGCTCCCCTGAGCTTCTCCAGCGCATAGGCGCGGGTAACCTCCAGTAGGCGATAACGGGGTATCGCCTGGGAGAAATCGGCGGCGACAAGTGATTTCGAGACGAGACTTGTGAGATTCTCGATCGTCGCCCAGCTCGCTTCCTCGATCGCGGCAACCTTGCTCGCCGCGTCCAGCGAGAAATGACCCGCGAAGATGGAAAGCCGGCACAGCGTGATCTGCTCGGCTGGGCTGAGGTGGTCGTAGCTCCAGGCCAAGGTCGCTTGCAGCGTTTGGTGGCGCGGCAGGGCGGTGCGACGTCCCGACACCAGCAGGCGAAAGACGTCGTCGAGCCGCTCCGCCAGTCCCTTGACTCCAAAGGCGTCCACGCGCCCCGCCGCCAGTTCGATCGCCAGCGGCAACCCATCAAGACGGCGACAGATCGCGACGATGTCCGCGATCTCTTCGGGGGCCGGCGCGTAGGTACCAAGCGTGGCAGCGGCACGCTCGACGAACAAGCGAGCTGCCGGATAGGCGAGCACATTGGCGGTCGCCTCGCCGACCTCCCGGGGCGGCACCTCTAATCCAGGCAGCCGGAAGACATGCTCACCCTTTGCCCGCAATGGTTCGCGACTGGTGACAAGAAGCCGCAATTCGGGATTGGTGGCGAGGAGCCGTTCGGCCAATGCAGCGGCGGTGGCAACAACTTGCTCGCAATTATCGAGGATCAACAGGCCGCGTTCGATCGGCAACTTCTCGTTGAGTTGCGGCGCCCCCGTCCCAAGAGTCATACCAATCGCGGATGCGACCGCGTCTTCCACAAGCGCCGTTTCGATGATCTGTGCCAGCTCGACCATCACGACGACGTCGATGGCTTCTGCGCCATCCTGTGCCAGCGCCACGCGAGCCACGTCGAGCGCAACCGTGGTCTTGCCAACTCCGCCGGGACCGACCACGCTGACAAAGCGGCGGTGAGCAAGCTCTTGGCCGATCGCCGCCACTGCCGCGCCGCGTCCCAGCACAGACGAAAGGTTGAAAGGCAGGTTTTGCCTTTTCGACCGGCTTGGCGGTGCGACACGCTCCGCAACTTCGGTGAACGTGACGTCGGCCACGAAGCTGTAGCCGCGCCTGGCGATATTGATGATGTACTGGCGTCCGTCCTGACCGTCGCCGAGCACGCGCCGAAGCGCCGTCATCTGTACCCGAAGATTGGCTTCTTCGACGAAAAGACCGGGCCACGCACTGGCCAGTAGCTCCCCCTTTGTAACGATATCGCCGGCACGCTCCACCAATGCAACCAGGAGGTCCAGCGTCCGTCCGCGCATGGGGACATGCGTCCCGTTCCTATACAGCCGCCTTGAGGACAAGACGAGCTGGAATGGGCCGAATTGGGCGGCGTGGAATACAGATTGCATCGACGATCCAGGAAACAACCATCAGGCGCTTGCGTTATTTATCAGTCTATCATTTATGATGCTATCATCGATTTCATATGTGAAATGCCGACGATCTCCTTTCGGACGGCGATGAAGAGGGCGAGACCGGAGACATGACGTCCACTCTCGCGGTCGAGACCGCTCGGATCGCGCCGCGGCCAAGCGGACTGCGGATCGCCTTGTTATTGGCTTTACTCTCCATGGCGGGGCCGCTCTACATCGACATCATGCCCTCGATAGTGGCTGCACTTCGTACCGAGTACGGCCTCGACGCGACACAGGCGGGATTCGTCGCCGCGAGCAATGGCTACGGCTCCACACTCGGTGCGCTCCTTGCTCTGTTCATCGTACCGCGTCTCCCCTGGCGACCGCTGGCAATCGGTCTCCTCCTCGGGCTGGTCGCCGCCGACGTCGCGACGACCGGCGTACGCAGCTACGAGGCGCTGGTCGTAGTCCGGGCGGTGCATGGGGTAATCGGCGGACTGCTGGTTGGTCTTTGCTACGGGTTGATCGCCCGCACCGCGGATCCTCGCCAGGCATTCGGCATCCTGTTCCTGTTCCATTTCGGCTTCGGCGGGATCGGCGTATTCGCCTCGACATTTCTCGCACCCTACATGACGCATGGCGTCGTCTTCCTGGTGCTCGCCGCCTTCAGTATTCTGGCGTTGCTCGTGGTGCCGTTCTTGCCCTTGTTCCGGTCGCCGCAGCCGGGACTTGAAAGAGCAGGCACTGACTCCGCTGGAATCCCCGTACGCAATCTGTTTCGCATTGGCGGTCTCTTCTTGTTCCAGGCGGCCAATCTCGGGTTGGGTGCCTTCTTGATCGGCATCGGCTCCGACCTCGGACATGCCGCGAGCTTTTCGGGCGCGGCTGTCGGGTTCGGACTTTGGGCGGGAGTGCCGGGCGCTCTCGCCATGTTGGCGATAAGCCGCGTCTACGGCTGGCGGCCCATGGTGGCGGTCGTGCTGGCGGCAGGCTTCAGCAAGGCGCTGATCGGACTGGGTCATGATCAGGCGCTGTTCGCGTTTGCGATTGCGGCCGTCTTCTTCGCTATGGCGATGGCACTGCCTTACGCGTTCGCGATCTGCTCCGATGGAGATGATAGCGGCAGATCGGCGATGCTGGCTGGCTTTGCCTCCAAGCTCGGCCTCTCAACGGGCCCGGCGATCGGAGGGCTTGTCTATCTGCACGGAGTTTGGGCACTTATTGCTGCGGCTATCGTCACGGTGATAGCCGCTTCGGCATTGTTCGCCTGGTCGCTGGTGCTGCAAAGGGCTCAGCAGAGCATCTGACGAAAATTTTGCAGTTTTTTACAGTGCCGCCTCCTCCCCATCGGCTAGTTCCTATTCATCGTTGAACGACGGTAAGGGGGAGAGGTCATGGCCGAGATTGCAAGTGAGATTGCACCCGAACGGCACAATGGGCTGACGTTCAATGACGAGCAGGCCGGGCTGCTCGATCCATGCGAGTTCGAGCTGATCCGGCAGGCGGCCACCACGGTCTTTTCGAGTGGTGACGAGTGCGAGATTGAACAGATGCTGCGGCTGCGCGACATGTTGCCGGTGCGTCGACGCATCCAATTACGGCCAGAGCGCGATCTCAGTGGCTTGATTACAGCGATGCGTATCGTGGTTGAACGGGACGGAGAACCCGTTGCTGATTGGACAGTAGCTCGTGGGGATGAGTACGTCGGCGACAGCGGCAATGCGACGTCTCGGGCTGTGGAAGCCATCGACGCATTTATGGCGATCATGCTGCACGCTGGAGCCGTCAAGCGCCACCTCGAGCGTAGCCAGTGGGCGGAGACCGCCAACTCGGCCGATCATATCCTCGCGAATGTCCAGCGAGCCTGGCGGCAAGTAGGGGGCTACTGCCGCAAGCACGCCGTTCCCGCTTCGTAGCCTCAGCGCGGCAGCAGGTTCTGCTTGGCGAGATCGATCACCTCGTCGCCGCGCCCGCTCATCACGGCGCGCAGCATCCAGAGGCTGAAGCCCTTCACCTCCTCGAGCCCGATGGTCGGCGGCATCGACAGCTCTTGCGTCGCCGTCACCACGTCGAGCACGGCGGGCCCGTCATGGGCGAGCACGTCGGCGACCGCGCCCGGCAGATCGCCGGGATCCTCGACCCGCACGCCATGGATTCCCATGGCGCGGGCCATCGCGGCGAAATCCGGGTTCTGCAGGTCGGTACCGAGCTCGACAAAGCCCGACGCCTTCATCTCCAACGCGACGAAGCCCAGCACGCCATTGTTGAAGATCACGATTTTCACCGGCAGGTTCTCCTGCTTGAGCGTGATGAGGTCGCCCATCAGCATGGTGAAGCCGCCATCGCCGGAGAGCGAAATCACTTGCCGTTCACGCTGTGCCGCCTGGATCCCGATGGCCTGGGGCATGGCGTTGGCCATGGAGCCATGCACCAGTGAGCCCACCAGACGCCGCTTGCCGTTCATCTTGAGGTAGCGCGCGGCCCAGATCGTCGGCGTGCCGACGTCGAAGGTGAAAGCGGCATCGTCGGCGGCAACCTCGCTGACGACCTTCGCCAGGTATTGGGGGTGGATCGGCTTGCGTCCCGGCGTACCGCGTGCAAGCGCGTCGAGGCCGTCGCGTGATGTCGCATAGCGGGCGAGGCTGTGGTCCAGATGCAGCCGGTCCTGCTTCACGGAGAGGCGCGGCAGCAAGGCGTCGATCGTCGCACCCACATCGCCGACGACGCCGAGATCGAGCTTGCAGCGCCGCCCGAGCTGGGCTGCTCGGATATCGACCTGGGCGATCTTGATGCCGGTGGGCAGGAACTGCTTATAGGGAAAGTCGGTGCCCAGCATCAGCAGGGTGTCACAGGCATGCATCGCCTCGTAACCCGAGGCGAAGCCGATGAAACCGGTCAGGCCGACATCGTAGGGATTGTCGTATTCGACATGCTCCTTGCCGCCGAGTGCATGCACGATGGGGCTCTTGAGCGTCTCGGCAAGCTGCATCAGTTGGGGATGCGCGCCGGCGCAGCCGCGACCGCAGAAGAGTGTCACGCGCTCTGCGCCATTGAGCATGGCGGCGAGCGCCTCGACCTGCGCATCGCCAGGGGTGACCACCGGTACCGGCGGAAGAAGACCGGCGACCGGCGAGACGGCTCGGTGGGGCGCGGGCTTGAGCGCCACGTCGCCGGGGATGACGATGACGGCGACGCCGCGTTCGCCAACGGCCGCCCGGATCGCGTTCTCCAGCACATAGGGCATCTGGCTCGGGTCGGAGACGAGCTCACAGTAGACGCTGCATTCGCGGAACAGATTTTGCGGATGCGTCTCCTGGAAATAGCCACCGCCGATCTCGGCCGACGGGATTTGTGCGGCGATGGCAAGCACCGGCGTGCGGCTGCGCTGGGCATCGTAGAGACCGTTGATCAGATGCAGATTGCCCGGCCCGCAGGATCCGGCGCAGACGGCGAGGTTGCCGGTGATCTGTGATTCGCCGGCCGCTGCGAAAGCTGCCACTTCCTCATGCCGGACATGCACCCATTCGATCTTGCCGGTCTGGCGTAAGGCTTCGGTCAGCCCGTTGAGGCTGTCACCCACGACGCCATAGATGCGCTCCACACCGGCCTGATCGAGGGTTTCAACAATGAGATCGGCGACGTTTCGTGACATGGTTCCTCGCAGCGGATGGTTCCAAGGTGGCGGAAGCACGGGGTCCCGGGGCTTCACGCCCCTGCTAGGTTCGTAACAAGCGGCCGCCGAAAGCACATTAAGACCGAAGGCTGCTCGTCTCATACGAAGGGATGTACAACCCGGCTCCGTCGACGCCGCCGCAGCCCCAATCACAGGGCGGAGGCGCCGAGCCTGCGTCCATAGGCGGCAATCTCCTCGCCAATGGAACGACGCTCACCTTCGTACGCCAATAGCGCGGCACCGAGATCGCTTTGCGCCGTCAATCGGCGCTGCAACGCCAAGACGTCGCCTGCGGCCTTCGACACACCCATGGCGGTATGGGGCCTGACGACGAAGGCGGCGTCGCCGATCAGCGCGATGGAACGACCAACCATGCGCGGAGCCTCATAGTCGAAGATGCCCTGGATCGAAGGCGTCTCCTCGGCAGCCACAGCGAGCGCGAATTGCGGGGGCAGCACCTCGAAGGCGTCACGGCGCAATCCGTCGCGTCTGTCCTCCGAAAGGCCACCCCGCGGAAGTGAAAATTCAAACGTCTGGCCGCTGCGATCGGTGAAGAGCCCGGCCAGTTCGTCAGCCGGCACTTTGCGATACCAAACCCAATTGTAGCGGCGCTCGCCTCTGGCCATCTCGCCCTTGGGCCCGGGCACGAGATAACCGAGGACATGGACACCTTGCGTCACATAGAAGGCGAAGCGCTCCAACAGGAGTCCTGCCCTTTCGGGAAGGGCAGTCTCCGGGATCAGCCCACGCCAGGCGACATAGCCCGCGAAGCTGTTGGTGTGGTGTTCGGGATTGACCGCTCGGCGAACCGCGGAACCGACTCCATCGGCCCCGATGACCAGATCCGCCTCCTCCGAAGTTCCGTCTGAGAAATGGATCGTCGCGCCGTCGAGACCGTCGCTGACGCGTTCGACCTCGCGACCGAGCACGTAGTGGTCGGACGCCATATGGGATGCGACCGTTTCGTAGAGCACATCCCAGGATACTTGCGTTTGCGGCGTGGCAAAGGTCTGCGCGACACGGCCGTCGCGCTCCAGATAGATGCGTTCCCGGGCGACGACACCGATGCGTGCGACATGCTCGCATCCGATCAGCCGGAGCATCTGGAAGACCTCTTGCTGCGGTACAAGGCCGGCGCCGCGCCCACCCAGCCCGTGGCGGGATCGCTCGTAGAT
Source organism: Bosea sp. F3-2 (assembly GCF_008253865.1). Taxonomy (NCBI): domain Bacteria; kingdom Pseudomonadati; phylum Pseudomonadota; class Alphaproteobacteria; order Hyphomicrobiales; family Alloboseaceae; genus Allobosea; species Allobosea sp. F3-2. The sequence goes on from NZ_CP042332.1 coordinate 124,329, forward strand.
GCGGACGTCGTGTTCGTCACGCTGGAGCAGAACGCCTGCGAAAAGACCCGCGAGCGAGCCGCCGACGATCCTGATGCGAAGAGCCTTCACGACCTTTTCCTTCCACGGGGTGGGAGTGGTTTTCGGTTACTTCCCGAAGCCAGCCGCGAGCGCCATCGACGATGCGCAGATCCAAAAGCAGGCTCGCTTAATCGTTCCGTTGCGCCGTCGATTTCCGCTTGGCCAAGGGACCGAGAGGCTTCGTGAAATACAAATCGCGAACAAATTCATCATTATCTTGCGGACAGGCTGTAGCCACGCACTTCAAAAACTGCGTCCGGTCCTGGGATGCAATCATACGCAAGTGTAAGTCAGACATCCGCAAGCACTAATGAAATGGGACCATCAGGGCTCTAACGTTGATGGAGTACCGTCGCCCTATCGATGCGAGCGACTGCTTGAATACTGCAGAGCGTCCGACGTTGACGGAACTGACCGGCGCGTCGGAGGGGTTCGTCACGCTCGCACTCGTGTTGATCGGGGTCGGGTTCACCATAGGCAACGGACTCGGCGGACGGCTCGCCGACTGGTCGCTCGATGGTGCGACCAGGATCTTCCTGGGCGCGCTCGCGCTCATCATGCTGGCCCTGCCCTTCGTGCTGACAAGCCATGTCGGAGCTGCGATCGGGCTCCTCATCTGGGGCGCGGCGGCCTTCGCCATCGTGCCGCCGGTCCAGATGCGGGTGATGCAGGCGGCATCGGAAGCGCCGGGCCTCGCCTCATCGATCAATGTCGGTGCGTTCAACCTCGGCAATGCGCTCGGCGCGGCCGTCGGTGGCGCCGTGATCAGCCTTGGCCTCGGCTATGTGGCCGTGCCGGTCGCGGGCGGGCTGCTCGCAGCGGGAGGCCTCGCGCTGGCTTGGCTCGGACGCGCCCGCCCGATGATCCAGACATGCGAAGCCTGACGCCGAACTCCAACGGGTTGAAGCGACATCGTCGCGTCGCAACGGAATCAGACTGCGCTGCCATTCGGCGGCGCAGTCTCCCTCGCCATCGGATAGTCGATGTATCCCTGCGGACCTTGACTGTACCAGGTCTCCATGTCGTCGGCGTTCAAGGGCAGAGAGGCTGCAATGCGAGCCGGCAGATCGGGGTTGGCGAGGAATGGCCGACCGAAGGCGATCGCATCGGCCGTGCCATTATCCAAAGCAAGCTGGGCCGTTTGCGCGTCATAGTCGGAATTCAAGATCAAAGGGCCGTTGAAGCCCGCGCGTATCATCGGGGCCAGGGCTGGCCGATCGGGTTTGCCGCGCGTGCCGTTGGGGCCGGGTTCGCGCAGCTCCAGAAACGCGATCCCGATTTCGGAGAGCACGTTGGCGACCTGCGCAAAAAGAGGCTCGGGATTCGGATCGTTGATCCCCTGGGAGTCGCCATTCGGCGATAGTCGGACCCCTGTTCGGTTCGGCCCGATCGTCGCAGCGACAGCCTCCGTAACTCCGCGCAACAGGCGGATCCGATTCTCTATCGATCCGCCATAGGTATCGGTCCTGTGGTTCGCACTCGCGCGCAGGAACTGATCGATGAGGTAACCGTTGGCCGCGTGAATTTGGACGCCGTCGAACCCGGCAGCCATCGCGTTGGCGGCGGCAGCACGATAGTCGGCGATCACGCCTGGTATCTCGCTTTCCGCGAGCGCGCGCGCCTGCTGGTGTGGTTGTTTTCCGTCGTAGGTATGTGCATAACCCGGGGCGGTTGTGGCCGAGGCCGAGACCGCTCGGCTACCACCCAGGAGACTGGGGTGGACAACCCGTCCCATGTGCCAGAGCTGACAAACGATGCGGCCGCCCGCCTCGTGGACGGCCTTCGTGACGCGCCGCCAACCGTCGACCTGCGCGTCCATCCAGATGCCGGTCGCGAAGGGCCAGCCCAGGCCCTGGCGGCTGATGCCGGTCGCTTCCGAGATGATCAGGCCCGCGCTCGCCCGCTGGCGATAATACTGGGCCATTATGGGCGTGGGCAGATGGCCGCGCGTGCCCCGCGCCCTCGTCAACGGGGCCATGAAGATTCGGTTCGGAGCAGAGATCGATCCGAGCTTCAAGGGGTCAAACAACGTCGGCATGGATGTGTCTCCAATCGTCCGGCACGGCAGGACCCACCGCGGTGGCCTTGCATGCAAACGGGCTTAGTGATGGCTTCCCGCGGGCTTCCGCTCGAAGCCGGTGTGAGCTGTGATGTACTGAGCCGTGAAGGCGGCTCGGACTGCTTTCGCGCTGCTGCTTTGATCCAGGATCGACACCAGCCACGATGTCGCGAACGCCAGCGGCACCGAGATGAACGCGGGATTGTCGTATGGGAAGATCGCGGGCCCTAACTTCAGGGTCGCGGTCCAAACGCTCGGGCTCAAGGCGACAAGCACGAGCGCGGTTATCAGCCCGACGACCGAGCCGGACACAGCGCCGGCGGTGGTCAGACCGCGCCAGGACACGGACAGCAGAATGACCGGGAAGTTGGCACTGGCTGCGATCGCGAAGACCAAGCCCACCATGAACGCGATGTTCTGGTTCTCGAAGAGGATGCCAAGGCCCATCGCCGCAAGGCTGATGAGGACGGCGGCCGCCTTCGAGATCTTGACCTCCTCCTGCTCGCTGACACGACCGCGACGCAGAACACGGGCATAGAGATCATGGCTAGCGGCCGAGGCTCCGGCGATCGTCAAACCGGAGACGACAGCGAGGATCGTCGCGAATGCGACTGCAGAGATGAACCCTAGCAATATTGATCCGCCCAGTTTGTCTGCCAAATGCAACGCGACCATATTCGCGCCGCCGATGAGGGCACCCTTCGGATCGACATAGGTTGCGTCACCCGAGACCAGCGCGATCGCGCCAAATCCGAGCACGAATAGCAGCGTGTAGAACACGGTGATGAAGGCTGTCGCCACCAGGACCGAGATGCGGGCCTGGCGTGCATCGGCGACCGTGAAGAAGCGCATGAGGATATGCGGCAGCCCGGCTGTTCCGAAGATCAGCGCCATCCCAAGCGAGATCGCAGAGATGGGATCCTTCACCATTCCACCCGGAGCCATGATGGCGGAGCCTTTTGGGTGGATGCTCACAGCCGCCGCAAAAAGCCGCTCCACGCTGAAGCCGAACCGACCGAGAATGAGCAGCGACATCACGACCGTACCGGTCAGGAGCAGCACGGCCTTGATGATCTGGACCCACGTCGTGGCGAGCATGCCCCCCAATGTGACGTAAAGCATCATGAGCAGGCCGACGATTCCGACGGCGACCCAGTACGGCAAACCGAACAAGAGCTCGATCAGCTTCCCGGCGCCGACCATCTGGGCGATCAGGTAGAACAGCACGATGACGAGCGTGTTGACGCCGGCGACCGTCCGAATGGGCCTTTCCGCCAGCCGGTATGCGGCCACGTCCGCGAAGGTGTACCGACCCAGGTTTCGCAGAGGCTCGGCGACCAGGAACAGGATCATGGGAAAGCCGACGAGAAATCCGATCGCGTAGATCATTCCATCGTAGCCGGACCCGTAGACCAGTGCCGTCACCCCGAGAAAAGTCGCAGCCGAGGTGTAGTCGCCCGCGATCGCCAGGCCGTTTTGTATGCCGCTCAATCCGCCGCCGGCGGCGTAGTAGTCTCGGGCGGTTTTGGTCCCACGGCGGGCCGCCCAAAGCGTGATGGTCAGGCTCGCCACCACGAAGACCAGAAACAAGGAAATCGCCACCGGATTGAGGGCTTGCCTGCCGGCCGTTGCGGTTATGGCGTCGGCCCGAGCAGCCGAGGTTGGCGCGATAAGAGCCGAGACAAGCAATGCTGTGCGTATCCAGTTCATTTCAGTTCCTCCTGGATGCGGCGCGTCAGCGCGTCGAAACGCCGATTTGCGCAGATGACGTAAATCGCGGTCAGGACGAACCCGAAGCTCAGGATCGAGGCACCGACGACAACGCCCCACGTCAATGCCGCGCCAGGATGCGTCGGAATTCCGAGCGATGCGGGTGAAAAGGCGACGATCAGGATGAAGCTGAAGTAGACCGTGATCATTGTGAGAGCCAACCCGCCACCAAGGCAGTTTCGTTCAAACGAGAGTTGCTTGAAGAGCGGATTTCTCCCCACGCGATCGTAGTCCATGGCCGTCTCCCCTTATTCGATCTGTGGCGAGTCCCGTTTGGGGAACGTGGGCCGATCAGCGCAGCGCGGAACCGGAATGCCCCCGCAGGATATTCAGCGTGATATATTTGATCGCATGATAATCAGCGACTTGGGTCAGTGCTTGCGCTGGATGCTGAACTACGCCGCTCAATTTACCTTCAGCGGGGCATTGACGCTGTCCAGGAACTCGACGGTCGTGAAGACCAGCTCGGTGTCGCCGATATTCTCGAGGTCGTGGATCATGAACTCTCCCGCCTCGTAATGATGGTGCTGGGTGTCTCCGGAGGCGTAACTGACCTCGGCGACGCGTCCGTCCCAGTAGTGGGAGCGTGCACGCCCTGGCGTGACCGCGGTCCAGAAGTAGTCGAGCACGTGAGTATGGAAGCCGATCCGTTCGCCGGGCTGCAAAACCAGGGTCCAGACGCGGACTCGTTCCGATTCCGAAACCAGGCGGCTTCCAACGCGCCCATTCCCGGCGTTTGCCGCGAATTCCGATCGTAGTTGCTCCGACAGATTCTGCGGCGCTGCCGGCCATTTCGGTACGATTGCTATCCCCATGACTTTCCTCCGTTGCTAGACATGGCCAGGTCGGCCTTCGGGCTGGTGGTGGCTTCCTCAGGCAGCGATACCGGTCGCAACGGCGGTTTCCGACATCACGGCCTCGGGTTGACGGTGCTTCTCGGCCATAGCGCGCTCTTCGTCGGTCGCGATCTGGGCCTGCATATACGCACCCAGGTGCCGGGCACGGCGGATCACGGCGCGACCAAACGGCAAGCGCGCAGCGTCGAAGCGGGCCAACGCCTTCGGGATATCGTCGGGTGAACTGGCGAGCGCATCGGCCAAGGCCAGGGCATCTCCAGCAGCCTTCGTGACGCCCATGCCGACATGCGGGCGCGCGACGAATGCTGCATCGCCGATCAGGGCGATCCGCCCGGCCAAGGCCATGGCCGGCGTCTCCAGGTCCTGGATGGCCTGAATGAAGGGTTGCTGCGTGCGCAGCACGACTTCGGCAAATTGCGGGGCGAGAAGGTCGACCGCAGCGCGGCGAAGATCATCGATGACCACGGGCCTGATGCGATGCGGGGGAATGGACAAGGCGTGCTCGACACCATCGACATCCGTCAGCAGCTCGCGGAGCGCGCCATCCTGCCCGGCGGGACGATACCAAACGAAGTTGAAGCGCCGCTTCCCCGCCTCGATGGATTCATCGGCTCCGGCGACAGGGTAGCCCAGCATCTGCTCGCCGGGCGGTAAGGAGAAGGCGAAATGGTCGCACAGTGCCGCGCGGGTCGCGGGCGTCAGGTCGCTCTCATCGACCAGCCCACGCCAGGCGACATAACCGACATAGGTTGGGGCTACGTCAGGCAGGAATTTGGCCCGGACCGTTGAAAAAATGCCGTCAGCTCCGATCAGGACGTCGCCCTCGGCCCTTGAACCATCGGCAAAATGGGCGACTACGCCATCTTCCGTGGTCGTCACGTTCTCGATGTTGCAGCCATGATGATAGATGCCCTCGGGAAGCTGCTCCTTCAGCAGCGCATAGAGCCGGCCCCACGACGTCAGAACCTGAGGTAGGGCCTGTTCACCGATGAGGTCGCCCTCGCCGGAGAAGACGCGGCGCCCCGCCACTGAAACGCCGATCTTCGCGCTCTCGCTGTCGATGCCGCACGCATCGAGGATATCGAAGAGTTCGGCATGCGTGACGATGCCTGCCCCGCGTCCGCCGAGCTCGGATGAGATCCTCTCGTAGACGTCGACCGTCCATCCGCGGCGAAGCAGGAGAAGTGCGGCGAAGAGCCCACCCATGGATCCACCCACGACCAGAGCGTGAGGGCGGCGATTGCGCGCGCTGCTGCTGTCATGACTCATCGTCGATCCTCCTCATCGGCTCGCTTGCCGCTGCTCAGGCTTTTTATTTATCTATTGATAAATATAAGCGAGATCCGGTTGACTCGCAACACTCTTCGATGTGCGCGCTGGCTTGTTTTCAGTGCACCCCGAGGTGGGTTTCCAGCAGCGCGCTGTCCTCGACGATGGCCGCGGCCGAGCCGCGCGCAACGATCTCTCCAGTGCTCATGATGACCACCTCGTCGGCCAGCCGGAGCGCAAAAGTGGTGTGCTGCTCGACGAGCACGATCGACAAACCTGCGGTTCTCAACTGCCTGACGATCTGGCCGACCTCGGCGACAATTTGCGGTGCGAGACCTTCCGTTGGCTCATCCATCAGCAGGAGCTTGGGATTGGTCATCAGCGCGCGGCCGATGGCGAGCATCTGCTGCTCACCGCCGGAAAGGTTGCCGGCGTGGTTCGCGTGGCGTTCTTTCAATCGAGGGAACAGCCCGAATATCGCGTCGACATCCCATTCGACGCTGTCTGTGGAAGAAGGCTTGTGCCGCGCGACGAGCAGATTTTCCGTCACGGAGAGGCTACGAAATATCCTTCGGCCCTGGGGAATCAGCGCCACCCGCGAACGGCAGATCGCCTCCGGCGAACAGGCGGCAATATCGACTCCATCCGCTACGATCCGACCGCTCCGGGCTGGAAGGAGACCCGCGATCGTATTCATACACGTCGACTTGCCGGCGCCGTTGCGTCCCAGGAGTGCCAGAATTCGACCTGCGGGCAGATGAAACGACACGTTTCGAAGGATGTGACTGTCGCCGTAATAGGCATTCACCGCGGCCAGGGTCAGCGCGAATTTATTGGGCAAGATAGGCCTCCCGCGTCCTGGGGTCGGCGATCACTTCATCCCGCGTGCCGTCGACGAGAAGCCTTCCGTGCTGCAACAGGGCAATCTTCTCGGCAAAGGCGAGCGCGACATTCATATCGTGCTCGATCATGATCACGGTGAGCGACCGCGGCAGTTTCTCGAAGAGTTTCGACACGGTCTTTCGCTCCTCCCCGGACAATCCGGCGAGCGGCTCGTCCAGAAGCAGCAGCTTCGGCTGTTGCGCGAGCGCCATGGCGATCTCCAGGCGTCGCTTCTCTCCATAGGAGGCCTCGGAGACCGGCCTGTCGGCGATCTGGTCGAGCAAGACAGAGGTCAAAATCGCAATGGCCCGCTGGCGCAAACCGGCATCGCGATCGATCGGGACGAAGGGATTCCAGCGCCGCGCATCGCTTCCGAGCATGGCGAGGATGACGTTTCGAATAACCGTCTCACGGGAAAACAGCGTCAGTATCTGGAAGGTTCGCCCAATCCCGTACGCGGCGCGCCGGAATGTCGGAAGCTTCGAGATGTCGTCGCCGGCAAGCGCGATCGAGCCGTCGCTGGGGCGAATATCTCCAGCGATGAGATTGAACAGTGTGGTTTTCCCCGCCCCGTTGGGCCCGATGATCAATCTCCGCTCGCCCGCTTCGACACGAAAGGAGATATCCTGAATGACATGCAGTCCTCCGAAGCTTTTCTTCAGGTTGGCAATCTCGAGCGTTGCCATCAGCGCGTTCCCTTTTGATCTGCCCGCACGACGCGGCTCGACACCACCGCCTTCGGACGCAAGATAGTCGAGGCCTTGGTGCCAAGGCGCCTGAGGCCGGGAACCAGCCCTTCCGGCACGGCGACGATGATGAACAGGAAGATGATGCCGAGCAGCGTCGGCCACCGATCGGTGTAGGCGCTTGCGACGTTCTTCAGGAGAACGACGAGAGCCGCGCCGATCAAGGGGCCAAACGCCGTTCCGATCCCGCCGGCAATCACCATCAGCACCGCTTCCGAGGAAACAGTCAGCGAGAGCGCATGCGGGCTGATGAAGCGAAACAGGTGGATGTACAGAATGCCCGCGACGCCGGCGACGAACCCCGAAACCACATAAGTCACGTAGCGGATGACCCAGACATCGTAGCCCAAGGTGCTCATCCGCCGAGGCTGGTCGCGCACACCCTCTATCGACGCCCCGAACGGCGATCGCATGAGGAGTGCGAGGAAGCCCATGGTCGCAGCCAGCGTGGCCAGACAGACGTAGAAGAACACGGTCGGACTGACCACAGCGGCGCTCGCGGACGATCGCGGCAAGGAAATGCCGTTGTCGCCATTGGTGAGGTCGACGAACCGAAATGCCACTCCCCAGACGATCTGGCCCAGCGCGAGCGTGATCATCAGGAAGCCGAGGCCGGTCGTTCTCAGGGCGATCAGCCCGAACAATGCCGCCGTGGCAGTCGTCAATGCGAGCGACCCGATGATTGCCGGCAAGGGTGACAGACCGCTGACGGTCGTCAGCAGCGCAAACGCATATGCGGCGATGCCAAGAAATGCCGCATGTCCGAGCGACACCATGCCACCGTAGCCTGCGATCACGTTCACGCTGACCGCAAACAATCCATAGATCAGGATTTGCGTTGCGATGCCGACGTAGAAGGCACTCGGCAAGATCAAGGGCAACATCAGGATGGCGGCCATCAGGAGGGCCGCAATGATCGTCTTCATGCGACTTGCCTTCCGAAAAGACCTTGAGGGCGCACCGCGAGGACCAGGACCATCGGCAGAAACAGGATGACGTAGGCGAGATCAGGCAACAGCATCTGGCCAAAGGTGTAGATGATGCCGATCAGGAGGCTTCCGAGGAAAGCGCCGCCCAGGCTGCCGATTCCACCCAGGATAACGACGAGGAGCGCGAGCGGAAGCATCTCTGAGTCCAGGCCGGGATAGACCGACATCACGGGCGCTGCCAGCGCGCCGCCCATTGCCGCCAAGGCGCAGCCGAGACAGAAAATGATCGTGAAGAGGCGCGACACGGGAATGCCGGTCGCCCGGGCCATTTCCCGATCATCCACTGCGGCGCGGATCTTGGCGCCCAGCGTCGTGCGTTCGATGAGCAGCCAGAGCAGCGCGGCCACAAGAGCCGCCAGAACGATGAGGAAGAGGCGATAGGCGGGAAACGCGAACGAGCCGATGCGAACGGCGCTCTGCAACCCGGCAGGCGCGGGATGGGCGATGGGATCGCCACCCCAGGCCAGGAGGCATTGATCGGCGATGATGAATGCCAACCCGAGCGTGCCCAGGACCTGAGCCAGTTCTCGCCCCGCCAGCCGGCGGATCAGAAGGCGCTCGACGAGGCCGCCAAAGAGCGCTCCGGCGAGGCCCGCGGCAACGATCGATGCCGCGAACCCCGCGCCGGCCGCGGATGTCGCAACATAACCGCCCAGCATGAAGAAGGCGCCATGAGCAAGATTTGCCACCCGCATCAGCCCGAAAATGAGCGAGAAGCCCGCGGAGAGAAGAAACAGGAGAGATCCGAAAGCCAGGCTGTTGAGGAGCCCATTTGCCCAGAACATTGCTGCGTGCCTTTGCTGCGACGATGCTTTCGTCGCGGACCTGAAGATCAGTTCAGACGGACGTCGGCGGCTTCGAGATCGAACCAGTCGAAGGGAGCGTCGCCGACATTGACCATGACGGCCTTGACGTCGAAATAGGCGTCGAACGCCTCTTTCCCGAACTCGCGCCCCATTCCGGAGAGCTTGAAGCCACCCCAGGGCGAGGCCGCATCGACGCGATGATGGTCATTGATCCAGATGATGCCGGCCTCGATCCGGTCGGCGACGCGGTGGGCCCGGGCGACATCCCGGGTCCTGACCGCCGCGGCAAGACCATAGGGACTGTCGTTGGCCAGGCGAATGGCCTCTTCTTCCGTGTCGAACGGCGCTACGACGGTGAAGGGACCGAACACTTCTTCCTGGAAGATCCGCATATGCGGCTGCACGTCGGCAAAGACGGTCGGCTCGACGAAATACCCCGCCTGGTCGGACAAGGTTGGAGGCACACGCCCCCCCGCCACCAGACGGGCGCCCTCCGCCGTCCCGATCCGCACGAAATCGAGCACGCGATCGCGCTGTCGTGGTGAGATCACCGGGCCCATTTGGGTTCCCGCGTCGAATGGATCTCCGACTTTGATCGACCGCGCCTTGTTCGCAAGCTTCTCGACGAACGCGTTGTAGATCGAGCACTGGACGATGTGCCGTGCAGCGCAGACGCATGTTTGTCCCGCACCGACGAAGGCGCCGAACGCGGCATAGTTCACGGCTTGGTCGAGGTCGAAATCCTCGAAGACGACGACCGGCGTCTTGCCGCCGAGCTCGAGCGTCTGCCGCGCGAAGTTGCTGGCCGCGGCGGCGCCCGCCAGCCGCCCTGCCGTGGTGCCACCGGTCAAGACCAGCTTCCGGATCAGGGGGTGTTCAGTGAGCGCCTTGCCGGCACCGGCGCCTGTGCCGCATACGACATTGAATACTCCGGGCGGCAGCCCTGCTTCGGAGAAAATCTCGGCCAGGCGCAGCGTCGTCAGCGGCGTGTACTCCGATGGCTTCACCACCGTCGTGCATCCCGATGCAAAGGTCGGGGCTAGATTGCGGGATGCGATCAGCAAAGGGTGGTTGAAAGGCGTTATGTTGGCCACCACTCCGACAGGCAGGCGCCGCGTATAGGTCAGGTAGTCGCCTTCGACGGGAATCACGTCGTCCCGGCGGGCGATGGCCAATGCGGCGTTGTAGCGAAACAGGTCCGGTACGCGGGCGAGCTGAGCCCTCGTTTCGCGAACGGGGCGGCCGTTATTCAGCGTCTCCAGCTCGAAGAGTTCATCGAGGTGGGATTCCATGACGTCGGCGAGCTTGTTGACAAGACGCCCCCGCGTGCGAACCGACATCTTCGCCCAGTCGGGGCTCTGGAACGCCGCGGCTGCGCTGCGGACCGCCACGTCCACGTCGGCGCTCGTGCTCTCGATGACGCGGTCGATCACCTCACCGGTGCCGGGCGAGTGAATATCCATAAGCTCGCGCGGACCCGGATCATGCGCGATGCCATCGACGAATAGGCCTCGAACCGGCGTCGAAGGCGACACCAAGGCTCTGTGCAGTCGCAGTCCCATTCTAGCCTCCCGCTTGTTGTCAGGCGCCGATCAGGCGCATTGCATTGCCGCCGCTGATCAGGGCGAAGGCCTCTTCAGAAAGGCCCTTCACGCCGCGCAGGGTGGAAACAGGCGTGACGTCGGCCATGTCGAACGGCAGGTCGGTGCCGAGAAGAACGTGCTGCTCGCCGGCGAAATCGATGAGATATCCCAGGGCAGCCGAATCATGAGTGATGGTGTCGAAGTAGAAGCGCCGGAGCAGATCTTTGGGCGACGCCGTTGTCGTCTTTGCTTCGCGGCGGACGTTCCAACCGTGCACCAGGCGGCCGATCTGATAGGGCAGGAAGCCGCCCGCGTGGGACAGGCAGAGCTTCAATTCCGGCAGTTCGTCCATGACGCCGCCAAAAATCAGATGGGCGGCCATCACTGCGGTATCGAGCGGGTTTCCGATCAGGTTGGTGAGATAGTAGTCCTCGAGGCCGGGCTTGGACCCGAAGTAGTAGGGATGGGCGAGGATGAAAACGTCCAACTCCTCGGCCCGACGCAGGACGTCGCGGAACTGAGGCGCCGCCAGCTGGACTCCGTCGATGTGGCAGCCGATCATGACCGAGCGAATGCCGAGGTCGTTGACGAGGTAGTCGAGTTCCGCAATCGACGCTTCAGGGGATTGCATCGGCAACGTCCCCATGGCTCGCATCCGCGTGGGATCGACGGCTGCGAAAGCGGCGACCTCTTCGTTGACGCGTCTGACGAACTCGGCGTTGCGGGATCCCTCGATCCGATAGAAGAACAGGGTCGGCGAAGGCGAGATGATCGCCTTGTCAAAACCGCGCTGGCCGAGTTGGCGCAGCTTCTCGGCCGGCTCGACGAATTCGTCGAACAGAGGGTAGGCAAAGCCATCACGATGGATCATCCGAGCTGCGCCCGACGAATTGTCGGTCGTGACGCCGAAGGGCTCCGGATTGGACGAGAGCAGATCGACGATGGATTTCGGAATGACGTGATTATGCGCGTCGACGATCATGCGACGAGGTTCCTTCGACAGAAAGCGGCAAGAAATCAGATTTTTGCTGGGTCGTTTCTGGAATAAACCGGCGCCTTCAGAAACGCCTCCGGATCGTAGTTCCAGAATTGGGACACATTCGGATAGCTTTCGATGACCGTATTCATCAGCCGCCCGTTCTTTTTCTCGGTTCGGCGAATGTAGATATTCTGGACGGGGTTGGCATATTCATCGAGATGCCAAGGTCCGCGGGGATCGTCATCGACGCGCACCTGTCGCAGTGCAGCCATGAATGCGGCCTTGTCTTCGATCTTGCCGCCTATCGCGACAAGGGCCTTTTCTAAGGCCAGGCCCGCCGAATATGAGCCGACCGAATAGAACCCCGGGTCGTTGCCGGTTTCCTTGCGCAGTTTTTCAACGAAACGCTGGTTTGGTTCGCTCTCGAGTGCAGCCGAATACCAGCCGGCCGAAATGATGCCAGCAGCTTCGTCACCCATGCTGTGAAGGACGCCTTCATCGACCGTCGTCATGGCGGCCACAATGGGAGTTGTCTGCTTCAGGCCGTACTCCGCGTATTGCCGGAGAAAGCGCTGGCCGTTGGCACCGGCGAAGGCTGCGAAGACGGCATCCGCCCCAGTGATCTGGGAGATATACGATCCATAGTCGGCCGCGTTCAGCGGCGCCCAGAGCTTGGTGGCAATCTTCCCTCCGGCCGCCTCGAAAGCCCGCTGGAAGCCTGCCGTCTGCTCCTGTCCGAACGCAAAATCGTCGGCAATCGTGATGATCTTCCGGTACCCCAGTTCGCGCGCTGCGTATTCGCCCAGCGGATGACAAGGTTGGGCGGACGTCGAGGACGTCCGGACGAACCACGGATTGACCTTGCGCTGGGTCATGTCTTCGGCGGCAGCGGAGGCGCAGAGAAATGGAATCTCGGCCTCAGCGAAGTAGTCGTTGATCGCCAGCGCCTCGAAGGCCGCAACAGGGCCGACGACAAGATGAACATTGGAGCGCTGGACCAACTCCTGGGCCCGGGTCTTGGCGAGAGCCGGCTGCCCGCCTGTGTCTGCGACGATGAATTCGACAGGCCGACCGGCGATCTGATTGTTCCGTTCCCGAAGAAAGAGGCGAAAGCCGTCCTCCATCTGCCGGCCGCCCGAGGCGAGAGCACCCGACTTCACAGTGAGCATTCCGATCCGGATCGGGCTGGCCTGAGCCCGGCTTCCACGGGTCGCAGCCAATGTGGCCATAGCGGCGCCCGCCGCCACGAGACTTCTTCTCGTCAGCATGATCGTCTCCCTAGTGATCTTGTTATTTATCGTTTGATCATTTTATTTCATCCGACAAATTGCGAGTCAAGCACAATTTTTGGCCGCAGCGGCCGATAAGCGGAATTCAACGTTGCCAAAAAGAGAGCGAATGATAAATTGCTGGGATGGCGACCGACGAGAACCGCAACTTCCCCAATGGTGGCTTCGCCTCGCAGAAGAGCGGCCCGGCTCTCGGCCCACGAGTGGGCAACACGACCGGCGTTGGAAAGAGATTGCCCCCTGCCAAACGGGAGGAGGAAATCGTCCGCGAGGCGATACAGTTCTTCGCGCAATTCGGGTTCGAAGGGCAGACGAGAGAACTGGCGAAGCGGCTGAACATTACGCAGCCGCTGCTCTATCGTTATTTTCCAACCAAGGATGCCTTGGTCGAACGCGTCTACCAGGAGGTTTTCCTGCGCCGCTGGAACCCCTTTTGGGAAGAGCTGATCCTCGACGAAACGCGGCCTTTGAATGACAGGTTCGTCGCGTTCTACGTCGACTATGCGCAGGTCATTCTAACGTATGAATGGATTAGGCTTTTCATGTTCGCGGGCCTCAAGGGCCTGGACTTCAACACGCGGTATCTCGATCTGCTTAAGAGCAAGATCTTCGGGGTGATCATTAATCAGCTGAGAACGGAGTACGGCCGTCCGACGTCGGACAAGCTCCCCATTACGGATCTGGAGATCGAAGCGATCTGGAGCTTGCACGCGAGCATCTTCTATCTCGGCGTGCGAAAATTCATTTATCAGATGCCGGTTGGCGATCTGAGGTCGATCGTCGAGATGAAGGTCAAGATGTTCGTGGGCGGGATATCCGCGGTTCTGGCCGGAGAACCGGTTTGAGCCCGGAACCAGTGACGCGTCCAAAAATGGATGCCCTGCCAAAATCGTGCGCAATTGGCGTCATTCATAGAATCATGCGGTCTGATGAGGCCAGTCTCGGTGGCTGCCGGCGCTCATTGGGGACGGTGACGAACGTCCCCAGTCCGCCATCTCGACCGGACGCTGACGCGCGTCCCCGCTGACCTGTTGCGGTCAAAGCTGCCACATCGGGCGCAAAGGTGAACCATGGACCTGTTCGGCGCGATGAAGGCGTTCGTTGCGGTGGCGGACGAAGGCGGGTTCGCGCCGGCAGCACGCAAGGCCGGATTGGCGACATCGTCGCTGACGCGACAGGTCGATGCGATCGAGGAGCAGTTCGGGACGGTGCTCCTCAACCGCTCGACGCGCAGCGTGACGCTGACGCCTGCCGGGGAGGACTATTATGTTCAGGCCGTCCGCATATTGTCGGATGTCGAGGAAGCCAATCGCAGCATCAGCGAGCGCGGCGGCCCTCCCCGTGGCCTGCTCCGGGTGAGCCTGCCTGTGACCTTCGCCCGCCTGCACGTCACCCCGTTCCTTCCCGAATTCCTCAAGGCATGCCCGCACATCGAGACCGAACTTGTCATGACCGACGAGGTGGTGAATCTGGTCGAGAACAGGATCGACGTCGCCATCCGGCTCGGCAGTCTGGAATCGTCGAGCATGATCGCGCGTCGGCTGGCGCCGCACCGTCGCCTGCTATGCGCGAGCCCCGACTATCTCCGCGCACAAGGCGAGCCGACCGCGCCGGCAGAACTTGCAAAACACAACTGCCTGACCTTCTCCTACGCCACCGGCGATCGCACGTGGCGCTTCTCGAAAGACGGGCGCGACGAGCAGGTGCGCGTGCGTGGCACAGTGCGAGCCAACAACTCCGAGACGCTCAAGGAGGTCGCGCTGGCCGGTCTGGGTCTCATCCTGATGCCGACATGGCTCATCGGGCAGGAACTTGCAGAAGGGCGGCTGCGGCCAGTTTTGCCGGGCTGGGAGCCAAATACCGGGCGAATCTCGGCGTCAGCGCAGTCGGACGCCGGCATCCACGCGATCTATCTTCCCGACCGACGCGGCTCGGCGAAGGTGCGCGCCTTCACGGACTTTCTGGCTGAAAGCTTCGGTTCGCCTCCCTACTGGGATCGTGCATAGCGCCCACGCAGTCCCCGTGCTTCGTTGCGTAGCGCGCAACAGACATCGCGAATATCCTGGGATTATAAGTCCGCGATAAAAGGAGGAAGTTTGATCGCAGTCCACGGGCGCCCCACTGGCGCCGAGCAGGAAACACCGCGATGAAGCCCTCCCTCTTCTCCCCGATCGCCCTCGCAGGCATGACACTCCCACATCGTGTCGCGATGGCGCCGCTGACCCGTTCGCGCGCCGGCGAGGGTAACGTGCCGACGCCGCTCACCGTCGAATATTATCGGCAGCGCGCCGGGGCGGCGCTCATCATCACCGAGGCCACCCAGATCTCCCAACAGGGTCAGGGCTATGCCTGGACGCCGGGTATCCATGACAACGCTCAGATAGTCGCCTGGTCTAAGGTCGCGGCTGCGGTGCATGCGGAAGGCGGCCGCATCTTCATGCAGCTTTGGCATGTCGGGCGCGTCTCGCATCCCATATTCCAGCCAGAGGGTGCCCTGCCGGTAGCGCCCACCGCAATGCCGGTACCGGGTAAGACCTTCATTATCGACGAAGGCGGCAATGGCGTCTGGGCCGACGTGCCCGTGCCACAGGAACTGACGATCGCAGGCATCGAGGCGATCATCGCCGACTATGCCGAGGCCGCGCGCAACGCGATCGGGGCCGGCATGGACGGCGTCGAAATCCACGCGGCCAACGGCTATCTGTTGGACCAGTTCATCAATACCAACAGCAACCACCGCACCGACCGCTATGGTGGCAGCGTCGAAAACCGCGTGCGACTGCTGCTGGAAGTGGTTGATGCGGTGACGGCGGCAATCGGCAGCACGCGGGTCGCTGTCCGACTGACGCCGATGGGTCGGTTTTTGGGGATGGGCGATGAGACGCCCGAAGACACCTTCGGCTATATAGCCGCTGAGCTCGACCGACGGAAACTAGCCTATCTCCATGTCGTCGAACCATCGACTATGGGAACGGAAACGGACACGGCAGAGGACCCGCGCTGGGACGCGATCGTGCGACTGATGCGCCAACGCTTTTCCGGCACGTTGATGCTAGCGGGCGGCTATGATCAGGCCGGCGCCGAACGCGCCCTTGCAGATGGCCGGGGCGACATCATCGCCTTCGGCAAGCTTTTCCTGTCCAATCCCGATCTGCCGGAGCGTTTCGCGCGCGGAGCTGAGCTCAACGATGCTGACCGCACGACCTTCTTTGGCGGCGCAGCGACGGGGTACACGGATTATCCAAGCCTTGGGCCAGTGCGCGGTACGACAGCCACGGCCTGACAAGCGACACCAGCATCGCAATCCGAATGGCGGCCCTCTGGATAGCCGCGAGGAGCGCATTCAGCCGCGGTCGGGGCGACGAGTCCTCCGGCCGCAGAAGTTACGACCAGGCCAAGGGCACGCAATCATACGCAAGTGTGAGAGAGGCATTCGCAAGCGCTAGAGCTACGCGCGTGTCCAAGCCCTATTCCTAAGCGAACGATACAGCTTGCCGGACAGTGCCGTTCGCGTCGGTCGACCTCGACGATCCGGATATTTATCAAAGGAAAATCGACGATGGATCAGCCACCGGATGCACAACAACGCCCCAGCGCGATGAGCAGGCCTCTGATTTACGCCATGGCCAGCGCCGCCGGCATCGCCGTCGCCAACATCTATTACAACCAGCCGATGCTCGGGTTGATCGAGGACGAGCTTCCCGGCAATCTGACTGGCCTGATACCAACTGCCACACAGCTCGGCTACGCCGCGGGACTCTTCCTGATCGTTCCTCTCGGCGACATCGTCGAGCGCAGGCGCCTGATCGTGGCCCAGTTCGCCATCCTGGCTTTCGCCCTCGTTCTGGCCGCGATCGCGCCGAGCGCCCTCCTGGTTGTGCTTGCCTCGCTGGTCGTGGGGCTCGCCTCGACAGTGGCTCAGCAGATCGTCCCGCTCGCGGCCCATCTCTCCTCGCCGGAGCGGCGCGGAGCCACCGTCGGTACGATTCTGGCCGGCATTCTGACGGGCATCCTGCTGAGCCGGACGCTGGCCGGTTTCGTCGCGACCCATGGCGGCTGGCGGGAGATGTTCTGGCTAGGCGTGCCGATGGCGCTCGCGGCCGGGGCCCTGATGATGCTGAAGCTTCCGCATAGCAAGCCCGACTCGCAGCTCGGCTATGGCAGTCTGCTCCATTCGATCCTGCATCTGTGGCGCGAATTCCCGGCCTTGCGGCTAGCCGCCTTCACGCAGGCCCTGATCTTCGCCGCCTTCACGACCTTCTGGACCGTCCTCGCCTTCCGTCTGCAAGCGCCGCCTTTCGGACTTGGCGCCGACGTCGCGGGTCTCTTCGGAATCGTCGGCGCCGTCGGGATCTTCGCGGCCCCACTCGCCGGCCGCTTCGCGGACAAGCACGGTGCGGCTCCGGTCGTCGCGATGGGGGCGATCTTGACACTGGTCTCCTGGCTCGTCTTCGGCCTCTGGACCTCGCTTTCCGGACTCGTCGTCGGCGTGGTGCTGCTCGATTTCGCGATGCAGTCGGCCCTGGTCTCGAACCAGCACATCGTCTTTGCCCTACGACCTGAAGCGCGCGCCCGGCTGAATACCATCCTGATGGGTGCGATGTTCCTTGGTGGAGCGTTCGGCTCGGCGACCGGGACCGCGGCTTGGCAGGCCGGAGGCTGGCCAGCGGTCGTTTCGCTGGGCCTTGCCTTCGGTGCCGCCGCCACCCTGCTGCAGCTCCTCAGCCTGCTTCGCGAGCGCCGACAGCAGCTCGCGATGGATAAGCCGGCCAGCTCACCGCCGCGGTAAGGCCGGTCGACGACCCGCTCGGCGTCGCCGGTCGCCACAAGAAATCGACAGCAGTTGATGGCCGTCAGGCCCGAATCCGAAGCCGTCGAGGCGGCGCTGGCAGAGGACTCATGCCCATGCGAACCAGATCGATCCTCATGGCCGGTTCGGCTGTTGCCGTTGCTGCCGCCGGCGTCGCCCTCGCCTATGCCTGGCACTCGGAAATCGCCCCGATCCCCAAGCCGACCGCCGCCAGCTTCGATACGGCGCTCGTGCGGCAGGGGGCGACCCTCGCACTGATCGGCGACTGCAGGACCTGCCATACTACGCCCGGCGGCCGGGTCTTCGCCGGCGGCCTCGCAATGCCGACGCCATTCGGAACACTCTACTCGACCAACATCACGCCCGATCCCGAAACCGGAATTGGGACCTGGTCGGAGGACGCCTTCAAACGCGCCATGCGCGAGGGCGTCGATCGTGAGGGCAGGCATCTCTATCCAGCCTTCCCTTATGACCATTTCACCCTGACCTCCGATGAGGACATCAAGGCGCTCTACGCCTTCTTCATGTCGCGCGAGCCCGTGAAGGCGAAGGCGCCGGCCAATGAGCTGCCGTTCCCGATCAACATCCGGCTGGTCCTGGCCGGTTGGAAGCTGCTTTTCCTGCGCGAGACGCGCCTGCAGCCCGATCCTCTGAAGGATGCCGTCTGGAACCGGGGCCGCTATCTCGTCGAGGGCCTCGGCCACTGCGGCGCCTGTCACACGCCCCGCAACCTCATGGGAGCCGAGAAGAAATCCCGCGCCTATGAGGGCGGAGAAGCCGAAGGCTTGCATGCCTACGCGCTCGGCAAGGCGTCCCAGGCCCCTGTCCCCTGGAACGCCGCCGCGTACGAACAGTATCTTGCCGAAGGCTTCCACCCCCAGCATGGCGTAGCCCGCGGGCCCATGGCGCCGGTGGTCGAGAACCTCGCCTCCGTGCCGCGCGAGGAGGTCGCCGCGATGGCGACCTATCTCGCCTCCCTCGCCCCGGAGGCCGTGGGGCAAGCAAAGACCACCGGGCCATCCCAGACGGTGGCGTCCCCGCCCTCCCCTCCACAATCGGCCGGAGTCCAGACCGCGACGCCGGCCGCGACCTCCCAGCAGGGCTCCCGCCTCTACGCAACAACGTGCGCATCCTGTCACGATGCCGGCCGCCCCCAGCCGCTCGGCGCAATAAACCTCTCACTATCGACTGCCGTTGCAGGCGAGAGCCCGGAGAACCTCGTCAACCTGATCCTTGACGGCATTCCAGCCGCGAGTGGTGCGACGGGGCCGGTCATGCCCGGCTTCGCCACGACGCTGAGCGACCGGCAGATCACGGATATCGCCGCCCATCTGCGCGCCGCCGCCGGCAAGCCCGTCTGGCCCAATCTCGGTGCAACGATCAGCAGCGCGCGTTCGGCGCGCCAAACCCAGCAAGCGAAACGGTGAGGCCATCGATGACGACGCTGACGATCAATGGCGTATCGCGAACCGTCCAGTCGGACCCGGACACGCCGCTGCTTTATGTCCTGCGTAACCAGCTCGGGCTCAACGCCGCAAAATATGGCTGTGGGCTCGGCCAGTGCGGAGCCTGCACCGTCATCGTCGACGGCGAAGCGGTCTTCTCCTGCGTCACTCCGGTCATGCTTGTGGAGAATCGGTCGGTGACGACGCTGGAAGGCCTCGGCACGCGCGAGCAGCCGGGCATTCTGCAGCAGGCCTTCATCGACGAGCAGGCCGCCCAGTGCGGCTACTGCATTCCGGGCGTGATGATGCGTGCCCAGGCGCTGCTCGAACGCGAGGCCGAGATCTCCGATGCCGCGATCCGCGAGGAGCTCGAACCGCATCTGTGCCGCTGCGGCACGCATATGCGGATCCTTCGTGCCGTCCGCCGGGCCGCAAACATCATGCGGGCGAAACGCCCTGCCTTGGCAGGAGCGAAACTATGAGCGCTTCGATCTCACGGCGCGCCGTCCTCGCTGGCGGCGGCTCGCTTCTTCTCGCCTTCAGCTTGTCGGGCGCGCGAGCCCAGACCGAGACCGGCAAAGGCGGGGGGCCTGCCAAGCGTGGGCTGCCAGGCAGCCTCGACGACACGCCGCGTCTCGATGCCTGGATCCGCATCGACGCGAAAGGCACCGTCACCATCCTGACCGGAAAGGCCGAACTTGGGCAGGGTCTCAAGACCGCCCTGCTCCAGGTCGCGGCCGAAGAGCTCAAGGTCGCGTTCGACGGGTTGACGCTGATCACCGCTGACACAGGCCTGACCGCTGACGAAGGCTACACCGCCGCCAGCCATTCGATGCAGGATTCCGGCAGCGCGATCCGCAACGCAGCAGCGCAGGTCCGCGAAATTCTGATCGCGGAAGCAGCGCGACGCCTCGCCATCCCCGAAGCGGGGCTGCGAGCGAAAAACGGCGCGGTGATAGCCCCCAATGGCGTACGCATGACCTATGGCGACCTGGTTCGTGACGAACTGCTGGAGGTTGAAGCCAAGCCCGTCTCGCGCCTGACACCGACCGCCGACTTCACGGTGATGAACCGACCCGTGCCCCGCATCGACATTCCCGCGAAGGTCACTGGCGGAGCGGCCTATGTGCAGGACATGCGTCCACCTGGGATGCTGCATGCACGCATGGTCCGTCCGCCCAGTTATGGTGCGACGCTCTCAGGCGTCGACGCTGCTGCCATCGAGCGCCTGCCGCGTGTCGTCAAGGTGGTGCGCAACGGCAATTGGCTCGCCGTCGTTGCCGAGGATGAATGGGCCGCGATCCAGGCGATGCGCCGGTTGGCGGCGAGCGCGACCTGGACGGAGACGCCGAGCCTTCCGGACGAAACGAAACTCGCCGCGCAACTGATGGCGCTTCCCTCCAAAGACACCACCATTCTCGACCGGGGAAAGCCTGGTGCGGCGGGCCGCATCGTCGAGGGTCGTTTCGTCCGCCCCTATCTCGCCCATGGTTCGATCGGCCCATCCTGCGCCGTCGCCGAGGCCCGCGATGGGACGGTGACGGTCTGGACCCACACGCAGGGCGTCTTTCCGCTGCGCCAGGCCATCGCGGAGCTGCTGAAGCTGCCGCTCGAAAAGGTGCGTTGCATTCACGCTGAAGGCGCCGGTTGCTACGGGCAAAATGGCGCGGACGATGTCGGAGCCGATGCCGCCCTGCTCGCAGTCGCCGTCCCGAACCGGCCGATCCGCGTCCAGTGGATGCGGGAACAGGAGCATTCCTGGGAGCCGTTCGGCCCCGGTATGGTCACCTCCGTCCACGCCGCCGTCGACGATTCAGGCGCCGTGGTCGACTGGCATCACGAGGTCTGGAGCCAGTCCCACATGATGCGACCTGGCCCTGCGGGCACGCTGCTGGCGGCGCGCGAAATCGCTGACCCCTTCCCTCCCGCGCCACCGGTCGAACTCGCGCAGCCCGAGGGTGGCGGCGACCGCAATGCCATCCCGCTCTACGACTTCCCCAACGCCCGAGTCGAGCATCATTTCCTCCCAGAGTTCCCGTTGCGGGGCTCGTCGATGCGCTCACTCGGCGGCTACCTCAATGTCGTCGCGATCGAGAGCACGATGGACGATCTCGCCCGCGCCTCCGGGCAGGATCAGGTCGCGTTCCGTCTGCGCTGGCTGCAGAATTCACGTGCCCGTGCCGTCATCGAGGCCGCTGCTGCGAAATTCGGCTGGACGGGTCGCCCGGCCCTCCCGGCCGGAGGCGGTTATGGTTTCGCCTTCGCCCAGTACAAGAATCTCGAAGCCTATTGTGCGATCGCCGTCGAAATCGCGATCGAACCCGAAACGGGCGAGGTCGATATCCGCCGCGTGACGGCGGCGGTGGACACCGGCGAAGTGATCAACCCGGACGGGGTGCGCAATCAGATCGAAGGCGGCGTCATCCAGTCGGCCCGCTGGACGCTGTTCGAGCGTGTCACCTTCGACCGCACGCGCATCACCTCCGTCGACTGGTCGGCCTATCCCATCATGCGGTTCGCGAGCGTACCGGCCTC
Organism: Bosea sp. F3-2; assembly: GCF_008253865.1. Taxonomy (NCBI): domain Bacteria; kingdom Pseudomonadati; phylum Pseudomonadota; class Alphaproteobacteria; order Hyphomicrobiales; family Alloboseaceae; genus Allobosea; species Allobosea sp. F3-2. The sequence continues at coordinate 146,408 of NZ_CP042332.1, forward strand.
GATCGACGTCGAGATTCTCGACCAGCCCGGTGCTCCGTTCCTGGGGGTCGCGGAGGCGGCGCAGGGCCCGATGGGCGCGGCGCTCGCCAATGCGATCCGCGACGCGACGGGTCACAGATTGCGCGAACTGCCGCTGACCCCCGAGCGCATCAAGACGGCTATTGGCCCCTGAACTGGCGTGACCGAACATGGCGACGACCATCACCGACGCAGCTAACCCCGCACCGGCTACGGCCACGGCGATGCCGGACGCTCAGAAAGCCGGAGCCATCGGCGCCGTGCTGACCCACCCGCTGTTTCATGCGGCGATCGTCGTGGCGATCGTCGCGCTGGGCTGGACCATCGCCTCGCGCTGGGATCGCTGGACGGGAGCGGCGCGCCTCCAGCGCACGGACGACGCCTTCATCGCCGGCGATACCACGCCGCTGGCGACACAGATTTCCGGCTACGTCAGAACGGTCGCGGTCGACGACTATCAGCCGGTCGAGGCCGGACAATTGATCGCTGAGATCGAGCCCGCGGACTACCAGGCGCAACGCGATCTCGCGGAGGCCGATCTCGCCGCCGCTCGTGCCTCATTGGCGAGCGTCGCCGACAAGCGCGCAGTGCAGCGAACGCTGATCGAGCAGGCGAAGGCCACGATCACCATTGCCGAGGCCGAGCTGGTGCGCGCCAATGCCGAGGCTGTCCGCCAGCGCGAGCTGCTGCGAAAAGCCTTGGCCGGCACCGAGCAACTCGTCGAACAGGCCGATGCCGCCGCGGCGAAGGCGGCCGGCACGCTGTCCTTGTCTCGCTCGCAGCTCGCTCAGCAAGAGGTGCTCCTGACCTCTCTCGATGCCACGGAGCGCGAGCTTGCGGCACAAGTCGACAGCGCAAGAGCGCGCCTGAAGCTCGCCCAGGACAATCTCGGATACACCCGCATCCAAGCACCGGTCGCCGGCTTGACCGGCGCGCGGCAAGTCCGGCCCGGGCAGTTCGTTGCGCCCGGCACGCAGATCATCACGGTCGTGCCGATGGCGACGCTGTGGGTAGTCGCCAATCTCAAGGAAACCCAGATGACCAATGTGCGCGCCGGAGAGCCCGCGCGGGTCACGGTCGACGCCTTTCCGGGCACCGTTCTGACGGGCCGCGTGGCAAGCTGGTCGCCCGGCACGGGCAGCGTCTTCGCACTGCTCCCGCCAGACAATGCCACCGGAAACTTCACCAAGGTGGTGCAACGCATGCCGGTCAAGATCACGCTCGATCCGAACCCTGATCTCGGGGTCCTGATCCGGCCCGGCATGTCGGTGGTTGCGACGATCGATACTGGCGGCGAACCGCAAAAGCAGGACGGCACGTCGCAAGGGCCACGACCGTGACTGCGATCGTTCAAGGCCAGCAGTCACCGCAAGCGGTGGTTCCCAATGTCGGCTGGCGCCCTTTCGTTGGCTTGGCCGGAGTGATGCTCGGGTCGATGATCGCCACGCTGGGCACGCGCGTCACCAGTTTCGGGTTCGCCGACCTTCGCGGCAGTCTGGGCGCCGGCTTCGACGAAGGAGCCTGGATAACCACGTCATTCGGGCTCGGCCAGCTGATCTCGGGCATTGCGTGCCCTTACCTCTCCTCGATCACCGGCGGACGGCGCATCCTTCTCACAGGCATCTTCATCGCCTTCATGGCCTGCCTGCTTGCTCCATTCTCCCACAACATTCACGGATACATCGCCACGCAGTTCTTCGCGGGTCTGGGAACGGGAACCTTTATCCCGCTGACGATCATGTTCATCGTCCGTCACCTGCCCAAGCCATTGCTGGCCTACGGTATCGCCATCTATGCGATGAACCTCGAGATTTCGCTGAACGTCGCGGCCTCGCTCGAAGGCTTCTACATCGACAACTGGTCCTGGCGCTGGATCTCATGGCAATATTGCCTCGCGCTGCCGATCATGGGCCTTTGCGTCTGGCTCGGCATGCCCAAGGATGCGCCGATCCGTGACTCGCTGAGGAACCTGGACGGTGCAGGGCTTGTTTACGCCGGGCTCGGGCTTGGCGCGCTCTATGCCGCCCTCGACCAAGGCAACCGGCTGGATTGGACGGCGAACGGCCTCGTCGTCGGCCTGTTCGCAATCGGCGGCCTGTCGATCATCGCATTCCTCGTCCGCGAGATGACGACGCCTCACCCGGCCCTGAACCTGCGCATCCTCGCCTCTCCGGGCCTGATCGTGATGTTCGCGTTGCTGGCGGGCTTCCGCTTCATCATCCTCTCGACAGCCTATGTAATCCCCAGCTATCTCCAGATGCTTCAGAACTATCGCGCCCTCGACATCGGCGCCGTCCTGATCTGGATCGCAGCGCCGCAGATCTTCCTCGTCCTGCCGTTAGCCGTGCTGATCCAGCGGATCGATCCGCGCTGGACCCTCGGATCCGGAGCGGTGTTGATCGCGGTCGCCTGCCTGATGGCAGCAAAGCTGACGGGGGCCTGGGCTACGGCGGATTTTCTACCCTCGCAAATTCTTCAGGCGGTCGGGCAGTCGCTGGCGCTGACAAGTCTCGTAGCCCTGGTCGCACGAACAGTGAGACCCGAACAGGCCGCTACGATCGGCGCCTTCATGCAGACAAGCCGGCTGCTTGGGGGCGAGGTCGGCGTCGCCTTCATGCAGACCTTCGTCCGACAGCGCGAACAGATACACTCGAACCTGCTCGGCCTTCACGTCCAGGGGCAGGCGGGCGACACAGCCAACCGGGTTGCGCAGTACGGTCGCGCTCTTGCCGGCCAACTTGCCACGACGACCGAAGCGGCAGGCGCCAAAATCCATCTGCTCGCGACTGCTGTTACCCAACAAGCCTCGGTCCTTGCCTTCATCGATGCGTTCGAGGCGGCTGCCGCAGTCGCGATTATTTGCTGGTTCCTGGCTGCTTTCGTTCCGAAGTCGCCGCCACGGCCACCAGCCGCCCCGGCTGAACACTCCAACGTCCATCCACGGTCAGTGAGCATTTGAAACGGAGCTGTGTGGTGAACCTCGATTCTGCGACCTCATGGCGAGCTCAACTGTCCTGGCGCGACGGCTGCCTGTCCAACCGCCCGCGGATGGTTCCGGCCGAGACCGCCGTCGCGCTGAGCTATGGCGGGTCGACCCACGCCGTAATGATGGCGACGCCGCAAGACCTTGAGGATTTTGCCATCGGCTTCTCCCTCAACGAGGGCTTGATCGCTGATCCCGACGAAATCCATAGTCTTGACATTCGACCCGAGCGGCAAGGCATCGACGTTCAAATTTGGCTCAGCCCCGGGGCGCTCGAACCTGGTCACCGCCAGAAGGAGAGCCATGGTGGGACCTGTCGGTTGCGGTCTGTGTGGTGTCGAAAGTCTCGCGGCGGTGTCGCGATCCTTGAAACGGGTCGAAGCGGGACGACGCTTTAGCGCGGCTGCGCTGCTCGCAGCCATGGCGGAGCTGACGCCACTGCAACGCCTCAACCAGCACACCCGCGCCGTCCACGCCGCAGCCTGGTGGCAAGAAGATCTCGGGATCGTTGAACTACGCGAAGATGTCGGTAGGCATATCGCCCTCGACAAGCTCGCCGGTGCGCTGACACTGAAAAATTTGAGGCGGGACCGCGGGGCCGTTCTTCTCACCAGCCGCGTTTCCGTTGAAATGGTCCAGAAAGCCGCGATGATCGGGGCTCCCCTTATCGTTGCGGTTTCGGCTCCGACATCCCTGGCGGTCGACGTCGCCGACGAGGCCGGCATCGCACTGGTGGCTATCGCGCGAGACGATGGCTTCGATGTCTTTTCCCATGCCGATCGGATCGATTTCTGATCGTCCGTCGCATCCGCCATCACGCGCATGGCCCTGGGCAGTCTCGACTATGAAAGGCGCCGTCCGTCGCGGCCAACACCATATCGCGCTGGCTTTGAAGCTCGCCCTTGGTGCCCGCCGTTCCGTCGCCCCGAGACCGCTGGCTCGGCGGGCGCCCCCCTGCCGACAAACACCCTATCTCGGCATCCAAGATCCGAGATTACGACTTGCAAAGATGGTGGCAACAGCCTCTCGCATTGCCATGTACGGCGGCGTCTACCAGCCACGCGCCGCACTCAGTTCGGCAAAGGTCTTGCGACTCTGAGGCTTAACGAAAAACGAGACGACTTCGGGATGTTTGCTTTTGACCGCGACATCCAGCGCTGCTGTAGCCCTCTCGATCTCGGGCGCGCTCAACCGCCCTTCGAACGTCACGCTGAGAGCCACCAATATCTGTTCGGGGGACAGTTGAACCGTTGTCGCGCCATTGACCGATTCAACTCCTGAGACCGCCGCAGCGATACCGATGATGGCCTGGGTCGTAGCCGGCGACACTGACCGGCCAATCAGCAGCGATTTGCCCTGTGCTGCCAGGATGAGAGCCGTGGCTGCCAATATCAGTGCGATCCCGATGGACGCAAAGCCATCCAGCAAGGGGCGGTCGAGCAGGGCGCCGAGTCCTATCCCCATGGCTGCGATGAACAATCCAGCCAGACTAGCCAACCCGCCGAAAAGGATCGTGAGAGACGATGTATCAGGGCTTCCGCGGATGAAACGGCCCAGACCCGAAAGACCTCTGGATCCGAGGATCCAGTAAAGCGCATACCTTGTAGACAGAAGCTCGATGACAAGTGAAATGAACAATATCGAAAAATTCAGCGTGAGCGCTTCGATAGGCTGAGGACTGGCAATTTGCGTTGCGCCGTCATGGAGAGCGCTACCGGCCCCAGCCGCAAAGATCACCAGAGCCGCGACAAAGCTCCAGAAATAGACCTCCCGTCCAAAGCCGAGCTGGTGGACCGCATTGGCCGGCCGGCGCGCTGCCACAATGCCGTAAAGCAATGCGATTTCGGTTGAAGCATCCATGATCGAGTGGAGCGCTTCGGCATACATCGCCGAGCTTCCACTTGCGTATGCAGCAGCGAATTTAAGCCCGGCCACGGCCACGTCCGCACTCATCGCGACGGCGACGATACGCGCTCTGCCATGGAGCAACGCCACAATGTGGCGTACCCAATCATGAGGATGCGCTACCCTTGCCCATATCGTCGCTCGCATGATGGACAAAGGCTCCCACGAACCAAATTGACGTGGCGAAAACCAATGCCAGCGGGCGCCGGCCGGCGAAAGGCATACCTAAGTGTGCCCATATGGCGCTTGGAAGAGAGGATTGCCTTGCGGAGGATCGTGCCCTCACGATCGATCATTCGAGCCCTTTCAAGTCTTCGCCCCCGGGCGCGGCGAGCGGATCAATGTGACCGAGCGGCGTCGCGCGCGAATCTGGTCATGATGTTAAGCGAGCAGCCGTCCTATTCATTGGGCGATGGAGGCCGGCTTCATCCGTCAGCATACGCAACTGATCAACGCCCTGGCTCGGCAATTCGTCGAGTTGGGCTTGTAGTTTCCTCCCGGGAACGCCCGCCAAACCTGTGTATGATTTCCGGCGCGCCGAAGAGAGGGCATACCAGACCACAGCTGCGCATCGGACGCTCCTTTCGTGCGACGCACGGCACGAAGGATTTTGAGATGAACCGCTCTGTCACCATTGCGATCGTCGAGGATGACGACGGCGTTCGCACTTCGCTCGTCAGCCTCATTCGCTCGCTCGGCTACGAGGTCCGCAGCTACGGCTCAGCGCCCGCGTTCCTGAACGATCGGGAGGTCGGCGACCCGGACTGCATGATCACGGATATCCAGATGCCCCAGATGACCGGTGATCAGCTCCAGGCGGAGTTGATCGCGGCCGGCCGAAGGTTTCCGATGATCTTCATGACCGCCTTTTCCACGGAGGCGACACGCAACCGCGTCATGGCCGCCGGAGCCAGCGCCTATCTCGACAAGCCCGTCGACGGCGACACCATCGCTCGCTGTCTCGCGGCCGCCCTCGAGCGCCGCCACCCGTCCGAAGCCGCCTCCCTGCGCCCCTGACAACAACACCTTCGTATGAGGCCGTGAACCAAGTGTAGGATTCTCGGTCGCAGGCCGCAGGCCTAGCCTCCCTTCGTCAACCCGCTCTGGAGATAAGCATGAGCACGATTAAGACGATGGACGGCCTCGGAATGTTTCACCAGGACTGCTGCAAGCGCTACTTCAGCCGACGGGTCGGCTCGCTGCGCCGCGCCTGCGCAACGCGGGCGGCCACGAACGGGTCCCGGTAGGGCCACCATGTCGAACACAGCACCCAGCCTGACGCGGCGCGACATCGTTGCCGGAACTGCCGGCGTCGCCGCAGCGACGTGGCTTCCCCCGCAGGCGATTGCCCAACACCAATCATCCCGTCAGCATTCAGGAAGAGAGACTAAAATGAGCAGCGGTTTCATCAAGACCAAGGACGGCACCGAGATCTTCTACAAGGATTGGGGTCCGAAGGCCGCCCAGCCGATTGTCTTCCATCACGGCTGGCCTTTGTCATCCGACGACTGGGATGCCCAGATGCTGTTTTTCCTCGCGAACGGCTTCCGCGTCGTCGCGCATGACCGGCGCGGCCATGGCCGCTCCTCGCAGGTCGATACCGGCAACACCATGGATCAGTACGCCGCCGACGCATCTGCTGTTGTCGAGCACCTCAACCTCAGAAACACCGTCCATATCGGACATTCGACCGGTGGCGGCGAGGTTGCCCGCTACGTCGCCAAATTCGGCCAGCCCCAGGGCCGCGTCGCCAAGGCCGTGCTCGTCAGCGCCGTGCCCCCACTGATGCTCAAGACCGAGAAGAACCCCGGTGGCCTGCCGATCGAGGTGTTCGACGGCTTCCGCAAGGCGCTCGCCGCCAATCGCGCGCAGTTCTATCTCGACGTGGCGTCGGGTCCCTTCTACGGCTTCAACCGGCCCGGCGCGAAGGTCTCTCAGGGCGTGATCGAGAATTGGTGGCACCAGGGCATGATCGGCGGCGCCCTGGCTCATTACGAAGGCATCAAGGCCTTCTCGGAGACCGACCAGACCGAGGATCTGAAGGCGATCACCGTGCCGACCCTTGTGCTCCACGGCGAGGACGATCAGATCGTCCCGATCGACGATGCCGGCAGGCTTTCGGTCAAACTGGTGAAGAATGGGACGCTGAAGACCTATCCGGGCTTCCCCCACGGCATGCTCACCACTCATGCCGACGTCATCAATCCCGATCTGTTGGCCTTCGTGAAGGGTTGACCGGCTGCCCGGCTTAAGGATCAAGCGAGGTCGGATGAAATCCGCCCTCGCTTGATCACAATGAACTGATGGGTTGTCTAATCGCTGATATGCGGTCAAGGCCTTTGCGATCTCGGAGGCATGCATGCCGGGTGCATGGTTGTCTTCGCGGTCGGCATCGGCCGCCGCATGATGGAGCCGATCCTCTCCCGGAGCTTGAGGCCCCACGTGCGCAGGCTGCTGTCGGTCGAGCTGCGAGTGAGGATGACCGCCGCGGCCTCATAGAGACGTCCCCGCAGTTGGCGATCGCCGCGCCGAGAGATATGACCGTCACAATCGACTTCGCCCGACTGGTAGCGGCGGGTTGTCAGGTCAATCCAGGCGCCGACGGAACGGGATTGCTTGAAGTTGTCCGGATTCTCGATGGCAGTGGCGAAAGCAGTCGCAGTGATTACGCCGACGCCGGGGATCGACATGAGGATGCGGCAGGCTTGGCTCTGGCGAGTTTGGACGGACCGACCTCGGTCAGGCTGCGCAACAAGAAGCGTCGCTCGTCCTCGCTTGGCTCAGGTCGCTTCGCCGTCACGCGGCGGCCTTCATCTGGACGCGACGCCAGTTCCAGGGGAGCAACTCGCCGAGGCAGCTCTGCGGTGTGTCGGCGATGCGCGCCAGGACATCGGCCAGCCAAGCCTGCGGATCGATGTCATTGAGCTTGGCGGTGCCGATGAGGCTGTAGATGACCGCAGCCCGCTCACCGAGTACAATTTCGCTTCAGCCTACACACTGGAAGGCGATGCCGGCGATCCTGACGACCCAGGAAGAGGTTGATCTTTAGCTGGCTGACCGGCGAATGGGACGATGTGCGGCACCTGCAGCAGCCGCTTCCCGGCGACATGCTTGTGATCGTCGAACCGCTAGCGAAGCCTGACGACAAGCTGCGGTAGGCTGCATGGGATGGGATCCGGTATGGCGGCTACGAGAGCGCTCGCCAGGAGAGGACCGACGCCCGGCACACCCATCAGCCTGCGGCCGATCTCGGTCGCGCGGGCGTTCGTTCTGATCCGGCGATCCGTTTCCAAGATCTGATCGTTGATCAGCGCGAGTTGAGCAGCCAGCCTTCCAAGACACATCTGCGCCTCGGCGGGCACACGCTCGTCTTTGTCGGCGATGAGCCTGATGAGAGCCCCCAGACCTTCCCTCCCGATCGGCGCCGCCAGCCCAAACTCCGCCATGTGGCCTCGGATCGCGTTCGACAGCTGGACGCGCTGGCGCATGAGCATGAGCCGAACACGATGCAGCACCAGGATGCCCTGCTGATCGACGCTCTTCACCTCGACGAAGCGCATGGTCGGGCGGGTCACGGCTTCGCAGATCGCTTCCGCATCGGCCGCATCATTCTTCTGCCGCTTGACATACGGCTTCACATAGCTCGGCGGCATCAGCCGGACCTGGTGGCCGAGCTTGATCAGCTCGCGCGCCCAATGATGCGCCGTGGCACACGCCTCGATCCCGATCAAGCCGGCAGCTTGGCGAAGAACGGAAGGAGTTGCGCTCGCCGAACCTGCCGCCGGACCACGACTGTGCCGCTCCGGTCGACACCGTGAACCTGAAAGACCGACTTCGCGATGTCCAACCCGATCGTGATTGCCTGATCCATGCTCTCCTCCATCTCTGCGAGAGCTTATGCTCCCGCGGGGCTGGAGAGCCGTCCACAGCATCACAACCGGACATTCAGAAGCCGCCTAGAACCGGACATTCAGAACCGTGTTATGCGCGGCAAACTGCATAGCCAGCCGCGCCAACAATGCGTTCCCTGCTTCGACTATCAGCCATCGCCGAAGCTTCGCGTCACCAGCCGGTTCAGCCTTTCGGCGAATGCATTTACGTCTGTCGGGCGTTCGCCGTCCAAGACGCGGGCGGTATCCAGGAGGAGATGGGTGACGTCGCTACGTAGCGCGCCATCCTCGATAGACGCGAGGGCTGAGACCATCGCATGGCGCGGGTTGACCTCGAGGATCGGCTTGGCCGCACTCTCCACTCGCCCCGCGGCGCTGAGCAGGCGCTCGAACTGGCGATCCGGTCCCTTGTCGGACGCAACAAGGCAGACCGCGCTCTCGGTCAGCCGATCGGAGGATCGGACATCCGCGACCTCGTCGGCCAGAATCTCCTTCATCGACGCGAGCAGAGCGCTGACCTTCTCACTCGTTTCAGCGGCAGGAGGCGCTACGCCGTCGAGCAGCGGGATGAGGCCGAGATCGGCCGCACCTTGCGTCACCGACTTGAACGGCTTGCCTTCGAATTCCGGTGCTGCCGACGCCCAGAAGCTGTCGATCGGATCGGAAAGCAGCAGCACCTCGATGCCGCGCGCCCGGAAACCTTCGAGCTGCGGAGAATTCGCGATCCGTGAGGCATCGTCGCCGGCGATGTAGTAGATCGCGGTCTGGTTGTCCTTGAGCGTGCCGACATAGTCCTTGAGGCTGCGCCACCCCTCGCCGGAGGCAGTCGTCCGGAAGCGAGCGAGAGCGAGTAGCTGTTCCCGGCGCTGGAAATCCTCATAAAGTCCTTCCTTGATGACGGCGCCGAAATTGTCCCAGATCATCCGGAACGTGTCCGGATCCTGCTCGGCCAGTTTCGCGAGATCGGCGAGGACACGGTTGGTGACTCCCTTCTTGATCGCAGCGAGCAGCGGGCTGTCCTGGATCATCTCGCGGGACACGTTGAGCGGCAGGTCGGCGGTGTCGACGATGCCGCGGACGAAGCGCAGGTAGCGCGGAAGGAGATCGGCCTCGTCGGTTATGAAGACGCGCTTCACATAGAGCTTGATCCGGCCCTTACGGTCGGCGTCGAAGAGATCGAACGGACGCGCGCCCGGGACGAAGGCCAGCGCGGTATATTCGTGCAGGCCTTCCGCGCGAAAATGGATCGTGGCGGCGGGCTCATCATACTGTCCTGCAACGCTGCGATAGAAATCGGCGTATTCGTCCTTGGTAATCTCGCTCTTCGGCTTGGTCCAGAGCGCGGCCCCGTCGGAGAGGGCCACCGTATCGGCGCCCGGCTCCGTGATCAGCGAGATCGGGACAGGCACATGGCCGGACTGTTCCTTGACGATGCGCTCCAGGGTCCAGCGCTCCGCATAGGACTTGGCATCCTCCATCAGGTGCAGCGTCACCCGTGTCCCGCGTGTCGGAGCCTCGTCCAGCGCCGCTGGCGCCACCGTGAACTCGCCCTTGCCGTCCGATGACCAGGTCCAGGCTTCGGTGCTATCGGCGCGACGGCTGACGACCTCCACCTTCGCAGCGACCATGAAGGCGGAATAGAAGCCAACGCCGAACTGGCCGATGAGCTGCGCGCCGTCCTTGCCATCGGCGGTTGCGACCCGCTCCATGAAGCTGCGGGTTCCCGAGCGCGCGATCGTGCCGAGAGCTTCGATCATCTCGTCATGGCTCATACCGATGCCGTTGTCGGCAATAGTCAGCTTGCCGGCCTCCGGGGCGGCCGAGATGGTGATCGCAAGCTTGGGTTCTTCGCCCAGAAGCTCGGGCTTGCCGATCGCTTCGTAGCGCAGCTTCTCGCAAGCGTCGGCTGCGTTCGAGATCAGCTCGCGCAGGAACACGTCGCGGTCGGAGTAGACCGAATGCACCATCATGTGCAGCAGGCGGGAGACGTCGGCTTCGAAGCTGCGATGCTCGGCTGTGGCGGTCGTTGTCATTCGGATTTTCCGGATAGGGTCCTGATCAAGGCGAGTATGGCGTTCAACCGCGCGGTAGCGAACTCTCCCGCGCCAGGCAATTGGGACTCGATGTGAGCGGCGACCGTCTGCCAGGTCGCCGATCCGTCCCGTGTCATGACGGCCAGGAGATTATCCTTAAGCCCGTATGTTGCGCTCTCGGCGTTCGTAATGAGGGCCTTGAAGCGGTCGGAGGGTGAGATTTCCTTAGGTTCCTGCGGACCATCAGTCATGTGGCTGCCTGATATAACCGCGGCGAATGCTAGGGGCTTTCCAAAGGCGTCTCGCCTAGGCTTTTTCGCGAAACCGATCGATCGCACGCTGTGCGAGATCATCCTCGTCGAGCGCCAGAGGCACCAGCGACGCAACGATATAGGCGAGGTTGTTTCGCTCCAGCTCGTCAGAGCCCGCCGCAAGCGACGGCTTGAGTTCCGCCCAGGCCTTTTCAAGAGCAGCTTCGGCGCGGGCCAGATCGATGGGATCGGTCAATGATGAAAAGGGCATAGCCTTCCCCTCGGCATACTTGTTGGGGCCTTGAGAGAGGGCGCCGCGAAGCCGCGGCGCCCTCGATTTCTCAATAATCCATGCCGCCGGCGGGCATTGCGGGTGCCGGATCCTTCTTCGGCGCCTCGGCGATCATCGCCTCGGTGGTGATGAGTAGGCCCGCGACCGATGCCGCGTCCTGGATCGCCGTGCGCACGACCTTGGTCGGGTCGATGATGCCAGCCTTGACCAGATCGCCGTACTCGCCAGTCTGGGCGTTGTAGCCCCAGGCGTAGTTCGGCGCTTCGAGCAGTTTGCCGACTACGACAGCGCCATCGCCACCGGCATTCTCGACGATCTGGCGGGCCGGAGCGGTGATCGCCTTGCGGACGATCTCGACGCCGGTGCGCTGATCGTCATTGCCTGGCACAAGACCCTCCAGAGCCTTGGCCGCGCGCAGGAGGGCGATGCCGCCGCCCGGCAGGATGCCTTCTTCCACCGCGGCGCGGGTCGCGTTCAGCGCGTCGTCGACGCGGTCCTTCTTCTCCTTGACCTCGACCTCGGTTGCGCCGCCGACGCGGATCACCGCGACGCCGCCGGCGAGCTTGGCCAGACGCTCCTGCAGCTTCTCACGGTCGTAGTCCGAGGTGGTCTCCTTGATCTGGGCCTTGATCTGCGCCACCCGGGCCTCGATCTCGACCTTGGAGCCCGCACCATCAACGATGGTGGTGTTCTCCTTCTCGATGCGGACCTTCTTGGCGCGGCCGAGCATGTCGAGCGTTACGGTCTCCAGCTTGATGCCGAGATCCTCGCTGATCGCGGTGCCGCCGGTCAGGATCGCGATGTCCTCCAGCATGGCCTTGCGGCGGTCGCCAAAGCCCGGAGCCTTGACGGCAGCGATCTTGAGGCCGCCGCGCAGCTTGTTGACGACCAGCGTAGCAAGGGCCTCGCCTTCGACATCTTCCGCCACGATCAGCAGCGGCTTTCCGGTCTGCACCACCGCTTCCAGCAGCGGCAACATCGCCTGGAGGCCCGAGAGCTTCTTTTCGTGGATCAGGATGTACGGGTCTTCGAGCTCCGCGACCATCTTCTCGGTGTTGGTCACGAAATAGGGCGAGAGGTAACCGCGGTCGAACTGCATGCCCTCGACGACGTCGAGCTCGGTCTCGGCGGTCTTGGCTTCCTCGACGGTGATGACCCCCTCGTTGCCGACCTTCTTCATCGCCTCGGCGATCATCTCGCCGATCGTGCGATCGCCGTTGGCGGAGATGGTGCCGACCTGCGCGACCTCCTCCGAGCCGGTGATGGTCTTGGAATGCTCGCCGAGCGACTTCGTAACCGCCTCCACGGCGAGATCGATGCCGCGCTTCAAATCCATCGGATTGATGCCCGCGGCGACCGCCTTTGCGCCTTCGCGGACGATGGCCTGGGCGAGCACGGTCGCGGTCGTGGTGCCGTCACCGGCCGCGTCGTTCTGCTTCGACGCAACCTCGCGGACCATCTGGGCGCCCATGTTCTCGAACTTGTCGGAAAGCTCGATCTCCTTGGCGACGGTGACGCCGTCCTTGGTGATGCGCGGCGCGCCGAACGACTTCTCGATCACGACGTTGCGGCCCTTCGGACCGAGCGTGACCTTCACGGCATTAGCCAACGTGTCGACGCCGCGCAGCATCCGCTCGCGCGCGTCCTGCGAAAACTTCACGTCCTTCGCAGCCATGATTCCTCACTCCTTCAGACTTGAGGTTTCAGCTTGATGAGATGGGATGAAGGCCCCTTCAGGCGGCCTTCTTGAGTGTCGCGGTCGTCTCGACCACGCCCATGATGTCGGACTCCTTCATGATCAGGAGATCCTGGCCATCGATCTTGACCTCGGTGCCGCTCCATTTGCCGAACAGCACGCGGTCGCCGACCTTGACGTCGGGCGGCACGAGCTTGCCGGTCTCGTCGCGCGCGCCGGCGCCGACGGCGACGACCTCGCCCTCCTGCGGCTTTTCCTTGGCAGTGTCGGGAATGATGATCCCGCCCCGGGTCTTCTCCTCGGCGTCGATGCGCTTCACGACGACGCGGTCATGCAGTGGCCGAAACTTCATGAGTTCCTCCAGTTTCCATGTCGGTCACATGTCAAAGCGGGCCGGCCCTGTATGGGTCTCGCGGCGATGCCGCGCGCCCCTGAGGCGCCGTGCCCGCGCGATGATTTGGGTTGCTCATTTTTGGCCTTCAAGGGGGCGGCAGCACTTTTTTGGGTCGAGTGCTAACAGCCTGAAAAGGCCGCGCAAATGCAACCTTTCAGCTTGCGCGGGCGTTAAAATCGCGCTGCCATCGGCCAGTGAAACCAGGGAGCTGAAAGTAATGGCTTCGACGGACTTCGCCCGCCAGATCGCCGGCTACGGATTGACCACCGCCGGGATCCTCTACCGACTGCCCGACCACCCTTCGATCCTCCAGGAATACATCTGGCAGGACTACGACCTCGCCCCCCGCTTTCCCGAGCTCAACAAGTTCCTCGCCTTCTGGCAGGCCAAGCTCGACGGCAAGCTGTTCCGCATCACCGTGGCTCACAGGGACCTGATCGGCCCAGCCGACCTCAGTGCGGTGAGCGGCGAATTCCGGCTCCAGTAACGTCGAGGCTTCGGCGGACTTGATCCGGGGCGAACGCATCCCAAAATCATGGCAGCCGCCGACAGCGACAGCGCGCTCGACGCGGCGATCAACCCAACCGGATCCATGTTGCTTCCAGGAGGATATGGCTATGGCAACGTTGGCAATCGCTCCCCAATCAGGGAGGGCTGCATGATGACATCCGACGACTTCGAGAGGCCGGTCGTAATCCTGACCGGGCTCGGGCACCCGGCGGCGATCGCGTCTGCCATGGAGGCCTACATGTTTCTCGCTGATTGGCCGGTGAGCCGGCGTGATCCGGTCCACGGCTTTGCGTTGAAGGCCTGCCTGGCAGCGATCCGCGGCGACATCGAAGCGGATACAGCGCGCGGCCTGTTCGCGTCATGGGCCGAAAAGCACGACCTTCTCGCGCCCGACGTCACTGCGTTCATGGGAAGCCGAAGGGAAGGCTCCCGGGGCCGTGCCTGAGGACCAGATGCCCCCGGCTGCTTGGCGGCCCGGGGGCATTCGCCGAATCTGGACGCGACTTCGTGCTTCACTTCTGGGCAGCCAGATCGCGTTGCCCCCATCCAAGCGCCCCTACCAACGCTCCGATGCGATTGAGGATTGACACAATTTCTTAGAAAATGCCACGAAATTGATAGTGAAACGATCGATATCAAAATAAAAAATCGAATATCTGAAAATTGTCTTGAAATTATCATTGGCCTGAGATAGAAATATTTCTATCGAGATTGCTTGGACGGCCGTTGTTATTTTCGCGCTTTGGCGCGGCTCTGATAATCCCCCCTTTCGAAATCGTTCTGAACTCGCCGTACATTTTGTCGGCGAGCGACAGGTGTAGCCAAAGGAGGGTTTTTCATGACCACCGGCACAGTGAAATGGTTCAATTCCACCAAGGGTTTCGGCTTCATTCAGCCTGATGACGGCAGCCAGGACGTGTTCGTACACATCTCCGCCGTCGAACGCGCTGGCATGCGCGACCTGCGGGAAGGCCAAAAGCTTGGATTTGAGGTCGCTCGCGACAACAAGTCAGGCAAGATGGCCGCGGAACAGCTCCAGACTGCGTGATTAGGCAATCGTCGCCGTTGACCACGGATGTACTGGCACCAGCGACTATAGCCACTCTAAAGGCCGGGCATTCGCTCGGCCTTTTTGCATTCCATCCAGATGCGAACGGAAACCATTGTGATCGAACTTTCGAAGCAGCGCTTGGTCGCTGACAACCAGTTCTTGAAGATCCAAACCAGAGCGAGTTCCCACGCCAGGATTGTCTCCGAAACGGAGAGGCTAATCCAGCAGCGTGCAGACAACATGCTCAGGCAGCGCGGGCTGCGAATGGCCAAGGAGGCTTCCGATAGGCAGGCAGCGCGTGCGGCGCAGGTCAGCATGAAAGGACACCGACGGCCTGGCTCCAAATAGCACCGGACGATCGCCGATCTGAAAAAACCAGCCGTCAATGGCCCGAATTGTTATGGCCAACGGGTCAGTATTGCGCGTCTTGACGGCTCCACGACAAATCATCAAAAGACATGGACAGAGCCTGCAATAACGTGCCGACAATTGCTTCGAGCGAGTGAAATAACTGCACGAAAAGGACGGCAAGCTCGAAGGGCTCCGGGCTCAAGTCCATAGCGCCGAACTGTTGCCGGCGGGGCGACAAGCGCGACCAGCAGCGCGACGGCGTGGCGGAAGACAGGTCAAGGCGGACGTCGACACCAGGTATAATCGCCGGACTTGGTGACGGTCGCGGGTTAGCGCCCCTATGCCCATCCGCTTGAGCCCGGTCTCCCAAGGGGACTGCGCCTTTTTGGATTTCATACGACGTCCTAGCAGCGGGCCAGTGCCGCCATGTACAGCAGTAATTTTGCCTGACGATTTGCCGATCCCGGATATCTGCCTGCGCTATCGCTGCTCCAAGTGCGGCGGCAAAAACCTCTCTTCGCGCGGCAGCATCAGGGAGCACTACGAGAAAGCTGAGGAGAGCCGGCGCAAGGCTTAATCGGCCGAGCCGTTAGCTAAGCTGATAGACAGCGGCTTCGTCAGCCTCTTCGCGAAGACCTTTGAAGGCGGCGTGCCGCAACTTGCCGTCGTCGGTCCAGGCGCGGAATTCGATCTCGGCGACGAGCGTAGGTGTCAGCCAACGATACGACTTCGGCCTGCCCTTCATGTTCACGGCTGGCTTGAAAATGATGAGCTGATCCATCTGCTCTCGCAGCGCCGTTGCGCTTGCATGTGTGAAGCCAGTCCCGACGCCGCCGACATAAACCAGGTGGTCCCCCTGACGAGCTGCAAGAAGCAGCCTGCCAACTCCGCCAAGCGCTACGGTCGAAGGGTCATAGCCAATGATGACGAAGCTCTCGGACTGGACGCATTTGATCTTGAGCCATTCGCCACCGCGGCCGGATCGGTAGGGAGCAGACCGGCGCTTCGCGATGATCCCTTCAAGGTCCATCTCACAGGCAAGTCTCAGGAAGGCCGCGCCGTCCGCGTTGATGTCCTCGCTCATGTGGATCGAGCCGTGCGGCGCGATGCCCAGGGTGTCATCAAGGATAGCGCGCCGCTCACCGCAGCCAAGCGCCCGGAGATCGTGGCCATTCAGGTAGAGAAGGTCGAACGCGTAGAAGATCGCCTCAGATGCGAAGCGCTTCCCTCCCCGGCCGCCGAGAGCCTTTTGCAGAGCCCCGAAGTCCGAAGCGCCGCGCTCGTCGAGAACCACCGCCTCACCATCGACGATCGCGCTATCGACACCAAGCTCCAGGGCATCATGAGCAATGGTTGGGAAGCGGCTTGTCCAATCATGCCCGCCGCGGGTGACGATGCGGACCTTGCGGCGTGGCCCGATATGAACGGCGAGACGATAGCCATCCCACTTCACTTCGAAGGCCCAATCGTCGCCGCTCGGCGGCTTGCTCGCCAGACGCGCCAGGCACGGCTCCACGCGATCAGGCATTGGATCGGTAAAGAGGTCGAAGACGGCCTTCTGTCGCCGGGTGAGCGGTCCCTTTGGCGTATCCCCGCTCAGCCCGGCCCCCAGAACGCGCTGCGCACACATGGACGCAACTCCGCAACGAACGAGTCGCAAACGGTCGGCGGGTCGATTAGTTCCTCATGATGAGGAGCCCGCCGGCAATCGTCGGCGGGCATGGCTCAGCTGAGCACCGATGGTTCGTGATGATCGTAATGAAGCAGGACGTTATGCTTCAGATCCTCCTCGTCGAGCGCCAGGGGCGCAAAGCCGGCGACGAGATAGGCGATTCTGGTCCGTTCCCTTTCATGCTCCGGCTCGGGAATGGACGTCTTGACCTCGTTCCAGACGGCCTCCAGTGCGGCATGGGCCCGAGCGAGATCGGCAGGATCACTCAAAGATGAAAACGGCATGGCTCCTTTCCCCTAGAAGTGGACCGCGGGGAAAAATTTAGGATCAAAGAAACGGTGCGCAAGAGCCTCGACAAGGTGTCGGAACCGCGCCTCGATCGGCCCGTTGAATCCCTCATCACTGCGTTGCGTTGAGGTGTGAAATGGTTGCGTTGCGAAAGCCTGCAGGGCCGTCCGCGCGCCGGCCGATGCCACCTAAGCGCGAGCTTTATCGGGAGCGCTGCCAAGATGAGTATGGCAACCACTATATCGTCATTGTCTGGCGCGAGTGGCCCGGCCTCCCAACAACATCCTACACGCTCAAGGACGGGACGCCGGTTCACTATGAGGATGAGTGCTACTTCACGATCGCCCCAACCGGAAAACGTCTAACCCGATGCGACGTCTGAAGCGGCGGGCCAGACAATGCCTCCAGCGCATAGCAAGAACCCCAGGATCGATGTCGTCGACATCAAGCAGATGGTGGTGGCAGGAGAACCGGGCGGCCCGGCTGTTCTGACGTGCCGCGGGGTCGGCGGCAGGCTGATCGACCTTCACCTATCGCCCGAAGCGATGACGAAGCTCGAAGCTTTCCTCGCCCGAGCGAATCTGGAACAGGCGAAGCTCCACCAGATGCACTGACCGACGCAACCGCGCTGTTTTGGCTTGGAATGATCTTGGCAGTATCTCTCGGCGCAGTGGTGCCACGAGCCAGCCTAGGCAGGCCAGCTCGGTATCAGTGTGGCCGCGCGCATGAGCAGTCTGATCCCGCCGAATATCAGATGGCCGAGAAGCGGGCCGATTTGACTCGCTGAGCTATCGGGCGCCTACTTAACCACCAGCCGACTACCCGCCCGTTTGGGCGGTTAGCATCATCAGTTCCCGCGTCGCACGCGGACGATCGGCGATCCAGTGAAACCGACAGTCGAGGCGTACACGGTCGCTTTGCCGTGGTACGAGCCGGAGGATTTCCGGCTGCTCTGGGAACTCGCCCATGATCGAAACGAGATGCCTTCCTGCTATGAGGCTTGGCATCGCAACGCTGTTGCGGTCATGAACGCTTGGCTCGCAAGAGGGCGAGCGCTCGAAATTGTCACCATTCGGCCCGCCGAGTTCCTCGGATGGCTCGCCCAAACGGGACTCCCCAATACTGCCGAAACACGCCGCCGCTTTGTCGAGCAGCGCGCGTGCTCTTGCCTCGATGTGGCCTAACAGCCTCAGAGAGCCCTAGCGCTCCGCAGTGTCTTGGACCGCGACGATTTCCCTGGCGAGCTGCTGGAGTCGGTACGACGCAGCCGCCAGCGCCTCGGCGTCGACGGTGGTCACACCGACTGTGGCGGGCCCAAGCGCCACGACAGCCCGGGCCGACACTTCCTGAGCCTCGGCGAAGAGGCCGCGCAAAACTTTCAACAATTTTGGGCTCATCCTGGCGGCCAGCCTCCTATTACCGCTTTGAGCATGGCTGCAGCTATGCCGCCTTCTTGGTGGCGCGCCGTTTCGGCGGTGGTGGCCTGCCGCCCTGCTTCGCGCTGGCGCGCAGAGCCTCCATGAGGTTGCCGACCTTCGGCGGCTCAACCTTCTTCGGCGCCGTGATCGTCTTGCCCGCGAGCTTTGCCTTTACCAGCTCAGCCACCGCAGCTTCGTACCGGTCGTCGAATGTGGCCGGATCAAACTCGCCGCGCTTGCTGTCGATGATGTGCTTGGCGAGGTCGATCATCTCCTTCTGGATCTTCAGCTTGGGGATGTCTTCGAAGGCGTCTGACGCCGATCGCACCTCGTAGTCGAAGTTCAGTGTGTGGGCGACGAGGCCCCGCCCCTGCGCGCGGATCATCAGTCCGCGATAGCGCCGGAACAGCACGGCATGGGCCAGGGCGCCGACGTTGCTGGCGCGCAGCGCTTCACGAATCACCGCGAACGCCGCGGCAGCGCTCACACCGACCGGGGCGAGATAGTAGGGCTTGTCGAAGTAAAGCGTGTCGATCTCAGCGCAAGGGATGAAGGCGGCCACGGCCAGGATCTTGTTGCTTTCGGGGATGGCCTGCGCGATCTCGTCGGGTTCAACCTCGACGTATTGGTCCTTGTCGATTTCGAAGCCCTTGATCTGGTGTTCGCGGTCGACCGGCTCGTCCGTGACAGGATCGACGAACTCGCGTCGCAGGCGGTGCCCGGTGTCGCGATTGATCATATGGAATGACACCCGCTCGGATGTGCTCGCACCCGTGTAGAGCGCCACCGGACAACTGATCTCGCCGAATCTCAGATTGCCCTTCCAGTTCGCCCGCGCCGCAACCATGGCACTCAACTCCGGACGCAACACCACCGGATTCAATGCTGAGCTGGTCGGCATGTTCCGAGGCGGTTTCGAACCGCGTGCGAATCTGGCATCCGCCGCGCATGCCCTACCCGCCCGCCAAACCTCCCATGAAGTTCTCGATCCTCGCCGGCCGCGAGGTTTCGACCTGGTCGGAGGAGTGGAAGCACGAGTGCGAGATCCGCTATCTCGCCGGCATGAAGCTCGGCGAGCGCAACGAAGCCCTCGACGGCGTGAAGGATGGCCTGAGGGGGATCAAGAGCATTCGCGAAGATGCCGCCGCAGCACACCTGCGCGCCGAGATCGACCGCTATGCGGCGCTTACGGCGAAGGGCTAAACGATCACCGAGACGGCGCGTGCCAGGGCCGCATCTAGGGCCAGGATGGATTGGATAGGGATCTCAATAGACGATCAGTTCAACCGCGATCCACGCGATCACAGCCAACGCGAGCCCCGCAATCAGCACAATCAAAACCGGCCATCCCAGGAAACCCTGCCGCGCCTCGACGGGTGTTTCCACCGCCGGATCGGCATTGCTGTGGTCGTCGGCTCGTAGCGGCGGCAGCGGGTCACCGCCGCGCAACTTCTCCAAATCCTGTTCGGGCACTTTGGGTCGAGTATCGACCGTCATGACCGTCTCCCTTGGTACTCTGCAGGCCTTTCGGCCATTCACCGCAAAGGAAACTCCTGTCGGCCTGCGGTGTTCCTGGCTCCCGCCCAAACGCCCCATGGGAGGGGAAAGGCAACAGCTCGGCACCACGCCGCATCCAAGGCGCCCCAAGAGCCTGACCCGAAATGGTGAACGACTCTTGTTCAGTAGCGGGCTAGATTGTTGTCGAGCGATCGACGCGGAACTTCCGCAAATGTCAAAGCCCGAAGGCCCAATCGCAATGGCGCAGCGGCACGTTCGCGAAGGCGAGGCGCACGTGCAGAAGCTGCGCGACCAGGTCGATAGCTTGATGAGCCGAAGCGAGGATGCTTCCGGTGCGAAAGGGCTGTTGCGCCTTGGCGAGGACGCACTCGCGATGCATCAAACGCTTCTCGTTGAGATGCTTGAACAGCAGGCGGCTGGGCTGCGCGACGAGGATGGGAACTGGCTCTCGCTCCGGTGAGCAAACGAAAATGGCCCCGCCAGCCGAAGCCAGCGGGGCCAACTCAGGTGATTACGGGGGAGCAATCACCGCCGCTATCCGGGGATGGCAACCGACGCCGCGGAAGGATTTCCTCGGCGCTTGAGAGCGGCACGAGCGGAACTTCGACGCTAAGGTTTAGGTTCCGGAGCGGGTTGTGTCGGGATGACGCACCAACGAAAAATGCCACTACGAGATCTAGCGAACCCGATGCTCACAGCCAGCGAGATAGCGACAGATGCTGATCTCTAGCTCGGCCCGCTCCCGTCCTCTTGGAGAATCCTCCGCTGCGATCTCGATGCATCGCAAGCGCTCAAGAGCATCGCGAAATTGTTCGGGCGTTTCGATTTGTTCCAATACTGGGAATGTGCGGCTTTTGGTTCGGTTCTGCATAGCCATCCTCCAACGACCATACGGCATTTGGGAGGCAGGCAAGCTTGCGACGAAGGGAACCGCGTCGGCGGGGGACCAACGCGGTTCCCCTCTCTGGTGATTGCGAAGTTCAACCAATCACCGCCGCTCTGCGACGATGGCTCAGTGTCATCGGCTCGAACGCCGATCACATCGATGTCCTTGCCCAAAGCGCTACTCAAGCGCGCCAAGAAAGGGCGGAATCGGTCTGACAGCGGGCCGGAAATGTAGCTCGAGAATGCAGGGGGCTTTGTGCATTGCTGAGCCCCCTCCCCTCCCCTCCCTTTCACGCGCCATGCCGAACCGAGATCGAACCCAACGTCGTCGCTATATTTCGATGACGCAGTGCGGATCGAAACCGCGGTTTTCTCGGTCGCCGTGAAGATTAGGATAGCCCGCCTGGTTTGCGAAGACGCGCGTCCGTCCTAACCGATAATCATGTGATCCATGATCGTGACCATGGATCCAGAGCTCTGGCTGAAATTCTCCGATGACATTGCTGAGGTCAGAAGCAAAGGCGGGGGTCAGCGGGCTGCCGTGATACCGCGACGCGATCGAATTTGGGTGAGGTGCGTGGTGGGTGACGACTATCGTCGGGCCGTCGAATGCCTCCGCCAACTCCTTCCTAATGAATGCCAGATCCAGCCGATGCTCGGCCGCGGCGTGCCACGGCATGAAGCGGCTGAAATGGCCGCTCGCCTCTTGGTACCTTATCAAGCGGTGGTCGTTCAGCGTTTCGCCCGCATAGACCATCGAGGGCCCAGATTGATCTCATATTCGGCCGCAACTTTACCGAAGCACACTCTGCTTCAACTTCAGCCTGCCAACGCAAAACTTCATCTTCCGATAGAGGAATATCTAGCTGTTTTGCTAAATTTTTGATGCCGATGGGCCGTGTCATCGCCCATAAAGCTACCTGATGGTAGTCCGATACAATTCTAAACGGATGGCGTCGATCGGTTATCTCGACAACAGTGCCGAATGCGTCGAAGCAGACTGCGCGGATGGTGGTCACGTGTTCACCCCAGATGAGTTCTTTGTCTGTGTATTGTCGGAAACCTTCATCCGCTGCGTCCGCGGGACGTTGGCTGACGACCCCCGCGCTTAGATGTCAGCGGACGTGCAATTGGCTTTCGGAGACATTCCTCAATGGCGGACCTACGGTCTCGTCGGCGAGCCACGGCGCCTGCTCCGCAGTGCCCTTCTTCATATGTCGGTTCGCTCTGCGCCAGTGCTCATTATTGGGCTCGGGAGATCTCCACCCTAGGGCACGAGACCCGGCTCATCCCGCCAGCATACGTGAAGCCCTTCGTCCACCGGCAGAAGAATGACATGGCCGACGCGCAGGCGATCTGCGAGGCGGCGCAGCGGCCGACGATGCGGTTCGTCACGCCCAAGAGCGCGCAGGCGCAGGGGGCGGCGGTGATCTTCCGCACGCGCGACCTTCTGGTGCGCCAGAGAACTCAGCTGATCAACGCGCTGCGCGGCCACCTTGCCGAGTTCGGCTTCATCGTGGCCCAGGGACCCGGCCATGTGAGCAAGCTCATCGACCTGATTGACGATCCTGCGAGTGACATGCCGGCCGAGGCTCGGCCGGTCCTGGCAATGATCGCCACAAGCTTGCAGATGCTCCAATCAAACATCGCAGAGCTCGATCGAAAGATCGCGGCCCGGTCGAAAGATCGCGGCCCGGTCGAAAGCCGATCCTGTCGCAAAGCAGTTGATGACGATCCCTGGCATCGGACCAATCGCGGCCACAGCCTTGGTGGCATTGGCGCCAGCAGCGCACACCTTTCGACGGGGCAGAGACTTCGCCGCGTGGTTGGGGCTTACCCCCAAGCAGCATTCCAGTGGTGGTAAGGAGCGTCTGGGCAGGACCACAAAGATGGGCGAACGCAGCCTGCGCAGACTCCTGATCCTGGGCGCAAGCTCGGCGGTCAAGGTCGCGGCCCGCGACAGATCGCGAGCCAGTCCGGGGCTCGACGGCATGCTGGCACGCAAGCCACGCATGCTGGTGACGGTGGCATTGGCCAACAAGATTGCCAGGATCGTCTGGGCGCTCATGGCGCACGGCGGATCCTACAGAGCTCCGACTGCTGCGGCATAGAAGCCGAGGCGGTCAGAGGCGGTCAGGGAGGCAGGAAGGTCCGAAGAGAGGTATGGCGCAACGGTCAGAAGACGGGGTCGGGAAAACCAGGGAATATGTCCCAGCGCCTCGAGCGCGCGGAAGCGGTGTGGACCCGACCCGCGATCTCCATACAGGCCAGCGGTCCCGTGAACGGCCGCACCAGTAGGCCGGACACACGGACGCACCTGAACCTGAGCGCCAATCGCCTCGACAAAAACCTCTTGCATCCGAAGGGGCGTCCACACACGGACATCACGAAGACCCTCGACTACATGAGCCTTCAGTCGAGGGCCTCGACACTTCCAGGTGGAGGGATGAGGCGATCATCGTTGCGGTGGAGGCTACTCGCGCTCGCGGCTGGCGCCTTGACGGAACTCGTCGGCCGTCTGGTCGAGATCAGCCACTAAATTTCTAAGTGTCTGGCCGATCACGTTAATCGGACGATTCTGAGCCGTAATGCAGCTCAGAATGAGCCACATATTCAGATTCAAACCTCCGATTCCATTGAATCTGAACCGGCTCTCCAAGAAGGCCGGGAGGACGCTTCAAGCAATCCTTCCCGCGATGCGCCCTCCCCGATGTCCGGTGCTCTGCCAGTGCCTGACACTCCATCGAGTAAGCCGCTCCCGTTTGATCGACGTGATGGGCGAGGTCGACGCCGTCATTACCGTGGTCATGATCCAGGAAAAGGGCGACGCCATCCGATCACCAGGCGGCTACCTGCGACAGCTCACGCAGAAGAGGAAAGCCGGCGCGTATGCGATCGGACCGATGCTGATGGCGCTCTTCAATTCTCAGCTCAAATCCAGCGCCCGCGCTGCTTAGCCATCCCGAGGTTCACCTCATGACACTCAGCAACCAGAATGGTGCCCGCTGCTCTGACGGGGTTATCTGCGTCGCCTTCCGCAGTCGCTGCCTTGCGCCGGCGCCTGTACCAGATCCCGTCGTTCCGACGATCGCAAGGCTCTCCGCCTTCATCAGCAAGGAGGCCGGCTGCAGCGTCGAAGCGGCCAATGACATCCTTGAGGTGCTGATGGAGGTTTTCGGCGTCAACGAGACCCAGCTCTCATAACGCGCGGGGCAAATCACGCGAGACGCTCGCGATAGCCGCGTCGGCGCTTCCGATGGAGCCAAGCATCCAAGGCGACCTTCGCGGCTGCCTCATCCGGATGGATATCTATCCTGCTCCCGCCTTGGTGGCCTATCCGGCCCCACTGGCGAACGAGGCTCATCTCGCCCCACAAGGTCGGTTCGATCGACAGGACATAGTACCGCTGCATGTTCTGTGAGGGCTCAATACGGTCGAGAACGACTAGGTGGAGCATGGGGCATGGCCGATTGACAGGTGCCCAAGAATCATCGGTAGGTCGACGCCGGTCCAACGCATTTTAAGAATCAATGGGCGCGAACGGATTCCCGATTGGAATGGTCGGCCTATTCCCGCACCTTCGCGGCTGCCTCATCCGGATGGATATCTATCCTGCTCCCGCCTTGGTGGCCTATCCGGCCCCACTGGCGAACGAGGCTCATCTCGCCCCACAAGGTCGGTTCGATCGACAGGACATAGTACCGCTGCATGTTCTGTGAGGGCTCAATACGGTCGAGAACGACTAGGTGGAGCATGGGGCATGGCCGATTGACAGGTGCCCAAGAATCATCGGTAGGTCGACGCCGGTCCAACGCATTTTAAGAATCAATGGGCGCGAATGGATTCCCGATTGGAATGGTCGGCCTATTCCCGCACCTAAACATCGACAAGCTTACTTCGTTCTACGGCACTACAGCTGCTGAATTGACAGCTGTACGGAAATCGAAATTCGCTTGTGGTATCAAGGTGTTCTGGCGAGCTATGCCTCGTATTTTGACAGCCCAGCCGCCGGGGCTACGTGTTTACTTCTCGTTAACGCAAAATTGGTTGCCGCCTTTGTCGAATCAGGCATAATTCACGCTTGAAATTACCATTGCTCCGGAAAAGCGTCACTGTTCCGGAAAAGCGTTATTCCGATAGGCGGACACCGGATGAACTTCGCGAACATCAGCGATGATGCTGGCAAGCTTTTTCATGAGATCATCCTCCAGCAGGGGGAGCTGATCTCTGAAAAGCTCAATCTGCTGCGTATCGAGCACTATCCACCAAATGCAACGAGGAGCTTGCGACAGTTCGCGCTGGGCGAAGTGGCGTATTTTCTGGGCGTCACCCCGTCGAATGTTAAAAAGCTCCACCTGGAAGGAAAAGGGCCGACGCCCACAACCACCTCCTCTGGCCGCAGGACGTACACTGCCGAGCAGATGCTGGAGCTCAGGCAGTACCTCGATCGCCACGGGCGATCGGGGGTCAAGAAGTACGTGCCGCACCGCCGTCCGGGCGAGCCGCTGCAGGTTATCTCCGTCGTGAACTTCAAGGGCGGCAGCGGCAAGACGACGACGGCCGCCCACCTGGCGCAGTATCTCGCGCTCACTGGCCACCGCGCTCTTGCGATTGATCTCGATCCGCAGGCGTCGCTGTCAGCTCTTCACGGGATCCAGCCGGAACTCGACAAGAACCCCTCGCTTTACGATTGCCTGAAGTACACGGCCGATCGGGTTCCGATCTCGCACGTGATCCGGCCTACCAACTTCCCGGGCCTGGACATCGTGCCAGCGAACCTGGAACTCCAGGAGTACGAGTACGACACGCCGATGGCGGCCCAGAAGACAGTCGAGGGGAAGCAATTCTTCTTGCGGTTAAGCGGGGTGCTGAAGGAGGTCGACGACCGCTACGATGTCGTTGTCGTCGACTGCCCGCCTCAGCTCGGCTATCTTACGCTGACGGCGCTTACTGCATCTACCTCGGTGATCATTACGATCCACCCGCAGATGCTCGACGTCATGTCGATGAGCCAATTCCTTCTGATGCTTGGAGGAATCCTCGGCTCGATCGTGGGGCACGGCGCCGACGTCCGCCTGAAATGGTTCCGCTATCTGGTCACGCGATATGAACCGATGGATGGGCCCCAGGCCCAGATGGTTGGCTTCATGCAGGCGATGTTCCCAAAATTTATGCTCGCGAGCCCGATGCTGAAGTCCACAGCCATCGCGGACGCCGGCATTACGAACCAGTCGCTATACGAACTCGATCGGTCCCAGTTCACTCGCGAAACCTATGACCGGGCGATCGGATCCCTCAACTCTGTCAACGAGGAAATCCGTTCCCTCATGCACGATGCATGGGGGCGGAGATGACCGCCGAATTGACAGCTGTACGGAAATTGAAATCGGCTCACCAATTCAACGCTTTACGCGGAGCTAGTGTCTAAAATGGCGCGTAAGAACCTGCTCATCAGGGCAATGGAAAGTCCGGTGGAGGTCCCGGACATTCCGGCATTGCCTATCCAGGATGCTCGGTCGCTGTACGCGAACCGCGGCGCCTCGCGCGCCATGAAGCAATCAATCGAAGAAATGGCCGACCAGGCCAAACTCATCGCCGACGGCGAAGTCGTCGTTGAGCTCGACCCGGACCTCGTTGATGGCTCATTCGTCTCAGACCGCATCGAGGACGACGAGGTCGAGTTCGCGCTGCTCAAGGAAGGCATTGAGAAGGAGGGGCAACTCCAGCCGATCCTTGTCCGGCCTCATCCTGAGGTAGCCGGCCGGCATATGATTGTCTTCGGCCATCGCCGGCATCGCGCCGCGAAGGAACTGGGAAAGCGGGTCCGGGCCATTATCCGGTCACTGGACGACGTCGCCCATATCGTAGCGCAAGGGCAGGAAAACGCGCGCCGGGCCAACCTGTCGTTCATCGAGAAGGCCCGGTTTGCAGACAGCCTACGCCAGCTCGGCCATAACAGGCAGACGATCATGGCGGCTGTTAGCGTCGACGAGACGGTGGTAGCCCGGATGTTTAGCATCATCGACGTCGTGCCAAAGGATGTCGTCGAAGCCCTTGGCGCTGCTAGGGCCGTCGGCCGGCCGCGTTGGGAGGAGCTGAAGAAGCTTATTGCCCATCCAACGAAGGGCGAGACAGCGAGCGCTATCGTGCGCTCGGAAGAATTCAGTCACACGCCGATCCCCGACAGGTTCAGCTTCCTCGTCGAGAGGATCAAGAAGGCGCATAAGGCCCCCCAGCAGAGGAGGGCGGCTGAAGGCCTATGGGCGCCGAGCGACAACCGTGTCGCCGCCAGCTACCGGAACACCGGCCGCACATTCAGCCTCTCGCTCAAGTCCAAGGACGCGGGCGAGTTCGGCAACTTCATTTCGAGTAACCTGGAGAAGCTCTATCGCGACTTCAGGGAAACGAAAGACCGCAACCAAGGAGATTGAACGCAAAAGAAAACGCCCCCGAAACGGCTGTTCCGAGAGCGCTCTCTGTCTTAAGCAAACTGAGAATCGCACTTCCTCGAATCACCGTCAAGAGTCTCGCGAGAGATTTGCGCCATTCGGCGAGCGGATTTCTTTTGCCTGAATAGGGCAAAGGACATGGAACCACGGCTATCAACGACGCCCTTTGGGCGGCGGACGCTGACGCTTGCCCATGTGGCGAGCCAGGCGCTCGCAAAGGAGCGGCCGCCCGAGAAGGCGGTCCACAAATGGAATCTGTTTCGGGACATTTGCACGGCCAAGGCTCCGCTCGGCGTGAATGAACGCGCCCTGGCAGTGCTCGACGCTTTGCTGACCTTCCACCCGGAGACCGTTCTGACGGGCGAGCAGCTCGTCGTCTTCCCGTCGAACCAGCAGCTGGCGCTACGGGCCCACGGCATGTCGCCAGCGACGCTCCGCCGCCACCTGGCTGTGCTCGTCGACGCCGGCCTGATCATCCGCCGCGATAGTCCGAACGGGAAGCGCTACGCTCGCAAGGGTAGGGGAGGGGACATCGAGCTCGCCTTCGGCTTCGATCTGTCGCCGTTGGTTGTACGATCCGCGGAGATCGAGAGATCAGCCGAGGACGTCAGGCTCGAGGAGCGAGCCCTGAAGCTCGTGCGCGAGCGCATCACCATCTGCCGGCGGGACATCGCCAAGATGATCGCGACAGCGATGGAGGAGGGCGTTCCGGCCCACCAGGTGGGGCAGGGACCTTCGACCTGGCAGGAGATCCACGCCCTGTATCGTTCAATAATTGGCAGGATTCCACGGACCGCTCCACGCGAGATCCTGGAGCCGATTGCCGACGAGCTGTCGATGCTGGCCGACGAAATCCTCAACCTTCTGGAAATTCACACAAAAGCTCAGAATTTAAGCGGCAATGAGTCTCATTCTGAGCGGCACAAACAGAATTCAAAACCAGATCTCCCTACTGCTCTTGAACCTCGCTTTCCAGAAAGCAGGGGGATCGAAGTCGAGATTGATCCGGAACCAGTGAGGAAGCCAGAAAAGGCATTCCCGCTGGGGATGGTCCTCGATGCCTGCCCAGATATCATCGATTACGCCCGCGGCGGAATTTCCAACTGGCGAGACTTCCTCGCTGCAGCCGCGATGGTGCGATCGATGCTCGGAATTAGTCCGAGCGCCTGGTTCGACGCGCAGAGTGCGATGGGCGAAACAGAGGCTTCGATCGTGGTCGCGGCGATCCTGCAGCGCGGCGACGCGATTTCCAGCGCCGGCGGTTATTTGCGTGGCCTGACACGGAAGGCGGAAACCAACGAGTTCTCAATCGGGCCGATGCTGATGGCGCTGATTGGAAGCCGTCGGCGTGAGCCGAGACGGGCGTAGGTTGCCCGCTGATGACATGCGAGGACCGTAGCCGGCACAATTCTGGTACAACGAGTACTTAGCGACGAGGAATGCACGATGGCTTGGAAACCACCCGCGCCGATCGACACCAGCCCCGAGGATCGGGCGCGCGTGAGCGGCCCAGGGATGCGGGCCTTTCTGAATATCGCGCGAGTTTGGGAGCTCGACTTTGCCGAGGTGCGAAAGCTCCTGGGCATGCCGGCGGCGGCCGAGTTTCAGACTTGGTACGACGCTGCCCGCGGCGAGGAGCCGCTGACCCTTGAAACCGACGTCCTGCTGCGGATCTCGGCTGTCCTCGGCGTCTATCAGTCCCTCCGCGTCCTATACGGATCAGAGCATGAGGGCGCGGGATGGCTCCGAGGCGTCAATCGTGCAAACCCCTTCAACGGCAAACCGCCGATGGAGCTGGTGCTGTCGGGCTTTGAACCTGGTCTGATGGATGTACGCCGCTACTTGCTCGCCAAGGAACACGGGGCTGGCGAGGCCCCGAACGAGATCGACAGGGACTTTAGGCCCTATACAGATGCCGATTTGATTTGGAGATGATCGGCGTTACGAGCGGCATTGAGAAAGAACGAACCGCGGCTTGCCAAAATGTCTGTTGAAATCGAGCCCGATCTGTAATCGATCACGGGCATATCCTCAATTTCATCAGATTGCCGCTGTCCAAGGCGTTGGAACTGTGCTCCTGCGGTTCACGCTCGCCTCGCAGCCTCGTTCATTCGTCGAGAGGAATATTCGTGTTTCAAATCAAGGCCATGGTCCGCGGCAGCAAAGTCAGTGAGCGAGCTCCAACTGCGACAGAGGCACTCCGGCGGTTCAAGGATATCCAGACGCGCGCCGGTGTGACTGCCTGCTCGATCATGAAGGCCGGTGTCTTGGTCGCTCCGGCCGAGCTTCTCAGCGCCGCGACGGTCGAAGACATGCGGGCGAAGTCGGGGCTGTAATACGTGGTTGGGCGGAGCCACGCCGTTCGCCAGCCGAGCGATCTCGTTCGCAACTCGACGCCTTCGTTTGGGCGTCGGCAGCAGTGTGCCGAGGCAAGGCGGACTGGCGGGGATGAACACAGGGCATAGCGTTGAAAGTACGCTAAACGACGCTATGCCCTCGAATATGCTACATCGAGGATCGTCAGCGGGTTAGGTCCTGCTGATTGGGAGTCACACGGCCCGATCCGAGAGCGGGGAGGGGGATTGGACACCCCAAAAATCCGTTCCGGCTTGCACGAGGAAAGGAAAATCCTTACTGTAAGGAATTTCCTTACAGGAGATCCTCATGATCACAAGCAAGCTGACAAGCAAGGCACAGACGACAATTCCGCAGCCAATCCGGGCGGCCCTTCGTCTACGCGAGGGCGACGAGATCGCATATAGCATCGAGGGCGACGCGGTTGTGATCCGCAAGGCCACGGTCCCGCTGCCGGCCGAAGATCCGTTTGGGACGTTCAGTGAGTGGGACAGCGAAGCCGACCGGAGGGCCTATGCCGACCTCTGATTTCCGCCAGGGTGATGTTGTCCGCGTTCCGTTCCCCTACACCGACCGCAACACCCGGCAACATAGGCCGGCGCTTGTTGTCAGCAACGGCGGGATCGGCGAGGGCGCCGCCCTATTGTGGGTGGTGATGATCACCAGCGCCGAAAATCGGCCATGGACCGGTGACGTATCTCTGGGCCAGTTCTATTCGGAGGCTGGCTTGCCGGTGCCGAGCGTGATTCGTCCCGCCAAGATCGCGACGATCGAGGCGGCCCATGCCGATAAGCTGGGGCGGATCAGACCCAGGTTGATGGCCGAAGTCGGCACCCACCTTAAGAAGCATATTGGCCTTTAAGGTGTCATCTCGTCCCTAACCGGAACCAACCCCATCGAGGCATTTTTTCCGTGGCAACAAAGTCAGCGAGTGCGCTCCGCCGGCAGCCGAGGCTCTAGGCCGGTTCAAGGGCACCGGACCGGCCATCATGAAGATTGGCGTCCCTGTTGGCCCGGCGGCGCTTCTGAGTGCTGCTACTGTCGAAGAGATGCTCATCGTTCGGCTCAAAGCCCCGCGGCCTTGGTGAGATTGACCCGGAAGCGGTCACGCCGTCGTTGATACCTTCGAGTCATTTCGGCCGAGGCATGGCCGAGCTGCTTCTGGACATGGCGCTCGTCGGCCTCGGCCGAGGAGGCGAGGCCGGCGCGCAATGAGTGGCCTGAAAATTTCTGTCGACGCTCTCCTTCGGAGAGATCACCGCGCACGCCGGCGGCGAGCGCCGTGCGCTTGACCAGACGGGCGATCTCCCGGTCGTTCAGGCGTTCGGAACCGACGCCCCGGCCCTGGTCGGTCACCCGTCGAAACAGCGGACCGTGCGCGATCCTGGCGAGTTTCAGCCAGGTTTGCAGCGCCACGACCGGGCAGGTGGCGTCGGCGGAGCCGCGGCCGACCTCGACCTCGCGCCAGCCGGTCTTGCCGCGTAAGCTGACGACCAGCCCCAAGTCGAGGATCTCGACCCAGCCGCGGCCATCCTCGGTCTGGTCGCGACCGACATCGAGTCCGACGATCTCGGATCGGCGCAGGCCGCCGGCGAAACCGATGAGCAGCATCGCCCGATCCCTGAGCCCGCGGAGCGTGCCGCGATCGAGCGTCTCGAGCATGGCGATGATGTCCTCGGGCAACACCGCTTCCTTTTGGTGTGGCGGTGCGGCGTGACTGTTGCGGATGCCGGCGAAGACGGTGGCGATATGCCGGTCCTTGCGATCCAGTGGCGTGCCGCGCTGCGCGTAATTCCAGGTCAGGGCTGACAGCCGGCGCTCGATCGTCGAGACGCTGTTCGGCTTGCGCTCGGTCGCCGCGCCGGAGGCGCAGGCGGTGATGTAGAGCCCGACGACGTGCGGGGACGGCGGGTACGCCTCGAGACCCTGCCGCCGGCACCAGCTCGAAAAATGCCGCCAGTCGGAGGCGTAAGCCCGGCGCGTGTTGGCCGAGCTCGCGGCCGCGACGTAGTCGCGGGCGCGATCGGCGAGCCGCGCGAGATGCGGCGACAGACCGGATGTTTCGGCCGTGACGGGGGAGGGGAGGACGCCGGCGGTCTCGGCCGGTGCCCGGACCTCGGAAAGATCGACAGCTGCCGTCGGACTCTCTGGCGGAGCGGAGCTCTCCGGAGCGTGATTTTCGGCGTTCTGGGCGGCGATTTCGGCCATCTCTTCTATAAGGCGCAAAACATCCGATAAGGCAAGCTTATCGGACATTATCTGCGCCTGACAGGGCGTGCGCTTTCAGCCGAAACGGATGGCATAAACCGCACTTCAGGGGTATCGTTCCCGGACGATGTCCGCAGCCGATTCGACCGCCAGCCTTGCCTTCATGCCTCCAGCCGTACCCGGTTGGGCGCTGCCGCGCGGACCGGTGACGAGCGATGTTGAGGCGGCGTTCCTGGCCGGCGCGGCCTTGAATTCCTTGGATAATTTGGTTTGCACCGCGACGCCCTGGGCCGGCGCCTGGCGCCAGCGCATGGCGCTGAAATGCGCGGCCGCAGCGGTCGCGCTCGCCGGACGAACCGAGGACGAAGCGCAGCTGCGCGACGCCTGGCATCTGCGCACGGCCGGCGCCGATCCCGGCCCGGCAGGCAATCTTCTCGCCGCCTGGAGACGTCTTGCCGAACGGTCGCCGGATATCGGGCCTGATGCCTTGCGGTCGATCGTCGCTGTGCTCGGCCTGCGCTGGCGCGATGATCTCGCTGGTCTGGAATGCTTCGATGGCCTCGCCCGATCGAACCGGCCAGCGCCGCTGGTCGCCGCCGCGCTCATGGCTGAGGTCCAGCGGGTGCGGCCTGATGCTGAACTGCTCGCCTGGTGGCTGGCTGATCTAGCGATCGCTGCACGGATGCGTTGGCCGATGGCCATGCCGATGTTGGTGACGCAGGCGCGGGGGCCTGCCTTCCGCAGTGCGGGCGGTCGCGGTCGCATTCGCCCGGGAGGGGAGGGGTTCGAGCGCGGGATTTGTGTGGCGCTCGCGCTGGCGGCGGCGCAAGCCTGCCGACTCGCCGGCGAGATCGCACCACGAGCGGCCCGGCTCGTCGCCGCTGCGCCGAAGCTGCGGGCGAAAGGGGCAGGGGACGTCATCCAGCTTCTGCTCGACGACGACGCCGTGTCGGGGACATGGCAGACCGCGAGCCTGACGCGCTGGGGCGCGCGTCGCCTGTTCGACAGGCTGACCAGCCTTGACGCTGTGCGTGAGCTCTCCGGCCGTGCCAGCTTCCGGCTCTATGGGCTTTGACGCATGGCGCGGCGCACGCAGACAGAAGAGCTCTTTGACGCCGAACTCGCCGACATGCCGCCGGAGCTGCGCTGGCGCGAATGGATGGGCCGGGTCGAGGCGGTGATCTTCGCTTCGCCCGTCCCCGTCGGCCGCGAAACCCTGGCCCGCGTCGTGGGCCGCGACTGCAGCCTTGATCTCCTGATCGACGACATTCGCGATGAGCTGGTCGGGCGCCCCTACGAGCTCGTCGCTGTCGCCGGCGGCTGGCAGCATCGCACGAAGAACGGCTTTGCCGCAGCGATCCGGGCTGCGACCGGCCTCGGTGCGCCTGACAGCAAGGCGCTGTCGCAAGCAGAGAGCCTGGTGCTGTTGTGCATCGGCTACTTCCAGCCGATTACCCGCGCCGAACTCGGCCAGGTTTTCGGCAAGGAGGTCAGCCGCGACACCATCGGCCATCTGCGCAAGCTCGGCTTCATCGCCGCCGGACCGCGCAGCCCACAGCCTGGTGCGCCCTATACCTATGTGACGACGCCGGCCTTCCTGTCGCAGTTCGGCTTCGAGACGCTGCGCGATCTGCCGGATTTCGAAAGGCTCGAGGATGCCGGACTGCTCAGCAAGGACAGGCTGCTCGCCGGCGATCTTCTGCCGTCGTTCTCGGCGATCGGGGATAGCGAAGAGGTCACCCCGGTTCACGATCAGCACGAGGTCTCGGTCGATGACGAATAAGCGGGCGGAGCGCAACTTTGGCCCTGAGCGGATGTATCGACGACAGCTCAGAGCGCGGTAGTCGATCTCGTTTTTCGGCCGGAGGTTTGGGCAGCCCCGGTGATTAGGCGAGGGAACGCGGCCTCGACTACGCGAACATCCCCGCGGTCGCCCTCATCTACCTCGCCTCGAACCGGGATCGCTATCGGGACTAGCAGAAGCCTAGCTATTGTTGCCGACGCTTGATTGCCTCTCTAAGCAACGCCACCGCCGCATCTGCATTCCCCTTCGGACCCTTAAGGCCGACCGCGACATATTCGCCGCCGACGACGGCTCCGGCTTGCCACTCACCACCCATTTTCTTGCCCATGACCTCCATTATGGGTGTACGAACGACATAGGCTTTCGCGCCGATATTTGGCAGGGACCGGAACCCCTCCCAGTTCTCGAAGCTCCAATTCTTGAGTTGCAGTGCATTGCCCGCTGGAAACACACTTATGCTCATCTTGTGGTCCGCGCCTTCATCGGACCATGAGCACCCGGACGAGCCCGGCAAGAGGCCGCTCTCAGCGTTGCCGACCGATGCGCCGACGTATGCGGAGGCCTCCCTCTGCGTGAACAGCTTGCACGCGGGGTTGTCCGCGGCCTGCGCTGCCAAACGGCCGCTAGATGCCGCGAGCAGGATAGTCGCCAAGACCGGGAGCAATAGTTTACGCACGAGTTTGCCTCATGTTTCGACTCAGAACAGGCTAATGCACGCTGCGAGCTGCGTCCTGATGCAAATGAAGGATATCGGAGAGATCGAGTGCGATCTCGCGCATCGGATGATGAGACTGCGGCGCCGAGAGCATACCTTTGCTGCGGTCTCCGGCGCGACTTGGCGGGCCGGTTGACCAAAGGAAAGTCCGAGACTGGACCGTCCGCTTGCCGGCGGATTTCCCGAAAAGCGGAATGATCTTCGGAGCAGCTATTGCCGATTGTGTTACTTCGTCGGCTGAGAGCGCGCGGTGAGCTTGTTTCCGTCCGGATCGCGAAGGTAGGCGACGAAGGCTCCATTCGGGCGCTCGCTGGGTGGGCTCTCAATCGCCGTCCCACCGTGCGTGGTGCCGGCCTTATGCCACGCGAGAACATGGTCACGGCTCGCAGCGGCAATACCGATAGTGCCACCGTTGGCCGCGGTCGCTGGATTGCCGTCGATCGGCTTCGTGACCATTAGCCGACCGCCCTTGTGGGCATAGATCAGCCTGCCTCTGGCATCTATCTCGCCAGGCTCGCCTCCTAACGCGGCGAATGTGGCGTCGTAGAAATCTCTAGCCCGCTCTAGGTCGTTGCTGCCGATCATGACGTGAGTGAACATATTTCTATCTCCAAGGAGAGCCTGTGCGAGATAATCGAGCGCGGAGACGAGCGACAAGGCATGTCCGCAGAGTT
The DNA here is from genome assembly GCF_008253865.1 of Bosea sp. F3-2. Taxonomy (NCBI): domain Bacteria; kingdom Pseudomonadati; phylum Pseudomonadota; class Alphaproteobacteria; order Hyphomicrobiales; family Alloboseaceae; genus Allobosea; species Allobosea sp. F3-2. The sequence continues at coordinate 181,768 of NZ_CP042332.1, forward strand.
GGCGGCAAGCCCAGCGCCTATCCGCCTCTGAAGATGCAACGATTACTGCAAGGCGAATGTCCGCTCACAGGCACCGAACCAATCTCCGCTAACGACCCAAGTCGGACATTGGCCACTCGCTGACGCAGCGATCGAAAATGGCCCATTCCCGACGCTAAGGTCCGGTTTCGGGCAAACTGATCGGCCTGCCAGCAAAATGCCGAAGGTGTCACTTTCCAGACTTGAATTATGCTGGTCCCCGGCGGTCAGCTTCCCGTACGTCCCGCAACCGGGATTGAGAATTTCCGCGCATCACGGATCGCTGCCGATGCCGATCGAGCCCCAACCCTCTTGACAATGGATTCGCTTGGTGAAACGTTTCCAGTAACAAAGGAAACGTTTCCACAAGGGGGATCGCCATGGCTTCTGCCTCTCTCAATCGTCGTGTTTTTCTCCAGGGTGGAGCAGTCACCATTGGGGGGCTCGGTCATTCAGTCGCCGCACGAGCGGCCGATGAGCGCTCTCTGGTCGTCGCGATCCCGTCGAACCCCTCGACCTTCGACCCGATCAACCAGGGCAATCACGATGCCATGGTGGTCAATCAGCTGATTTTCGAGAACCTGATCGAGATCGATGGCGAAGGTCGCCGGCGCCCCATGCTCGCGAAGGCGATGCCGGCGATCTCCGTCGATCGAACCGAATATGTTTTCGAGCTACGCGACGACGTCACCTTCCAGAACGGCCAGCGGTTCACGGCGGAGGACGTGAAGTACAGCTACGACTACATGCTCGACCCGGCTCACAAGGCGCTGCGACGCTCGGTCTGGACGAATATCGAATCCGTCGATGTCCTGGATCGTTACAAGGTGCGCTTCAAGCTGAAGACGCCTTTCCGGCCCTTCCTCGACTACATGACCAAGTATATGGGGATTTTTCCGGCGGGAAGCCGCGAGAAATACGGCAACGAGGTTTTCCAGCAGAAGCCCGAGGGGCTTGGAACCGGGCCCGGCATCTTCGTCTCGGCGCGGTCCAACGATGTCGTCGAGTTCCGCTGCAATCCGAATTACTGGCGCAAGGACAGCATCGCCTGGGACCGGCTGCGCGTGCGGATCGTCTCCGAGGAGGCGGCCCGGATCGCTGCGCTGCTATCGAAGTCGGTGCACATCATCGGTGCGCCCCCCGTCCGCGACTATGTTCGCCTGCGGCAGGCCAAGGCGCAGGGCATCACTGGCGGCAGCCGCCCGGCGCTCGGCAGCATGATGCTGATGATCCACAACACGCGCAAGCCGCCGTTCGACGACCCCAATTTCCGCAAGGCGGTCTCGCTGGCGACCGATCGCAAGACCATCGCCGAGAAGATCTTCAACGGCCTGGTCGAGCCTTCGGCGGTGCCGGCGCCGGCCTCGGCCTGGTGGTACAACGCCAAGGCGGCCGAAGGGCTGGCTTTCAATCTCGACCAGGCAAAGGCCTATCTCGCCAAATCCCGCTACGCCTCCGGCGCCGAGTTCGAGCTGCTCTATTCGTCGCAAGGCTATCTGCTGGATGTCGGCGATGCGGCCCTGTTCATCCAGGCCTCGCTGGCGCGGCTGGGCATCAAGGTGAAGCTCCAGCCGCTCGAGACCGGCCAGCTGATCGAGCAGGTCTTCGCCGGCAACCAGACCTCGGTGCTGATGGCCGTGATCGGCCCGTCCGACCCGACCTTCATCATCCAGGGCATCTACACGCCGAACCAGGTGATGACCCGCAGCTCCGGCTACAGCAGCGAGCGGCTCAACACCCTCCTGGCCGACAGTTTCCGCGTCGACGACGAGCCGTCGCTCGGGCCGATCCTCGCCGACATGCAGACGATCCTGGCAGAGGATTCCCCCTCGACCTGGATCGGCGCGATCCACAGCTTCAACCTTTGGCGGACCAATGTGCAGGGATTCGAGCCCAATACAGGGATCACGCTTCGCCTGACCGACGTCGCCCCGACCGACGCGCGCTGAGGCAAGGACCATGTGGTTCGCAGGTCGGATAGCCAGCAGCCTTGGGGTGCTCATCGTGGTTAGCGCGGTGCTGTTCGCGCTGACGCGGCTGACGCCGTTGTCGCCAGCGCGGATCGTGCTCGGCGCCGATGCCACCACCGAGCAGATCCAGGCCTTCGAGCATGATCGCGGTCTCGATCGCAGCCTGCCGGCGCAGTATTCGGCCTGGGTCGCGCAACTGCCCCGGTCAGGGTTCGGGCAGTCCTACATCACCGGGCGCTCCATCGATCTCGAGCTGCTGGAGAGCCTGCCGGTGACGGTGGAGCTGGTGGTGGTCACCTTCCTGCTGACCCTGGCCGGCGCGATTCCGCTCGGCCTCATCGCTGCGCTGACCGAAGACCGCTGGCCGGACCATCTGATCCGCATGCTGTCGCTGATGGCCGTGTCGGTTCCGGGGTTCTGGCTTGCCCTGATCCTGATCCGCGTCTTCGCTGTCAGGCTGGGCTGGGTGCCCCCCATCGGAATCACGCCGTTCGCCGAAGGCTGGCACGCCCATCTCGCCTCTCTGGTGCTGCCGGCTCTGTCGATCGCGCTCTATTATATCGGCGCGCTGAGCCGCCTGATGCGTGCCGCCGTCATCGAGGTCCTGGGGCAGGACTATGTCCGCACCGCGCATTCGCTCGGCCTGAGCCGGGGCCTAGTGGCCCGCTACGTGGTCAAGAACGCGCTGCCGCCCTTCGTCAGCGTCGCCGGCATGTCGTTCGGCTATATGTTCGGTTGGGCGATCATCATCGAGCTGGTCTTCAACATACCCGGCCTGTCGCGGGCCTTGCTGACGGCCATCACGCAGCGCGACTACCCGATGATCCAAGCCACCGTTCTGGTCGTCACGGCGATGTTCATCGTCTCGAACCTTGTCGCCGATCTCATCCAGAGGCTGATCAACCCGAGGCTGCGACATGCTTGACGTCGTGCGCTCCACGGAAGCTGCGTCCGCGGCTAAAGCCGCCGGAGCCAGGTGCTCGCGTCCGCTCTCCGCGCTTGCCGATCTCGTGCGCCGCCTTGCCGGAACCCGGATCGGCCTGGTGGGCCTGGTGATCGTCGGCTTGCTCTGCCTGGCGGCGTTGTCGGCGCCCTGGCTCCCGCTGCACGATCCGCTCGACCTGATGATGGAGCATCGGCTGGAGCCCCCGGGCGCGTCGTTCCTCCTCGGCACGGACGAGATGGGGCGCGACATCTTCGCCAGGCTCGTATGGGGCGCGCGTGGCTCCCTGATGATCGGCGTGCTGACCGTCGCGATCGGGCTCTCGGGCGGCCTCCTGGTCGGAACCCTGTCCGGCTATTACAGCGGGACGCTGGTCGAGAGTGTCCTGCTCGGCCTGATGGACATCTTTGCGGCGATACCGCTGCTGGTCTGGGCCATCGCGATCGTCGGCATCTTCGGCACCGGGCCGGTGCAACTGGGCCCGCTCCTGCTCCCGAACGAAGCCAAGATCATCGTGCTCGTCGGGTTGCTGTTCATTCCCGGGCTGGCGCGCGTCACCCATGGCCTGGCCCTGGCCGAGGCCAAGGCGGACTATGTCGCGGCGCGGCGCCTGCAGGGCGCAGGGGCGTGGTCGATCATGACCAGCGATATCCTGCCCAACATCCTCTCGCCGATCTTCGTCCAGGCGAGCGTGCTGATCGGCATCGGCATCATCATCGAGGCATCGCTGAGCTTCATTGGCCTCGGCGTGCAGCCGCCGACACCGAGCTGGGGCGGCATGCTGGCCGATACGCGTTCGCTCGCCTTCTCTGACGAATGGTGGGTCGCGACCTGGCCGGGCCTGGCCATCTTCCTGGCCGTGATCGGCTTCAATCTGGTCGGCGATGCGCTCCGCACCGTGCTCGATCCACGGCGGCGTGACGGAGGGCCGGCGCTATGACCGCTCCCGCACTGTCCCTCACCGACCTCTCGATCGCCTTCGGTCCCGAGATCGCCGCCCGGAAGGTCGTCCACGGGGTGACGCTTCAGGTCATGCCCGGCGAGAAGCTGGCGATCGTCGGCGAGTCCGGTTCGGGCAAGAGCGTCACGGCGCTCGCCGTCATGCACCAGCTCGGACGCGGCGGCCGCATCGTCGGCGGCGCGATGCACCTCGACGGCGAGGATATCACCAGCCTGCCCGAAAGCGCCTGCCGCGAGCTGCGCGGTCGCAAGGTGGCGATGATCTTCCAGGACCCGATGACCGCCCTCAATCCCGCCTTCACGGTCGGCCGGCAACTCTCGGACGCCATCCGCAGCCATGACGACCCCGGCCGCAAGGCGGCACAACAGCAAGCCGAAGAACTCCTCGCCAAGGTCGGTATCGACGATCCGCGCCGGCGCAGCAGCCAATACCCCCACGAGCTCAGCGGCGGCATGCGCCAGCGCGTCCTGATCGCGATGGCGATCGCCTGCCGGCCGCGGCTGCTGATCGCGGACGAGCCCACGACCGCGCTCGATGTCACCGTTCAGGCGCAGGTGGTCGCGCTGCTGCGCGATATCTGCGCCAGCTCCGGGATCGCCCTGCTGTTCATCTCGCACAATCTCGACCTGGTGGCGGAGTTCTGCGACCGGATCGCGGTGATGTATCGCGGCCGGATCGTGGAATCTGGCAGTGCCGAGGCGATCTTCAGCGCGCCGCGCCATCCCTATACGCGCCTCCTGCTGGACGCCGTGCCGCGGCCAGGCCGTCCGTTGCGGACGGCTGTCCCCGCCCCCCTGGCCGAGAGCCCGGGCGAGGGTGCTTGCGACTACTTCTCCCGCTGCCGCCTGGCGGATGCGGATTGCCAAGTGCGGCCTGCCCTGCGGGGCGCGGGGACGCATTTGAGCGCCTGCTGGCGGAGCGCCTGAGATGAGCTACGCACAGGGATCCGCAGCACCGCTTCTGGCCGCCACGAGCGCCGGCCGACGCTATCCGCTCGCACATTCGCCGCTGGCGCGCCTATTCGACCGGCGCACCACGCCCGCTTTGTCAGGGGCGAGCCTCGACGTGCACGCCGGCGATGTCCTCGGGATCGTCGGCGAAAGCGGCAGCGGCAAGTCGACGCTCGCGCGCCTACTCGTCGGCCTCGACCGCCCGAGCAGTGGCCAGGTCCTATTCGAGGGGCGGGATCTATCCTCGTTCACGGCTGCCGATTGGCAGCGTTTCCGAAACCGTGTCCAATTCGTGTTTCAGGGGGCGCACACGGCGCTCAACCCCCGCAAGACCGTTGCGCGCAGCTTGAGTGAAGCCTTCCCGGAGCAGCCTGCGCCGGGCGCGCTCAATGCCCTGCTGGCGCAGGTCAGCCTCGGGCCGGAGCTACTCGACCGGCTGCCGCATCAATTATCGGGTGGACAGAAGCAGCGCATCGGCATCGCCCGGGCTCTCGCACGCCAGCCGGAGGTGCTGATCGCCGACGAGCCGACATCAGCGCTCGACGTTTCCGTGCAGAGCGAGATCGTCGCGCTGCTGCAGCAGCTGCATCGCGACCGGCGCCTGACATTGGTGATCATCAGCCACGATCTCGGGCTCGTCGGGGCGTTCTGCGACCGCGTGCTGGTCATGTATGCCGGGCGCATCGTCGAGACGGGGCCTGCTGCGCAGATCCTGGCGGAACCGGCGCATCCCTATACGCAGCGCCTGGTCGCCGCCATTCCGCGCGGGCTCGCCGGGCGCGGCCGTCCGGCCGAACCGCCGCTTTCCGAAGCCGCCCGCCATGGCGGCTGCCCGTTCGAACCCCGTTGCAGCAACCGGATTCCGATCTGCGCGCAAGCCGAACCGCCCGAGGTCGTCCTCGGCGATCGGCTCGTCGCCTGCCACCTCGCGCCAGCTCGGTCCATCATCGCGGAGACCAATCCATGACAACGCGCTCGTTTCGCGTCGGCGCCGATATCGGCGGCACCTTCACCGACATCACATTCCTCGAAAACGGCGAGACGGTTCATTCCTTCAAGCACCCGTCGACGCCGGACGACTACAGCCGCGGCATCGTCGACGGCATCCTGGCGCTGCTCGAACGCATCGGCGGCAGGGTGAGCGAGATCGAGGAGGTCGTGCACGCCACGACCGTCGCGACCAACGCCATCCTGGAAGGCAAGGGCGCCACGACCGCACTGCTGACGACGCGCGGCTTCCGGGACGTCCTCGAGCTCGGCCGGCTGCGCATGCCCGAGCTCTACAACCTCAACTACGAGAAGCCGACGCCGCTGGTGCCACGCCACAGGCGCTACGAAATCCCAGAGCGCATCGGCGCGCATGGCGAGGTCGTCCTGCCCCTTGACGAGAAGGCGGTGGCCGAGGTGGCGCGCCGCATCGCCAGCGAAGGCACGCGCGCCGTCGCGGTGAGCTTCCTGCACGCCTATGCCAATCCGCAGCATGAGCGGCGGACCTGCGAGATCCTGACCGAGATCCTCGGCCCGGATGTCTTCGTCAGCTGCTCCAGCGATGTCCTGCCGGAGATCCGCGAATACGAGCGAACCAGCACGGTGGTGGTCAACGCTTATCTCGGGCCGGTCGTGCGTTCCTATCTGCGTGCGTTGACGACCCGGCTGCGCGAGGCCGGCATCCACGCTCCGCTGCAGGTGATGCAGTCGAGCGGCGGCGTGATGAGCGCGCTGGCGGCGAGCGAGAAGCCGGCCTGCATCATCGAGTCCGGCCCTGCGGCCGGGGTCATCGCTGCGGCCCGCATCGGCGCGGCCGGCAGCTCCAGCGATATCATCACCATCGATATGGGCGGCACCACCGCCAAGGCCGCGATCATCGAGCAGGGCCAGCCCGCGCGCACCACGGAGTACGAGGTCGGCGCCGGGATCAACATTTCGAGCAAGCTGATCAAGGGTGGCGGACATGCGGTGAAGCTGCCCTTCATCGACGTCTCGGAGATCGGGGCCGGCGGCGGCAGCATCATCCGGGTCGATGCCGGCGGCCTGATCCAGGTCGGCCCCGACAGCGCCGGCGCCGTTCCGGGCCCGGCCTGCTATGGGGCGGGCGGATCCCGGCCGACGCTGACCGATGCGCTCGTCACGCTCGGCTACATCAATCCGGAATACATCGCCGGCGGCGCCGTGCGCCTCGACGCCGCTCGTTCCCGGCAGGCGCTCAGCGAGCAGGTCTGCGCGCCGACGGGCCTCAATCTCCAGGCCGCGGCGCATGGCGTCTACGCCATCGCGGCATCGACGATGATGCGCGCCGTCAAGGCGGTCTCGACCTATCGCGGACGCGATCCGCGCGATTTCACCCTGTTCGCATTCGGCGGCAACGGCCCGGCCGTGGCGGCCGAGATCGCCCGCCTCCTCGACATGAAACGCGTCGTCGTCCCGTCTCATCCTGGCGTCTTCAGTGCGCTCGGGTTGCTCTATTCGACGACCGAGCACGACCTGATGCAGACCTATTTCTGCGCTCTGGATGGCATCGATTCCGACGAGCTCGACATTGCCTATCGCAAGCTCCAGACCAGCATGATCGCTGGTCTGGAGGCAGACGGGTTCGCCAAGGACGACATCGAGATCGACCGGCTCGCCGACCTGCGTTACGCCGGGCAGGCCTATGAGCTGACGATCGCGGTCGCCCGCCATCCTGACGGGGCAATCGATATCGCGGCCACGAGCGAGGCCTTCCATCGTGAGCATGAGCTGACCTACGGCCATGCCTCGGCGGGCGATCCGCTCGAAATCGTCAACATCCGCGTCACCGGTCGCCCTCAGGGCGAGAGCGCCACGGCCTACCGGCCGTCGGCCCCTCAGCCACTTGCGGCATCGCCCAGTACCCAGCCGGCGCGGACCTGCTGGTTCGGCGCGGAATGGGGCCATCTGCCGACGCCGGTCATCACCCGCCGAGACCTCGCCGCCGGCGATCGCCTGAGCCCGCTGATCGTCGAGGAATACGACGCCACCTGCGTCGTGCCGCCCGGCTGGACCGCGGGTCTGGATGAATTGGGCAACCTCGTGCTCACAGCCTCCGAAAGGTAACGCCATGCTCGCCACCAATTCTGTTCCCGATCGGACGCGCTCCGATCCGGTGACGTTGGAGATCGTCAAGAACGCCCTGGCCTCAATCGCCGACGAGATGGCGCTCGTCATCCTGCGCAGCGCCTATTCGCCGATCGTCCGGGACTCGATGGACTATTCGACGGCGCTCTGCGACCGGGACGGGCTCATCATCGCGCAGGGCCTGACTAATCCCGTGCATCTCGGCTCGTTCCCGAGCGTGATGGCGAATATCCTCAAGCGCTTCGGTGGGACGATGCAGCCAGGCGACGGCTACATCACCAATGATCCCTACGGCGCCGGCGGCATGCATCTGCCGGATGTCTACCTGGTCAAGCCGGTCTTCCATGACGGCGAGGTCGAGGGCTTCGTCGCCAGCCTCGTCCACCACACCGACCTCGGCGGCATGGCGCCGGGCAGCATGGCGCTCCATGCGACAGAGATTTTCCAGGAGGGTCTGCGCATCCCGCTGATCAGGGCGATGCGCGAAGATCGGATGGACGAGAACCTTCTCGCCTTCCTCGAGGTGAACTCGCGCATTCCCGATCAGGTCCTGGGCGACCTGCGGGCGCAGATCGCCGCCTGCGCCGCGGCGGAGCGCGGTTTCGGCAAGGTACTCGCCAAATATGGTGCGCTGCCGATGCGTGGCATGTTGGCCGAGCTGCACGACTATGCCGAGCGTCTCGTACGCGACGAGATCCGTGCGATGCCCGACGGCGTCTACGAGGCCGAGGATTTCATCGATGGCCTCGGCGAGGTCGGTGGCCCGATCCGGTTCAAGGTCGCGATCACGGTCGCCAGCGACGAGATCGAGATCGACTGGACCGGAACCAGCGGGGAGGTGCCGGGCGCCATCAATGGGCCGGTCGCGATCACCTATTCGGTCGCCTATGCTGCATTGCGCTGTGCCGTTCAGGCGGCGGTGCCGAACTGCGAGGGCTATGCCCGCCCGGTTCGGGTCGTGGCGCCGCTCGGCACCATCGTCAATCCGCGTCCGCCAGCCGCCTGCGCTGCGCGCGGCGTCATGGCCTATCGGATGCTCGACGTGCTGTTCAATGCCTTCGCCCAGATCGTGCCCGACCGGATGCCGGCCGCCGGCGAGGGCGGCCCTTCGGCGATCTCGCTGAGCGGCGTCCATGACGGCAAGGCCTGGCTGATCACGGACGGAATCCTCGGAAGCTGGGGCGGCCGTGCCACCAAGGATGGCGTCGATGGGATCGCCAACCCCGGCGCCAACCTGTCGAACATGCCCGTGGAGCTGATCGAGGCGCGCTATCCGCTGCGGATCGAGAGCTATGGCCTGGTTGCCAATTCGGGTGGTGCTGGGCGACGCCGCGGTGGCATGGCGATCACGCGGTCCTATCGCATCCTTGGGAAGACTGCGGCCCTCACTGTCCGCTCGGACCGCCGCGCGCATCTGCCACCGGGGCTGTTCGGCGGGTGCCCGGGATCGCCGTCCCTCAATGTTCTCGATCACGATGGCAAGGCCGATCTCCTGCCGGTGATGCCGATGCGGACGCTTGCGCTGCACGAGGGCGATCTCTTCACGCATGTCGCGCCCGGCGGCGGCGGCAATGGCGACCCGCTGGAGCGCGATCCGGCGCATGTGGCGGCCGATGTACGTGACGGGCGCTTCACCGAGGCATTTGCGCGCGATGTCTATGGCGTCGTGATCGGTGCGGATGGCCGCGTGGATCCCAGCGCGACGAAGGCCCGCCGCGATCGCCTGGCGGCCGATCCTTCCGGGCTGGCTGCCGCCCAACTTCGTCTGTTCATGGACCGCAATCGGAGCGTGGCCTCGAACACCGAACGAAAAGGAGAGGCGGCATGACCGTGCATGCAGCATTGGCGGGTTACGATCCCGCCCAGACGCGGACGGACTGCCTCCGGCACGATCGCGCTCGCTTGCTACGCCCGAGCTGGGCGGAGCTCGATTTTGGCGCGCTGAGCCGGAATGTCGCCGCGACGCGCAAACGGGTCGGCCCGGATGTCCGCATCTATTTCGTCTGCAAGGGCGACGGTTTCGGCTTCGGAGCCGCCGCGGTCGCGAAGGCTGCGGAACGGGCGGGTGTCGATGGCTTCTGCGCAGGCAGCCCGGATGAGGTCGTTTCGATCCGCAGCACCGGGACGACGCTCCCGGTCCTGCTGTTCGCCTCCACCATCCCGGCCGACCTGCCGGCCGCGGCGCGGCTCGGTGCCACGGTGACGGTGCAGAGCATCGCCGATGCGGAGGCGGTGATCGCCGCGGGCGAAGCGATCGAGGTCTTCGTCGAGGTCGATTGCGGTCTCGGCCGCTATGGTTTGCGCCGCGAGCAATGGCCGGGCGTGCTGCAGCGCCTTCGCGCCGCTGGTCATGTCGCGGTTCGGGGCCTGTACTCGCATTTGAGCGCGCCGGACGATCCCGCAACGAGCAGGGATCAAGCCGCACTCTTCCGGCAGGCGGCGGCCGATGCCGCCGCAGCCGGGCATGACGATCTCACCCTCATGCTCGCATCGAGCCGTGTGGTGCTGGCCTATCCCGACATGCTCTTCAATGCGGTCGATCCCGGGCGGCTGATCTATGGCGGAGGGCTCGACGAGAACTGGATGGAGATCGGCGCTCTCTCGCCTTTGCTCAAGGCCGTGAAATCCCGGATCATCCAGATCCAGGAGCACCCTCCCGGCACCGTGCTCGGCATAGGCTATGGCGCGCCGATCGCCATCGCGCACGGCATGCGCACCGCAGTCGCGCCCATCGGCTTCTGGGACGGGCTGAACCATATCCCGCCACTGGGCGAAGTCCTGATCCGCGGCCGGCGCTGTCCTGTGCTGGGCCGCCGGACCTTCCAGCATTCGGTCCTCGATGTGACTGCGCTCGGCGATGTCGCACTCGGTGACGAGGTCGTCGTCCTCGGCCGGCAGGGAACCGAGGAAATCTCGATCCACGATCTCGCCAGGGCAATCGGCATTCCCGTCATCGAACTGGTTCCCCGGCTCGCACGGTGCTTGCCACATGTGTATGTCGATGAGGCGCAGGAGAGGGGCGGTCCGGGTGAGTGAGGAAAGGGCGGGGCAAGCGACGAGCGAGCCCAGGACCGTCACGATCAAGGATGTCGCCAGCCGGGCCGGGGTCGGCCTCGGCACCGTCTCGCGCGTCCTCAACGGAAACGAGAATGTCGCGCCCCAGTTGCGCGACCAGGTCTTCCGGGCCGTTCAGGAGCTCGGCTATCGTCCCAACTCCGTGGCCCGCTCCATGCGGCTCGGCAAGAGCTACGCCGTGGGCTGCCTCGTCACGGATATCCGGCAGCCGATCGCGGCCGAAATGATCGCAGCGGCGGAGACGACGCTCGGCCGGGCCGGCTACACGCTGATTGTCGCGAGCACCCATTTCGACAACGGGCGCGAGGCCGAGATTTTATCGTTGATGCAGAACCGCGTCGTCGACGGCATGCTTTTGACCGTCAATCGCGACAACGACCCGGATGTGGCGCAGCGGCTCGCCGCGATCAACATCCCGATGGTGCTGTGGGAACGCAGCCCGAGCGGCGGCTTCGATACCGTTCTGACCAAGCATCGGGACGGCGCCCGCAGCGCGACCGCTCATCTCCTCGAACTGGGACACCGCGAGATCGCGCTCGTCGCCGGTCATCTCGACACATGGGTCGGCCGGGAACAAAAGGCGGGCTTCGATGCCGCGTTCGCAGACCACGGGCTTGAGGCGGCGGCAGGTCTCGTCTTCGAGGTCGGTCTGTTCAAGATGCGCGAACTGGAGGCGTTATGCCGCCGGGAACGGCCGATCACGGCCATCATCGCCAATATCGACGAGATCCCCGGGATCCTGCGCTTCTGCGCGAAGCGCGGCCTGATGCTGCCGCGCGACCTGTCGATCGTCTCGATCGGTGACGCCAGCATCCTGGAAGTCATGACGCCCTCGATCACGGCGGTACGCGGCAACGGCACGAAAGTGGCGCAGCTCGCAGCCAATCTCCTGCTGAAGAAAATGTCCGACAAGCAGCCCGAGACCGTGCCGGAGCGTCTCACCGTCGGGATGCAGCTCAAGGTCCGGCGTTCCACCGCTCCTTTGGGCACGGGTGGCGAGAATGGCTCGGGCCGCCAGGGGCGTGTCTGAGCCCGATCGCTCATGATGGAGAAGACCGGGGTGCCCCTCCATGTCAGAACGCCTACCTGCTACTCACTGGCTCTCTCCCGCGCGAGCGGCCGCAAGGTCTGGCTGAAGCTTGAATCTCTCCAGCCCACGGGATCGTTCAAGCTCCGCGGCATCGGCCTTGCGTGTCAGCACCATGCACGGCACGGTGCCAAACGCTTCGTCAGCTCCTCCGGGGGCAACGCCGGGATCGCCGCCGCCTATGCCGGGCGCGAGCTTGGCATCCCGGTCACGGTGGTCGTTCCCGAGACGACACCGGCAAGGGCGCGGCGCCGCATCTCCGACATGGATGCCGAAATCCTTGTGCATGGCGCCTCCTGGCAGGAGGCGAACGAGCACACGCTCGCGATGCTGGGAGACGGCGATGCGTTCATCCACCCTTTCGACGACCCGGTGGTCTGGTCAGGGCATTCGACGATCATCGACGAGGTGGTCGAGGATGGCGTGCGGCCTGACCTCGTCGTTCTCTCCGTCGGCGGCGGAGGATTGCTCAGCGGCGTCGTCAAAGGCCTGCAGCGCCACGAGCTGACGACCCCCGTTCTGGCCATGGGGACGACCGGTGCCTCCTGCCTTGCCCAATCGGTTGCCCGCAAGGAACGCATCGTCCTGCCGGCGATCGACAGCATCGCGACCTCGCTCGGCGCCCGCCAAGTCGCGGAGCATGCGTTCGCCCTGCTGTCGAAGCATCGCATCGGCTGCGCCGTGGTGTCGGATCTTCAGGCGGTCGATGCCTGCCTGCGTTTCCTCGACGATCATCGCATTCTCGTCGAGCCGGCCTGCGGGGCGAGCATCGCTGCGATCTACGAGCAGGTGGCCGAACTCGCCGATTTCCAGAACATCCTGGTCATCGTGTGTGGTGGGGCGCTCGCGAGCGTGGAGCAGTTGACGGCATGGCGTCGCAGCCTTCCTTCAACGAATGCGTCCTGAGTTCAGGTCAAGCTGCGCGTACGACGTGTGAGGCCTGGCTCAAATCTAGCGATGGATGATTGCGATGACGGTCGATTTCCAGGACAGCTTCATCGAGCGGGCAGCCCTCGTCGTCATGCACTATCAGGTGGATGTGTTCGACATCCTGTTCGGCGAGCAGCCATCGCCCCTGCTGGATCGTTGCAACGCCTTGATCCGGCGCTGGCGCTCGACCGGCCGGCCTGTGTTCTTCCCGAATTTTTCCTTGGGCGCAGGCTATGAGCATGCACCGCCGGCGAGCAACCGCCAGATCACCCCTTATCTCCCGAGCGGGCGATTTCGGACCGGGCTGCCTGTCACAGGGTTAGCCGTGAAGACAGGAGATCTCTTCTACGCATGTCCGCGCGCCAGCGTCTTTCATGGCACGTCACTCGACGCGGATCTCAGGACGCGCGGAGTAAGCACCCTCGTCATGGCTGGGATAAGCACGACCGGCGTCGTTCTTTCGAGCGTCGCCTGGGCCTGCGATGCGGATTACGATATCCGCCTGGTCGAAGACTGCTGCTACGATCCTGACCAGGACGCGCATGAGGCGCTGTTCCGCTCTGGTTTTGGAGGGCGCGTGCAGGTGGTGAGCGGGGTGCGTTGAGAGCTGACCCGGTTTAACTGAACAGTTTCCGGGCTCTTGCTAAGTGGGTTTCGGCCTTGGTTATGCCGCAGCGGCGATTGGCAGCAGCGCGTTGAAGTAAGTTGGTCCGGCGTTTGCCGGGCCAAGCCCTGGTGCCGCTTCAGGGGCTGAATCGTACTGTCAGTGCGTGCCCCTGCATGTCTGCTTCCGGGCGATCGCCTAGAGTCGGCTATTGGCGCATTGCGCCTCTAAGCTCTCTCAGCCGACGTAAAACCAACGGCGATGAAGGACTCTGCAAGCCTGTTCGAGGTCGTGGCCTCCGCAAATGTCAGCCGTTGGTGCAGAGCATCTGCCGAAGGTCTTCGTGGAGATCATCTTGATCCTCCAATCCGATCGACAACCGTACCAGCCCCGGTGGACAGTCGGACGCCTCTCCTTCTGTGCTTCGCCTGTGTTCGATGAGGCTTTCGGGCGATCCGAGCGAGGTTGATGAACGGAATATCTTGGCGCGGGAGCACAGGGCAACGGCTGCCGCGGCATCATCGAGCTCGAAGGAGAGCATGCCGCCGAAGCCGCCCTTGAACTGGCGGCGGGCCAGTTCGTGCTGGGGGTGCTGCGGCAGGCCCGGATAATGCACGGCCCGCAGCTGGGGCTGGAGCGCAAGCCATGAGGCCAGCGCCCAGGCCGTCTTGGAGACGCGTTCCATCCTGAGTGCCAGGGATCGCATGCCGCGCAGGAGGAGCCAGCCCTCGAAGGGCGGCAGGATGCTGCCTTGCGCCTCGCGGGCCGCTACGATCTCACGCCACCACGCATCGTTCTCTGACGCGACGAGGACGCCGGCGACCAGATCGCCATGGCCGTTGAGATACTTCGTCGCCGAATGCAGCACGAGATCGGCGCCCAGCGTCAGCGGCCGGCAGAGCACCGGGGTCGCCGCCGTCGCATCGACCAGCAGCCTGGCGCCGTGACGATGCGCCAGCGCTGCCAGCCCAGCAATATCCGGCACCCGCCAGAGCGGGTTGCTTGGGCATTCGGCCCAGACCAGACGTGTCGGCGCGGCAGCGAGACTCCGGTCGACCGCATCGAGATCGCAGAGATCGACTTGCTCCAGTCCTAAGCCGAAGCGTGAGGCGAACGCGCCGATGATGCGCCCGAACTCGTAATAAAGGCCGCGGTCGATGAGCAGCCGATCGCCCGGCCTGAGGGTCGCGAGCACAGCCTGAGCAGCAGCCGCGCCCGCCCCGAAGGCAGCCGCCGCCTCGCCACCATCGAGCTGGCGAAGAATGGTCTCGATAAGTGTCGCTCCGCTGTTTTCCGAGCGGGCATAACCCATCGCGCCGTCGCCGCCCGGTCGTCGATGGGTCACGCCAGGATGGATCGACGGTACCAACCCGCCTGTCGAAGGATCGGCGACGTGATCGAGCTGGGCGAGAATGGTTGCAGCGTGCATTGAGAAGATTCTGCTCCAAGGGCGGCCCACTTTAGAAGCTCGTTGTCGATTGTCGATCCTCGATCCGATTGCGATGGCTAAGGATCTGTGCGACGTTCCGCCTCCCTTACCGTCCGTCAGAGCTGAGATGACCGCCGACCGACCCAACGATCCCGCCGCCGATATCGAGCGACATGTCGCGGCCATCGAACCGCAACTGATCGCGGTCCGGCGCGATATCCACGCCCATCCGGAAATCGGTTTCGAGACGGTGCGGACGGCCGAGCTTGTCGCGCATGAACTGGAGCGCATCGGGCTCGCGCCCCGGCGTGGCGTGGGACGCACCGGCGTCGTCGCGGAGATCGCCGGCGGGTCGCCTGGTCCTTGCCTGCTGATCCGTGCCGACATGGACGCGCTGCCGATGCAGGAGCGGACGGGCCTGCCCTTCGCCAGCACCATCCCCGGCAAAATGCACGCCTGCGGCCATGACCTGCACACGGCGACCTTGCTCGGTGTCGCCTCAGTGCTGCAGACGATGGCACCTCAGCTGCGAGGCAGCGTGCGGCTGGTGTTCCAGCCGGCGGAGGAGACGGTGGAAAGCGGAGCCGCCGCCATGATCGCCGACGGCGCTGCCGACGGCGCCGCCATCGCGCTCGCTTTCCACAACCGGCCCGAAATGCCGGTCGGCCGCTTCGGCTATGTCCGGGGAGCGTCCACAGCATCCAGCGACGAGTTCGACGTGATCGTGCGTGGCAAGTCGGGCCACGCGGCCCGTCCGCATTCCGCGCTCGATCCGATCGTGGCGGCGTCGGCGATGGTCATGCAGCTCCAGACCGCGATTTCGCGCGTCATGGACCCGACGCACTCGGCGGTGCTGACGATCGGCCACATCCAGGGTGGCTCGACGCACAACATCATCCCCGACAGCTGCCTCTTCCAAGGCACAGTCCGCTGCCGCTCGACTGAGAGCCGCGATACGATGGAAGCCGCCTTCCGCCGCATCTGCGAGGGTGTCGCCGCCTCCATGGGCGTCACCTGCGAGATCGACTACAAGCGCGGCGCTCCGGCGCTGATCAACGACGATAAGGTCGTCGATGCGGTGATCGGCTCGCTGAGCGCTCAGTTCGGCGCCGGCCGGATCGGCCACCTCGAGGGTCGCTTCGGCGCCGAGGATTTCTCCTATTTCTCGGAGCGCATTCCATCCTGCCAGCTACTGGTCGGCTCATCTCAGCCCGGCCGCGACGACCGGGTCCACAATTCCGATTACCAGCCCGACGAGCGCTGCATCGGGCTCGGCGTTGCGGCGCTTTCCCGCACCGCGCTCGACATCCTGTCCTGATCCCCGCCATTTTTGACAAGGCACCGGAGACCTCGCCATGACGATCACACGCTCCGATTTCTTCAAGCTCGGCCTCGGCGCCGCGGCCGGCCTGGCGCTTGGCGCCACTCCCCGCTCCGCCGCTGCAAAGGAGTGGAAGCTCATCCGCGTCGCCACCGAAGGCGCCTTTCCTCCCTACAACATGCACGCCCCCGATGGACGTCTGATCGGCTTCGAACCAGATCTGCTGCAGGAGCTCTCCGCCCGCATGGGCGTGAAATGCGAGATGATCGCGCAGGCCTGGGACGGCATGATCGCCGGCCTGACCGACGGCAAATACGACGCCATCATGGACGCGGTTTCGGTCACGCCGAAGCGCGAGGAGGTCATCGCCTTCTCCCGCCCCTATGCCTCGGCCGGATCGGGCTTCGCGATCATGAAGGAAGGAAGCATCAAGTCGCTGCCCGGCACGGGCGCGCCGCGTGTCCCCTTCGCGGATGAGGCCGTCGCGAAGAAGGCGATCGAGGAACTCGCCAAGCCGCTGGCCGGCAAGACCGTCGCCGTGCAGGTCTCCACCATCCAGAACGATGTCCTCAATCGCTACTTCAAGGATGTGCTGACCATCCGCACCTATTCGTCCGGGCCTGACACATTCCTCGACCTCAAGAGCGGCCGGGTCGACGCGGTGATGGCCTCCCAGATCAACATCCAGGCCAACGCCAAGAAGTCGAACGGCGAGATGATCCAGTCCGGTTATCTCTTCACCGGGGGCCTTCTGGGCGTCGGGTCCGCGGTCGGTCTGCGCAAGGGCGACCCGGAGCTCAAGGAGATATTCGACAAGGCGCTGAAGTCGACCATCGATGACGGCACGCTGAAGAGGCTGGCGCTGAAGTGGTTTGAAATGGACATCACGCCCGCGAGCTGACCGGGACGAGTGTGACGGGATGGACGACAGCCTGACATTGCTGGGCTTCGGCCCGGAGGGTTGGGGCCATGCGCTCCTGAACGGCGGGCTGATGACGCTCGCTGTGTCGGCCGGTGCCTTCGCGCTCGGCCTCGGACTGGGCACCTTGCTTGCCTGGGCCCGGATCGCCGGGCCAGCGCCGGTGCAGCGTCTCGCGCAGGGCTACGGCGTCGTCATGCGCGGCATCCCGGACCTGCTGGTCATCTATCTGTTTTATTTCGGCGGGCGGCAGGTCGCCTCCGCCGTCGCCAAGCAATTCGGCCACGCAGGCCCGGTCGAGATCAGCGGCTTCGCGGCCGGTTGCCTCGCCATCGGCCTTCTGTCGGGCGCCACACAGGCGGAGGTGCTGCGCGGCGCCTTCCACGCCATTGCGCCGGGTACGCTCGAGGCGGCGCGTGTCACCGGCATGAGCCGCTGGACGATGTTCCGGCGGATCATTGCGCCGCTCGCCCTGCGCCCTGCGCTGCCGGGCCTGGGCAACCAATGGCAATCCGTCATCAAGGAATCGGCCTTGGTCTCGGTCACCGGGCTGGTCGAGACGCTGCGCGCCGTGACGGTGGCGGCGAATTCGACCGAGTTGCCCTTCCTGTTCTTCGTCGCCGGCGGGGCGATCTATCTCGTCATCACCACCATTTCCGGCTTCCTCTTCCGCATCGCCGAATGGCGTTCCATGCGCGGGCAGCCCGCCGCGGCCGGACGAGGCTGAGCGATGGATTTCGTCTTCATCGCCCAGGTCTTTCCCAAGCTGCTTGCCGGTCTGCCGCTGACGTTGCTGCTCGCCGTGCTGTCGCTTCTCGGCGGAGGCCTCATCGCGCTCGGCCTCTCGGGGCTACGGGCATCATCATGGATTGGCGCACGCATCGCCGATTTCTACGTCTACATCTTCCGCGGCACGCCGCTGCTGATCCAGATCTTCCTGATCTATTACGGGCTTGCCCAGTTCTCGGCCGTGCGCCATTCCGTATTCTGGCCGTTGCTGCGCGAGCCCTATGTCTGCGCCCTGCTTTCGCTGATGCTGAACGACGCCGCCTATACTTCCGAGATCCTGCGCGGAGGCTTGCGGGCCGTGCCTGCCGGAGCGATCGAGGCAGCCCGTGTCGCGGGTATGACGCGCCTGACGATGCTGCGCCGCATCGTCCTTCCTCTCGCTTTCCGCCAGGCGCTACCGGCCTATGGCGCCGAGATCACCAGCATGGTCAAGGCGACCTCGCTGGCGAGCGTCGTCACGCTGATGGAAGTGACCGGCATCGCCCGCGCGGAGGTGTCGGAAACCTATCGTGCCATGGAAATCTTCCTTTGCGCGGCGGTGATCTATCTCGTGCTGGTGACGGTGATCGCGCGGGCGGTCGACCTGCTCGAAAACCACCTCACCCCCTATCGCCGCCCGACCAGCGCACGGAGCGTGGCATGAAGCCGATCACGGTCAAGCTGACCCACATCCGCAAGAGCTTCGGCGGCCATGAAGTGCTGCGCGGGATCGATCTCGCCGCACGCGACGGCGATGTGACCGCGATCATCGGCGCGAGCGGCTCCGGCAAAAGCACCCTGCTGCGCTGCATCCCGCTGCTCGAAATCCCGGATCAGGGCGAGGTCACCGTCGGCGATGCGCAGATCCGCATCAAGGATGCCGGCCACCGTTTCTCGCGCACCGAGCGGCAGACCGTCCGCCGGCTGCGCGGCCAACTCGGCTTCGTCTTCCAGAGCTTCAATCTCTGGCCGCATATGACGGCGCTTCAGAACGTGATGGAGGTACCGCTGCACGTGCAGGGCCGTCCCCGCGCCGGATGCCGCGAAGAGGCCGAAGCGATGCTCGCCAAGGTCGGCCTCGCCGACAAGTTCGATGCCTGGCCGGCGCATCTGTCCGGCGGCCAGCAGCAGCGTGTCGCCATCGCCAGGGCCTTGGCAATGCGGCCGCGCGCGCTGCTCTTCGACGAACCGACCTCGGCCCTCGATCCCGAGCTCGTCGGCGAGGTGCTGCGCGTCATCCGGGCCTTGGCCGAGGAAGGGCGGACCATGCTGATCGTGACCCATGAGATGGCCTTCGCGCGCGAGGTCTCGAACCACGCCATCTATCTGCAGGATGGACGCATCGAGGAGCAGGGCCCACCTGAGCAGGTCTTTCTCGATCCGCAATCCGAACGCACGCGCCGTTTCGTTGGCATGCAGCGCGGAGGCTGAGGACGTCATCATGCCTCTGTCAAGCGACCAGCAGCCGATCGAGCGGCTCAGCCTCGCGGATGTGGCGATGCGCCGCCTGCGCGACGAGATCGTGCACGGCCGGCTCGAGCCGGGCGAGGTGCTGACCGAGATAGCTCTGGCGGCCCGGCTGGGCGTCGGGCGCGGCACGGTGCGCACGGCGCTGTTCGCACTGGAAGCCGACGAACTCATCGTGCGCGCGCCCTATTCCAACTGGCGCGTCGCCAGCCTCGACGATCAGGTCATCTGGGAAATCTACACGCTGCGCGAGGCGATGGAGGGGCTCGCCGCCCGCATTCTCGCCGAACGGGCCGAGCCGCGGTCAAAAACTGCTCTCGCCGCCGCCTTCGCACAACTGGCGCCAGCAGAAGCGGGTTCGGTCGATGAGCGTGTCGCAGCCGATCTCGGTTTTCACCGTGCGATCGTCGAGACGACCGGCCACCGCCATCTGATCAAGCGCTACGGCGCGCTCTCGACCAAGATGGAATGGCTGTATCGCTGGTCGGAAACGCATTGGCCGGCGCGCTTCCCGCTCGTAGACGATCATCGCGCCCTGTTTGAGAGCGTGATGCGCGGCACGCCCGACGAGGCGGAACGCGCCGTACGCACCCATATCGACCCCAGCCTTGCGGCCGATCTCGAGGGATATCGGAGTCTCATGGCGGCTGGCGGCACAGTCTCGGAAACGCATTCATGAAGAGCGGTCGGTGATGGCGGATCAGGTGATCGTGCTTGATGGCGGGATGGGCCGCGAACTCAAGCGCATGGGCGCTCCGTTCCGCCAGCCCGAATGGTCCGCGCTAGCGCTGATCGAGTCGCCGGAGACTGTGGTCGCGGCCCACCGCGCCTTCATCGAGGCCGGCGCCGAAGTCATCACGACCAACAGCTATGCGGTTGTGCCCTTCCATATTGGAGAGCAGCGCTTTGCGCAGGACGGCGCGCGGCTGGCCGCTCTTTCGGGCGAACTCGCGCGGCGTGCCGCCGATGAGGAGTTTCAGCGCCGCGGGCGTACTGTCAGGGTAGCCGGATCGCTCCCGCCACTGTTCGGCTCCTATCGGCCTGATCTCTTCGACGCCAAGCGAGCCCCCGCCATGCTGGCTATGCTGATCGAGGCGCTGCTGCCTTCCGTCGATCACTTCCTCGCCGAGACGCAAAGCTGCATCGAAGAAGCGTTGGCGGCCTGCGTGGCGGTCGTCCCCACGAGCAAGCCGATCTGGATCTCTTTCACACTGCAGGATGCGTGCGGTGTCGGCGGCCTGCCGGCACTCCGCTCCGGCGAAAGCGTCGCGGAGGCCGTCGCCGCTGTCCGAAAGGCTGGAGCCGCCGCTGTGCTCTTCAACTGCAGCCTGCCGGAGGTGATGGGCCCGGCTGTCGATGTCGCGCGCTCCGTGCTCGGCGATACCGTCCCGATCGGCGTCTATGCCAATGCCTTCCCGGAAAAGACCGGGAACAGGGCGGCCAACGAGGGCCTCAGCGACCTGCGCGACGATGTCGGGCCTCAGACCTATCGCGACTTTGGACGAGATTGGCGCCGCCGCGGGGCACGCATCATCGGCGGATGCTGCGGCATCGGCCCGGATGCGATCTGCGCGCTTCATACCGAATTCAAAGCCGATTGAACGTCCGCTTCTCTAATCGGGCAGATGGGTCAAGCTCGGATTGCACCTCTGTGCCGGGGTCTCGTTCACGCGGGTCACGCTTCTCTTCGCAGTCTGGTGGCTTCTGTCGAGCGAAGCCGCTGCACGCATGCATCGGATAGGGTCTGGAGAGCCTCGCTGTTGGACGCGCTTTGAAGTGCAGCAGACGTTTGCGGCTTCATCCATCCCGTCGTCCGCGTGGGACGATCCCGGCCATGATCGCTGGAAAGCTGTGGTCAGGTCATGCTGCAGCCTCCGATCCCAGGCGGAAGTCGGTACCGTCGGCCCACATGCGATGGAGCAGGACCGCAATCTTGCGGGCGACGCCGACGATAGCGCGCCGACGGCCCTTCGTCTTCATGAGCCTGACACCCCAAGCCTTGAGGCTCGACCAGGTGATCGAGCGCATCAGCATGGCGTTTGCGGCGGCGTAGAGCGTCGCCCGGACGTCTGCGTCACCTGCGTGCGAGATCCGGCCCGGATTGTCCGTCTCGCCAGATTGGAAGCGCCGCGGCGTCAGGCCGAAATGGGCCCCGACCGTCCGAGAGCTCTTGAAGCGGGCGGGATCGTCCACGGCGGCCTTGAAGCTGAGGGCGGTGATCTCACCAACGCCTGGCACGGTCATGAAGCGTCGGCAGATCGCATCTTCGCGCGCGGCCCGCTTCACCCGCCGATCGAGCTCGGTGAAGGTCTCGAAGAGCATTGCTCGTGCCTCCAGCATCGGCAGGAGCGCATGGCTGAGCGCAGGGTCGGTCTCGATCGTCTCGCGAACAGCAGCATCGAAAGCCCCTCGGGAGAGTCGAAGAGGCAGCACCACGCCGAAGATCCGCAACAGGCCGCGGATCTCGTTCTCGAGGTCAATGCACTTGCGCTGCATCACCTTGCGGCTCGTCAGTAGCGCTCGCATGTGGTGGCTCTCGATGCTCTTCACGTGCACTCGGCTGTACCATCCCGACCTGAGGATCTGGGCCGCGAGCGTCATGCTTGTCCGCGACCTGGCGCGCTTCCATGCAGACGACGTCGTAGCCAGCCTCCGTCAGTCCGTAGGTGATGGGCTGCGTCAGCGCGCCGGCCTCAAACCCGACCTGATGGATCGGCTGACCGAACGCCGCGAGGCAAAGAAGGACATCGGGCACGTCGGAGCGCACCGAGCGCTCCAAGCAAATCGTCCCGTCATGGTCGATGATGCAGATCGCCACCGAGCGCAGCGACACATCCAGCGCAGCGTAGAACATCGCGACACCCTCCCTCTTGGATCTGCTGAGATCCTAATGGGAGCTTGCACCCTCGCGGGTCCGCCCGATTACGCATGCTCCTGGCGCAGCTTGCATGTCTGGCAAATCGCCAACGCCGATCATGACTTCGACGCGGCGAGCCATTCAGCGGAATTTGCATGATAATCGAGCTCCCGGATGCGTGGAGCTGAGCGAAGCACCCATTTGCGGCCCGACTGCTTGCAAACCGACGTCAGTCACAAAAGGCGTGCCGGCCGGCCACGGCACGGATGGCATCGGTCGCGGCCGGAATGACCGGATCGAGAACGCCGACCGGGACGCCGATGAAGACGTCCTGCGGGGCTACCGGCTCGATCTCGCCCAGGACGCACAAGGTCCCGGCCTTGACGGCCGCTTCGACCAGCTTGACCGGCATGACGCCAATGCCGGCACCGGCCGTCACGAGCCCGACGATGGCGGGCATGCTGTTGCAGATGCTGAGCGTCGGCATGTCGATGCCGGCATCGCGGAACCAGTCGGCGATGATGGTGCCGACATTCGACGGCGGCGGCGTGGAGAAGATGCGCTGGCGCGACAAGGCGCGGGCATCTTGGACGATGCCGCGATAATGCGGCGTCGCGATCCAGGCGACGTTCAGCGCACCGAGGCGCAGATAGCGCAGGCCGGCGATGCTCGGCGGCGTCGAGACGACGGCGATGTCGAGCTCGCCGGCATCGAGCTTCAGCGTCAGGCTGTGACTGAGGTCGACCACCACCGAGACGGCGAGCCTCGGATGCCGCTCGGACAGGTCCCGGAGCAGGTCCGGCAGGCAGATGGCCGCGAAGGCGTCCATCACGCCGAGTCGCAGCACGCCGCTCACCGGGCTGTCGCGCCCGAGATGCTCATGCATCTCCTGCATCAGGCTGACGAGCCGTTCGGCATAGGCGAAGACCGCCTGGCCCTGCGGTGTCAGGCGTACCGGCTGGTCGCTGCGAACCAGCAGCGGGCGGGCGATCTGGCGCTCCAGCTCCTTAACCCGGTAAGTCACGGTCGGCTGCGTCACATTGAGCCGCCGCGCCGTCGCGTGGAAGCTACGCAGCTTCGCCACCCAATAGAAGGCCTCGATCAATTTCAGGCTTGTCATCGGCGATCCGATACAATGGCTCTATCAGCCTAGCCGTATTTTCGATTGGAAACCAGGAAAGGGCTGGGCTTAGGCTCCGCTTCCAAGACGCGCCAGACAGCCGAGGTTCTTCGTGCCGACCCTGCCCGAATCCGAATTGAGCAACGTGCCGCCGCAGGTCCGGGCGAGCATCCTGGAGGACCTGCCGGAGATCCTCGGCATCGGCGACGAGGCGCTGCGCGAGGCCGTCATCCGCGCCTGGGCCCTGTCGCTGCGCGACTCCTCGTTTACCCGCATCTCCGACATGCCAGGTGAGGGCGCGCCCAATCATTTCGTGCTGCACCAGGGTTCGCAGGAGCTGCATCTGCGCGGCGTCGCCAAGCTTGCCATGGCGATCGTCGACGAGTTCACCTCGACCTTCCCGCAAGTCGAGATCGACCGCGATCTCGTGCTCGCCGGCGCGCTCTGCCACGATATCGGCAAGTGCTGGGAATGCGACCCGGTCAACCTCGCCCGCTGGCAGGAGCGGCCCGACCGGGCCGGCTATCCCTCGCTGCGCCACTCCGTCTACGGCGCCCATATCTGCCTGGCGGCCGGGCTACCGGAGACGATCGCCCATATCGCGCTCGGCCATTCGATGGAAGGCCAGCACATCAAGGTCAGCACCGAATGCATGATCGTGCGCTGGGCCGACAATTCCTGGTGGTACAGCGCGGCGGCGCTCGGGCTCTGCCGCGCCGACAGTCTCTCGGCCGCCGGGCCGATGATGACGCCGCGGCCGCTACCGTGATCGCGGCGTGATGACCGGCTATTCGCTCACCTTCGGGCCTGTCCTCGAGCGATGGCCGCCTCTGGTGGACGGGCTCGTCCTGACGATGCTGCTGACGCTGGTCGGCATGCTCCTCGGTACCGGCGCGGGCCTTATCATCGCGTTGGCGCGACGCTCGGCGCATTGGCCGCTGCGCTGGCTCGCCCGAGGCTATGTCGAGATCTTCCGCAACACGCCGCTGCTGGTGCAGCTCTTCGTCATCTATCTCGGCTTGCCTTCGCTCGGCATCCGCCTCTCGCCGGTCGCGGCGGCTTTCGTCTCGCTGGTGCTGAACAACGCCGCCTACACCGGCGAGATCATCCGCGCCGGGCTGGCCGGGACGCCGCGCGGGCAGATCGAGGCGGGAAAGAGCCTGGCGCTGCGGTCTTGGCAGATCCTCGCCTTCATCGTGCTGCCGCCGGCACTGGCACGCGTCTATCCGGCGCTGGTCAGCCAGAATGTGCTGCTGATGCTGTCGACCGGCATCACCTCCGCCATCGGCGCTCAGGAACTGACCGCCGTCGTCTCGGACATCAATTCCGACACCTTCCGCAGCATCGAGGCCTTCTCGGTCGCGGCGGGGCTCTACCTTCTCCTCAACTATTTGCAGCGGCTCCTGCTCTGGCTGCTGGGGCTGAGGCTGTTCCGCGGCAGCCGGGTCTGGGCCTGAACCATGCGCAGCATCGGCGTCAACGAGCTGACCTATATCGTCCTGGCGCTGCGCTGGACGCTGCTCCTGTCGCTGCTGGCGCTCGCCGGCGGGGCTGCCTTCGGCGCGCTGCTCACCGGGCTCGGCCTCAGCCGCAGCACGCTCGTGCGGCGCTGCCAGATGCTGTTTGTGCAGTTCGTGCAGGGCACGCCGCTGCTGATCCTGTTGCTGATCGCCTATTTCGGGCTCAGCGCCGTCGGCTTCGACATCGGCGCGCTGCTGTCGAGCGCGCTGGCGCTCACACTCTATGCCGGCTCCTATTTCTCGACGATCTGGCTCGCCGCGATCCGCGCGGTGCCGCCCGGCCAATGGGAGGGCGCCTCCGCGCTCGGCCTGTCGCGCTGGCTCAGGATGCGGCTGGTCGTGCTGCCGCAGGCGCTGCGGACCGCGCTGGCGCCGAGCTGTGGCTTCGTCGTCCAGGTCATCAAGAACACCTCGCTGGCCTCGATCGCCGGCTTCATCGAACTGACCCGCGCCGGCCAGATCGTCAGCAACGCGACCTTCCAGCCGCTGCTCGCCTTCAGCGCAGTGGCGGCCGCCTATTTCGTGATGTGCCTGCCCTTCACCCTACTGTCCGAATGGTTGGAGCAGCGTCAGGCCCGCTCCCACTGAAGCCCGTAGTCCGTCAATGCAAGAAGAGGGGAAAGAGACGATGACGATGAGGTTCGGAAACTGGCTGCGCAGCCTTGCGGCTGTGATCCCGCTGGTGCTGGCGGGCGCGGCTGCCAACGCCCAGACGCTCGATGCGGTGCTGAAGCGCGGCAAGGTGCTGGTCGGCGTCAATACCGCTTCGCCGCCCTTCGGCACGACTAATGCCGAGATGCAGCCCGACGGCTACGATGTCGAGATCGCCAGGATGCTGGCGAAGGAGCTCGGCGTGCAGCTCGAGATCGTGCCGGTGAACAATGAGAACCGCATCCCGAGCCTACTCACCGGCAAGGCGGACGTGATCGCCTCGACGCTGCAGATCACGCCGGAGCGGGCCAAGTCGGTGCTGTTCACCGCGCCCTACGGCATGCATGAATCGATGGTGATCGGCCCGCCGGAGCTGAAGGCGGCGCAACTCTCCGACCTCGCCGGCAAGCGCGTCGGCGTCGCGCGCGGCTCGGCCTATGCCAATCTCATCGCCCAGGCGAACATCCCCGGCCTGCAACTCGTCCAGTTCGCCGATGACAGCGCCAATCTCAATGCGCTTGTCGCCGGGCAGGTCGATGCGGCCGGCACGGTCTCCTACCTCGCCTCGGAGCTGAACAAGCGCTATCCCGACAAGAAGTTCGAACGCAAGCTGACGCTGACCAGCAATGTCTATGCGATGGGCGTGCGCCGCGGCGATTTCGATTTCCAGCGTTGGGTCAACACCTTCCTGTTCGTCAACATCCTGAACGGCGCCATCCCCAAGGCTTATGAGAAGTGGATGGGCGACGCCTGGAAGCCGCTTCCAGCGTTCTGAGGGATACGCAAAGCCAGAACGGTATGGCCGATCAGCCGTACCGTTCGGTCTATGGCTGCCTAGTGTGAAATAAGGCGCCTGTCCGGACCGCCGATATCTCTTGATGTGAATGTCCGCTTCTCTATCGCGGTTTAAGTCAAGAGGCGGCACCGATCGACCGCCGGTTGTGCCAGCGGGGACGACGGCAGTGCGGATCGCGTCCAGCTGCGGTCGGTTCCTGCTCGGGGGCATTTCGGTGTGAGGTCGCCGCACGGGGCTCGCGCTTCTCTCCGGGGTCGGCGCAGTGGCCGCCCCATGATGGGGTAAGAGGATGAGGCGGACCAATCTTTCGGGCGCTCTTGCCGCCGTCGCGCGGCAGAGGCTGCGGACATTACGATCTCGTCTCACCACCGTCCCCGTGAGGACCTCTTCCTGCCGTGGCAGAACCTGTCGCTGCTCCTGTGCGGGGCGGGGTCAGGCCGCCTCAACGGTGGCTGCCGGGTCGCGCCCCCAGCGGAAGTCGGAGCCGTCGACCCACATGCGATGCAGGATCACCGCCAGTCGCCTGGCGACGGCCACGATGGCGCGCCGCATGCCGCGCCGCTGCGCGACCCGCGTGCCCCATGCTTTGAGCCAGGACCAGTGCCGGCTCTGCGTAAGCAGCGTCTGGGCGGCCTCGTACAGCATCGTCCGCAGCATGGTGTCGCCGGACTTGGAGATGCCGCCATCATAGTCGCTCTCGCCGGACTGGTGGCGTCGAGGTGTCAGACCAACGTGCGCGCCGACCGCCCTGGAGTGAACAAAGCGCTGCGGCTGATCGACCGTCGCCCGATAGGTGAGCGCCACGACCGCCCCGACGCCAGGCGCGGTCATCAGCCGCCGGCACACGGGATCCTGGCGAACCACTTCGAGCAGCATTTTGTGCATCCGCGCGAACTCCTGGCGCAGGACGCGCCGGACGGTGAGCAGCGGCTCCACGATCGCCGACAGACTGGACATGCCCGCCACCAGGTCGCGGATGCGAGCCTCGAACCCGGCCGTGCTGACCACGCCGACCTTGAGGCCGAAGTTGCGCAGCGTGCCGCGCAGGTCGAACTCGATGTCGAGCATCTTGCGCTGCAGGAGTTTCCGGCTGGTCAGCAGCATCCGCTTCTCCTGGCTCGCCAGCGTCTTGACGTGGACCGGTTTGAACAGGCCGACGCGCATCATCTGCGCGATGCCACGAGCGTCGTGACGGTCCGACTTGTTGACCTGTCGCGCCTTCAGGAGCGAGTTCATGTGCCGCGTCTCGACGCAGATCACCGGCAGGCCTGCTTCCGCCAAGCCATTCACCAGCCACTGCGAGAGCGGACCGGCCTCTATCCCGATCCGGCCATAGTCGCCACTGATGGACGTGAGCAGCCCGACGAGATCGTCCGGCTCGGTCGCAACCTTCTGCTCGCACACAACCTTGCCGGCTTCGTCGACGACGCACACCGCCGTCTCCTGCACCGACACGTCCAGACCTACGAAATGCGCCATCGCCGTCGCTCCTTCGCTCGCTGCCGAGGTCAGGTCCGACCTCTCCGGCACCGTATGTGAAGGGCCGCGCACTCCCGCTCCCAGATCGCGCGCAGCCACCGCGATACGTCATCTTCCGGGCAGTGCTTCAATGTCTGCAACTGGCGCAACGCGAAAGGAACACCCCGTACGATATCGATGGGAAACAGGCGCCCGTAAGTCCGTTCCGGCACGGCCCTCAAGCTGAAGTTCCCGACTGCAGCGTTCACAGTTGGAGTGGTGTCTTCGCAATATGATCGGTCACGACCGTTATGAAGGTCCGCAGCCGCTGAAGGCGCCGGATGTCCCGGTGATAGCCCATCCAGATGTCCCGTGAGGGTGGCTCTACTGGCAGGTCGAGCTTGCGAAGACCCACTATCTGGCTTCCGACCACCTGTGGCAGGACGGCGATGCCGATGCCCTGGCGGCTCATCCGCCCCTGCACGTTCCGATTGTTCGACCGGAGGAGCGGCTTCGCGTTCGGAAAGCTCTCTATGAGCCAGGCAATATCCGGGAACTGGCCGGTGGACGTGTCGTGGGTGATGAGCCGGAAACCGGCTCCATCGCCATAGACCGGCTCGGGTGAGCCTGCCGCGACGTAGACGCCATAGGGCAGACGGACCAGTCGTCGCTGCACGACATCGGGGTTGTCGAAGGGGACGATCCGGAAAGCGATGTCGGCCTCCCGCTGCGCGAGGCTGAACAGGCGGGTGCCAGTGAGAATTTCCAGATCGACGTGCGGACAGGCCCTCGCATAATCGTCGATGATCGGCGGCAGGACATAGGCGCCGAACCAGTCGGCCGAAGATATGCGTAAGGTGCCCTGAAGGGCTTGCTCCCGTCCGGCGAGGCGCCGCTCGATGGCCAGAGCGCCTTCCTCCATCTGCTCGGCCAGAGCGACGACGGCGTTGCCTTCTTCCGTCGGAATGAAACCGTCGGCCGTTCTCTGAAACAATGTGTGGCCGGTGGCCTGTTCGAGAGCCCGGAGGCGGCGTCCGACCGTGGGGTGGCTCAGATGAAGCGCGCGGGCGGCAGCGCCCAGCGTGCCGGTACGGGCAATGGCCAGAAAGATCCTGACGTCGCTCCACTCCATCGCCGCACCCACAAAATTGAACCGAGATCGAACGGTACTGTCAGTTATCGAACAAATCCAACCGCCTATCTTCTCCGCATCCCGTTAAAGACGCAAAGCGCGCCGGCCGCTTATGGCGGCGGTGTGGTGCGGCGCTCGGTCCCAACGCTCAAGGAGGACATGATGAAAACCTGGCTGATCACAGGGTGCTCGTCGGGCCTGGGCCGGCAGCTTGCCGAGGCCGTGGTCGCGCGAGGCGATCGCCTCGTCGCCACGGCCCGCTCGACGGATAGCTTGCAGCTGCTGTGCGAACGCTATCCCGAGACGGTGCGCACCATTTCGCTGGACGTCACCCGCGCCGGCGAAGCCGCAAGGGCCGTGGCGCTCGCCGAAAGCGCGTTTGGCGGTCTCGACGTCCTCGTCAACAATGCCGGCTTCGGCTTCATCGGTGCGATCGAAGAGGGAGAGCCCGACGAATATCGACCGATGTTCGAGGTGAACGTCTTCGGCTTGATCGAGACGACCCGGGCCGCGCTGCCGGTGCTGCGCAGACGCGCCGGAGCTCGCATCGTCAATCTCTCATCGGGTGCCGGGATCGCCGGCTCCGCGGGTTTCGGCTTCTACAATGCGAGCAAGTTTGCGGTCGAAGGTCTGTCCGAAGCGCTCGCACAGGAGCTTCGTCCGCTCGGCGTGCAAGTGATCATCGTCGAGCCTGGGCCTTTCCGCACCGAGTTCCTCGGTCGCTCGATGATTACCGCGGCGCGGGAGATCGCCGCCTATGCCGAGACGGTGCCGGCGAGACGTCATTACCGTCACACCAATAACGGCAGGCAGGCAGGCGACCCGGCCAAAGCCGTCGCCGTTATGCTGCAGGCCGTCGATGCCGAGCATCCGCCGCTGCACCTCCCGATCGGGCCGCGCGCCCACGCGATAGCGAAGCAAAAGCTGGACTCCTTCCGCGCCGACATCACCGCCTGGCGCGACATCTCCATCGCGACCGACTTCGACACTCACAACGACGCGATCTGAATTGATCGGAGGTAGCGAAGTTGAGGTTCGAGAACGGAACTACACTCATGAGCGCGACGACATGTGAAGCCGGGGCCCCTACGACTATGGTCCGGGAAGGTGACGACCCGCCCGAGCCTCGGCGCTGGACGACGTTCGTGATCCTGCTCGTCGGCGCGTTCCTGCCGCCGCTCGACTTCTTCATCGTCAATGTGGCGCTGCCCTCGATCCGGGGGGATTTGGGGGCCTCTTCCTCCGCCGAGCAGCTCGTCATTTCTTCCTATGCCGCGCTGTATGCCGTGACGCTGACAACCGGTGGGCGGCTTGGCGATCTGTTCGGTCGCGGCCGTGTGTTCTTTCTCGGCCTGATCGGCTTTGCCGCCGCCTCGACGCTGTGCGGCTTTGCCTGGTCGCCTTGGGTGCTGGTAGCCGGGCGCGTATTGCAGGGCGTAACGGCCGCCGTGATGGCGCCCCAGGCGCTCGCTTCTGTGCAGGCGATTTTCCCGGAGAGGGAGAAGCCGCTCGCCCTCAGCATCTATGGTGCGATCTTCGGTTTGGCCGCGGTGGTAGGGCAGGCATTGGGCGGCGTCCTGATCTCGCTGGATCTTATGGGGCTGGGGTGGCGGGCGATCTTCCTGATCAACCTGCCGGTGGCGATGCTCGTCCTGCTGTTCGGCATTCCTCTGCTGAAAGAGACGCGCGCGCGCGTCGCACGCCGGTTGGATCTCGGTGGCATGGCGCTCTCGATGCTGACGCTCGGTGCGCTGCTCGTGCCGCTGATCGAGGGGCGCGAAGCTGGGTGGCCGCTCTGGTCCTGGCTGTCGCTCGTCGGGGTGCCGCTGCTGGCGTGGCTCTTCTGGCGTTATGAGACCCGGCTGGCACGAGCGGACGGTGCCCCCCTGCTCGACCCGGTCGCCTTGCGGACACCGGGACTGGGCCACGCGCTGCTGATCGCGCTGTTGTTCTATTCGATCGGCAGCTTTTTCCAGCTGTTCTCTACCTATTTGCAGGACGCGCTGCATGTGACTGCGCTGCAGGCGGGCCTCGTCTTCCTGCCGTTTGGTGCCGGATTCCTGCTCGGGCCGCTGTCGACGCCCTTTCTCCGACGGTTCTGCGGCGCCTATGTCAATCCGATCGGCATGGGGCTGGAAGTTGTCGGGTTCTTGGGTCTCGCCGGGCTCATCGCGGCGACATTGACCGGCGTGCATCCCGCACCGATGCCGCTTGCCGCCCTCCTGTTCGTCATCGGTTTTGGGCAAGGGCTCGCGCTGCCGACCCTGATGCGGATGGTGACAGGCCGGGTCGCGCCGGCCCTTTCCGGCATGATCGCCGGCATCGCCAGCTCGACTCTCCAAGTCAGCACCGCGCTCAGCGTCGCCGTGATCGGTGGGATCTTCTACGAGGTGTTGGGTGCGCGAACCGATCCGGCTGCCATCACGCAGGCGCTCATCGTCGCCGTCCTTTGCATCGCCTTCTGTCTCGCCGGAAGCGCAGCTCTGAGCATCACGCTCGTCCGGCTGCCTCCTCCGCGCGACGAGGCGCAGGGGCTGGTTTGAGACCCCCTCCACGGCGCATGCCCAGAGGCGCTTATCGCCAATCACGAAGGCTCCACCGGAGCCGAGAACCGGCACGCCTGCACAAACCGCGACGCCCATCGACCGGGGTCATCTATCGTACCAGATCAGAAAACAGGACAGCCTTCATGTTTGGAATTTCGCCGCTCGGCTGGGTGCATACGCTTGGCAGCCTGCCTGCCATTCCGCTCGCCATCTACATGTTTGCCCGACACGGCCGGATCGTGCCGCGATCTGTGCCCGGCGCCCTTTATTTCGTTTCGATGCTCATCGGCGCGACAACGGTGTTTCTGGTTGCCCGTGAGCCAATAAGCTACGGCATCGGCGCGGCGACGATCCTGTTGCTGCTCGCCGGCTACGGCGTCGGGCACATTTCTCGTTTCGGCCGTGGCGCCACATACCTCGAAACGATCTTCCTAAGCCTTACGGCATTTCTTCTCATGGTGCCGAGCGTCAGCGAAACGCTTCGTCGCGTCCCGGATGGCCATCCCCTGGTTACCGATCCGAAGTCACCGCTCCTCCAGGGCGCCCTGGCCAGCCTCTTCGTCATGCTCATCATCGGCTTGACCACTCAGATCGTTCATTTGCGCAGACAGAGCTGACTCGGGACAGGCTCCTCACCAAGCAGGATGGCCGCCAAGTGAATGGGCATATGGACGTGCGCCGACGGCGGTACGCAGCCAGGATTTGCTAGCAATCCCGTTCGGCTGAAGGCGTTCCACCTCGCGCCACGAACCCACCTAGCCCTAGTAGTACCGCGTCAAGGGCCGACGTCCGCTCCTCGGCGATAAACCAATGTCCGCAACTGGCGCCGAGCGATGGAGCGGATGAGCTATGGTGGTTTCGGATGCGGCATCCCGATGGAGGATGCGTCATGGTTGTCGAAGCTCAACCGATCTATCAGCATCCGGCCTGGATACCGGACGCATCATAGGCCCGAAACTGCCGCTGAAGCCGCGCCACATCTGAGCCATCCGGACACGGCTACAGCACGACCGGCGCGTAGTTTCCGCTCATCTGAGGGCCGACATCACTATTGGGGTTCTTGAGAAGCGGACCGATCTCGCAGCGCTTGTCGTACCATCATCCGGTGCTCGGCACGATTGCTTCGATGGTTCGGTGCTCGCCGTTTTTTGGAAGTGCGCGAAAAGGCGCGGCGTCGCATACGAAGCCGTTGATCTAAAACAGCGGCTGTCAAGATGACATGCCGAGCGAGATGCCGTTATCGCGAACTGGGCGCAGCGTGCAGGAGACGCACGTCGTGCACTTTATATAGATAAAAGCTATATTAAGCTGCGCAATCATTATTATTAATGGGCTGTTTCCGCTGTCACCATCTCTCGCGTCAGTGAGATGCGGAGCGCGAAGACGGCATGCGACAGGCGCCCATAGCGGTATCGGGGCGGTTGCGACGAGGCGGGCCTGCGAGCGCCGGCCTGCACATCATCGGCGCATTCCCAGGGATGGATTCCAGGACGGCGCTGACGCTGCAGGGGGATGAACTGGCGGGGCTGCTGTCGACCGTTTCGGACGGCCGCGTGCACCACCCCGCAGACATCGCGGGATCGTCTGAGGACCGATCGCTCGAAACCAGCCCCGAGTCCTACCCTGCTTGGCGGGCTGCCTCGCTGGCCGCCTTCTCCGAGCTCAAGGCGCAAGGCCTCCTCCCGAGGGAGGCCAGGCTGCAGACGAGCGTCCCAGTCACCATGGGAAACTCCGGGTCGCCCGGCCAGTCTGGCGAAGCTGAAGCCGAGACCAGCGTTAACAGCGCACTTCCGGCGCATATTGCTCGCATTGCCGCAGCCTTGCCGGCCGCCGAATGTGCGATCCAGCTCGAATTGCCTTATGCGGCTCTGAGCGAGGCGACCCGGGCGTCGACTGACGCCGATGCGGCAACCGGGCGTGCCGCTTTCGTGGCCGAGGCGCTGCGCGTCATCGAGGCAGTGCCCGGAGACGTAGAACTTTCCCTGCATTTCGATTGTCGCGACGGCGCGCGCTTCACCATGACGCCGAGCGATGCCGAGGTCATGGCCGAGCTCGCGCGGGAGATACTCGCTCGCGCCTCTCGACCGGTCGATCTGATCCATATCCCCGTGCCGTTGCGCCACGAGAGCGACGCGTTCTTCAGCGGCCTGGCCTCGCTTGAGCCGCCGCCGGCGACGCGACTTTGCCTGGGATTGATCCATCTGTCCGACGGGCTGGAAGGCGCGCGGCGACGCATCGATCTGGCTCGCCGCCATCTCGCGACATTCGCGATTGCGGCGCGCAGCGGCTTTGCCGCGCGGCCGCCGGACGCGATCAGGCCGTTTCTGCGGCTCCATGCCGAGGTCGCACGCGAAATGGCCGCACTATCCTGAATTCGGGAGGACAACATGACAGAAAAAACGGCCGTCAAGGCCTATCACTGGGATGACATTCCCTCGCGAGAGCTCAAGCCCGGCATCATCCAGCGCGGCTTTCGCAGCGATGGTGTACTGGTCACTTACAACTACCTCGAGCCGGGCTGCCAAGGCTCGCCCCATAGCCACCCGTTCGATCAGATTTTCATGATCGTCCAGGGCCGGGTGAAGCTCCATGTCGAGGATCAGCTCTTCGATTGCCCGGCGGGAACCGTGATCCGCATCCCGGCGCATCACGTCCACTATGTCGAACCGCCGGCGCCGGAAGACGGCACGGCAATCAATGTCGATATCTTTGGCCCCGTGCGCGAGGATTACCTGCCGATCGTCGCCTATCAGGGCGACGAGTTCTCGCGCTGAAGCCGCCGACATGGCGACGGCGATGAGAACGACGATCAGCGGCGTGAGGAGCGTCGAACTCGAACTCGCGGATCCCGAGCGGGCCGCCTGCTTCTACACGGATGTCTGGCACCTGACCGAGGTCGCACGCGTGGGCGAAACGATCTATCTGCGCGGGACGGCGGGGTTTCATCATATCCTTGCTCTGCGTGCGAGCCACGGCCCGGCCCGTGTCGGCCGGGTGGTCTACGAGGCGCGAACACCAGCCATCGTCGATGCGCTTCACGCGCGGTTGGCGGCGGACGGCGTGACGCAGCTGGAAGTCCCCGGCGAGCTCGACGGAGTCGATGGCGGCTACGGCTTCGGCCTCGCCGATCCGAGCGGGCGTCGCCTGGCGATCGTCGCCGACGCGGCGCGGCACCCGGATGACGAACGGCGTCCCGACCGGCCCTACAAGATCGCCCATGTCAACTTCAACGATCCTGCGGCCGATCGCTTGACGGAATTCTATGTCCAGTGCCTCGGGATGAAGCTGGTCGACCGCGCGGGGCGACAGGCCTTCCTCAACGCCGACTCACCCGACCACAGCTCGATTGTGATCTGCCAGGCCGAAGCGAACACGCTCAACCATATCTCCTTCGAGATGGCGGACCTCGATTCCGTCATGCGGGGCGCCGGCCGCATGATCGACGCCGGCCATCCCATCGAATGGGGCGTGGGGCGCCATGGCTGCGCCGATAATGTCTTCGCGTATTTCGCCGGACCGGAGGAAATCCCGCTCGAATATACCTCCGACGTCCTGCAGATCGACGAAACCTATCCCTATAACGGCCCCGAGTATTGGGCCTGGCCCGCGGGCCGTCTCGATCGATGGGGCGTGACGCCTCCTCACACCAAACGCTGGAAACGCATCCAGAGCCTCTTCGCATTCCGCAGCGGCGACTACCGGCTGCGCGGCTGATCACCTGTCGGGCGCAAGATCCGACGGACAAAAACCAAACGAGGAAACCATGGAAACTCCATCGAGGATATCGATCGACGCATTGATCGATACGCAGAGCATCGGCGGCTACAGGCTCGCCGTCTTCGCACTCGCCGTCATGCTCGCGATGCTGGACGGGATCGACAACGTCACGCTCGGTCTCGCCGCCCCTGCCTTGTCGGCGGAACTCGGCATCGCGCGCTCCGAACTCGCCTCTGTCTTCACCGCGACCTTGGTCGGGCTGACTGTCGGGGCCTTCGCGCTCGGCTATGCCGGGGATCGCTGGGGCCGGCGGCCCTGCACCATCGCCTGCGTCGCATTGTTCGGCGCGTTCACGCTCGCCGTCCCCTTCGCACAAGACATCAATCATCTCATCGTCTTCCGGGCGCTCGCAGGCGTCGGCATCGGCGGGCTGCTCCCCAATATCTGCGCGCTCGTCGCCGAATTCGCGCCGTCCCGGCATCGTCAGACGGGTGTCCTCGTCGTCAGCGGCGGCATCGCGGCCGGGGCGATGCTCGGCGGCGTCCTGAGCGCGATGCTCGAGCCCGCATTCGGCTGGCGGGCGCTCTTCTTCGTCGCCGGGGGGGCCACGCTCGTGGCCCTGATCGCGACATGGCTCGGCCTGCCCGAATCCGTGCGCTTCCTGCTGGCTCGACGTGGCGACGAGGAGCGTGTCGCCGCTCTTCTGCGCCGCATTGCGCCACAGGCCCCGTTGCCGCCCGATGCCCGTTTCACGATGGCCGACCTGGGCGGTCGGGTGTCGCTGGGCCGGCTGTTCGGCGACGGGCTCGCCGCGACCACGATCCTCCTTTGGGTGAGCTATGCGACCGTGCTGGCGGTGATGTACCTGCTGTTCCAGTGGCTGCCGACGCTGGCGCGCGATTTCGGCTTCTCCCAGCAACAGGCGATCTTCGCCGCGACGGCTTTCAACCTGGGCGGAATGCTCGGCTCCGTGCTTCTCGGCCCCTTGGCCGCGCGCTGGGGCACCTATCGCGTCGCGACGGTCAACTTCCTCCTGATCGCGCCATTCGTTTTTGCGATCGCCCATTCCTCCGGGAGTTCGACGCTGCTCCTCTCGGGCGCTTTCGCGGCCGGCTGGACGGTGATGGGAGGGCTCGGCCTCGTCAATGCGCTGGCGGCCGAAAGCTACCCGACCGCGGTGCGGGCGACGGGGATCGGTTGGGCGAGCGGCATCGGACGCCTGGGTTCCGCATTCAGCCCGTCCTTGATCGGCTTGCTGCTTGCGGCCGGTTGGACGGCGCGGGACGTCCTCGAACTGCCGATCGCGCCTGCCGTCGTCATGGCGCTCGCCGTGATCGGGATCGGGAGGATGCGTCGCAAGCGCCTTCCAGCCGCAGCGGCTGGTTTCGCCGCAGCCTGACCGGAAAGCGCTTCTCATGCACCAGGTCAGCTCCGTCCCCGCCGCCCCCGCCGGACCGTCGCGTCATATCCTCGCCGGCAGGGCGCAGGGCATTGAAAGCTGCGAGATCGCACTGCTGCGGCTCGCCGCAGAAGACTCGGGAGATGTTAGGCCGGGCAGTTCCGAAGAGCGGCTGATCTATGTCCTGTCCGGCGCAGTCGAAATCTCCTCGGGCGAGCAGTGCGTGACGCTGAGAAAAGGGCACTTTCTCTTCCTGCCCCGTGGGCGATCTCACGAGCTGCGCCAAGAGGGGCCGGACAACGCTGTGGTGTTGGACATCCGTGCCTTCGTCGCTGGCGCGGCGGCGGCGCCGCCAGCCCCGACCACGCCGCTGACCAAGCTCACGGGACAGGTGTCACCGGACGCATTGGTCACTCATCAGGGGCATCTGGCGGAAGGGCGTGCCTTCGAGACGCAAACCCTGATCGACCGCAAGCGCGGTTCGGAGCGGCTGAAGGTCTTCTTGGCCGCCGTTCAGCCCGGCAGCGGCATGGGCCTGCACATTCATCCCTTCGATCAATTCTACTACATGCTCGATGGCGAGCTGGACCTGCAGATCGGGCTGGAAACCGGCATCGCCGCAGCCGGACAGCTCGCGCTCTTTCCGGCTGGCATTGTGCACCGCAACCGTAATGCGTCGTCGGCTCCCGCGCTCCAGATCACCATCAACGCTCCCGAGGCGTCGGCCGGCGCCCCCAGCGTCTTCGACGTGACTCTCTCCCAGCCCCAACGCTGAGAAACCATCGATGCCAGCCGATCCTTCCAAAACGCACCTTTCCGGCAAAGCGAACGACGTTCAGGTCGTCGTCGTCGGCTTCGGTCCGGCCGGAGCCCTGGCCGCGAACCTTCTCGGCCAAGCCGGCATCCGCACCCTTTGCGTCGACCGATCGCGCGAGGTTTACGGCAAGCCTCGCGCGATCGCTCTCGACCATGAGATCCTGCGCATTCTCGACAATATCGGCGTTGCGGAGGCGGTGTCACCCCACATCGCCCCCTTCGATCTGTCGGAGCATTTCGGCGTCGATGGAGGGCTTCTTCGGCGGATCGGCATGGTCGGGACGCCCTATCCGCTGGGCTATACCCCCACGATGGTTTTCACCCAGCCGCCTCTGGAAGCGGCGTTGCGGGAGCACGCCCGCCGCTGGCAGAGCCTCGAAGTCCGGCTCGGCACTCAGGTGACGGCGATCGTGCAGGACGAGCACGGCGTCGCTCTTGAACTCCGCGACGCGGCCGGTTCGGTCGGCCGCGTCACGGCCGATTACGTGATCGCCTGCGACGGCGCCTCGAGCAGCCTGCGCGGCATGGTCGGCCTGACGCTCGACGACCTCGATTTCGACGAGCCGTGGGTCGTGATCGACCTCAAGGTCGACGCCGACAAGCTGGGCAGGCTTCCGGCCAACTCGGCCCATTACTGCGAGCCGACCCGTCCGGCGGTCTACATCGTCGGACCGGGCAATCACCGCCGCTGGGAGATCATGCTTCTGGACGGGGAAGACCCGCGCGAGATGGAGCGGCCCGAACGCGTCTGGCAATTGCTGAGCCGTTGGCTCGGTCCTGACGATGCCATACTCTGGCGCGCTGCCAGCTATCGCTTTCATGCCCTCGTCTTGCGCGAGTGGGGCCGCGGCAGGGTGTTCTTCGCCGGAGACGCCGCGCATCAGCAGCCACCGATCCTGGGGCAGGGCATGTGCCAGGGCATGCGGGACGCGACCAACCTCGTCTGGAAACTGCAGGCGGTGATCGCAAGCGAGGCCGATCGGTCCCTGCTCGACAGCTATGGCGAGGAGCGAAGCCTGCACGTGCGCGAACTGATCGAGCAGATCAAGCAGATCGGCGCCGTGCTGTGCGAGCGCGACCCCGACGAAGCGCGCAAAAGAGACGCGAGGATCCTCGCTGAGAGCGGAGGCGTGCCCGCGACGATCACAAGGCAGTCGGTGATACCGCCGCTGCGCGCGGGCCTTCTGTCGGACTCTGCGCGGGACGGCACGGGAAGCCTCTTCCCGCAACCGCGTGTCATGGCTGCGGCAGGAGAGGGCCTGCTCGATCGCGTCTGCGGTACGGGCTGGCGTCTGGTGATCGATGCGGAATCGCAGCGATGGGAGCAGGATGAGCTTGTGGCTCTTTCGGATGCCTCCCGAGGTCTCGGGATCACGGTTCTTGCTCTCACGCGCGATGCAGAGTCCGTCTCGCCCGCCATCAGGTCCTTTGGTGAGCGGGATGGCATCCTGGCGGGCTGGTTCGCGGATCACGCCGCATCCGCCGTCCTGGTCCGTCCGGATCACTACGTCTTCGGAACGGGCGACGCGGCGGTGACCACCCTCGCGCTCATCGCCGAGCTCGGGACCCTATTGAGACCCGCCGCCGGGGCGCTGCCCAGCCAACGGACCGCCGCGGCCTGATCAGCCATAGCTTCACACTATTCACTTCACAAAGAGATCGAGATCATGAAACTGGCTTCCTTCACCGTCGATGGTCGCGCGAGCTGGGGGCTCGTCGAGGATGGCGCCGTCGCCGATGTCGGCGCGGTTCTGCGTGATCGCTTCGCTGACCTGAAGGCCGTGCTCGCAGCTGAGGCGCTGACGGCCATTCCCGGCGCGGCTGTGCCCGCCGAGAGAATTCCCCTGTCCCGGATCACATGGCTGCCGGTGGTTCCCAATCCGGACAAGATCCTCTGCATCGGCCTGAACTACGAAATGCACCGACAGGAGACCGGACGCTCGGAAGTGGAGCATCCGACCGTTTTCGCTCGGTATGCCAACAGCCAGATCGGACATCTCGCCGATATCGTCAGGCCCAAGGTCTCGACCGATCTCGACTATGAGGGC
This sequence comes from Bosea sp. F3-2, assembly GCF_008253865.1. Taxonomy (NCBI): domain Bacteria; kingdom Pseudomonadati; phylum Pseudomonadota; class Alphaproteobacteria; order Hyphomicrobiales; family Alloboseaceae; genus Allobosea; species Allobosea sp. F3-2. Next base: position 221,363 of record NZ_CP042332.1, read on the forward strand.
GAGCTGGCGGTCATCATCGGCAAGGCGGGGCGCTATATCGAGAAGGCCGACGCTTGGAACCATATTGCCGGCTATGCCTGCTATAACGACGGCAGCCTGCGTGATTTCCAGCGGCATACGCATCAGTTCACTCCGGGCAAGAATTTTCCCGGCACCGGCGCCTTCGGTCCCTGGATGGCGACACCCGACGAACTCGGCGAGCTTCCTGGCCTCAGGCTACAGACCCGGGTCAACGGCCAGATCGTCCAGGACGCCCTGTTCGGCCAGATGATCTTCGATATCCCCACCCAGATCGCCTATTGCTCGCGCTTCACGCGGCTCGAGCCCGGCGACGTAATCGCGACAGGAACACCGGGCGGCGTCGGCGCCAAGCGCAATCCGCCCCTCTGGCTCAAGCCGGGCGATCTCGTCGAGGTCGAGATCGATCGCCTCGGCACACTGAGAAACGGTGTTCGCGACGAAATCTGACGACGGCCGGGCGATGCCGGATCGGGACCGCTCCACGTCGATAGGAGCGGCCCAAACCCAGGGAGGATATCATGAAGCCTTTGAACAGACGCGCCGTCCTGGCCGGCTTGGCCAGCGGCATGGTGGCTATGACGGCAGCGCACGCACAAAGCTGGCCCCAACGTCCCGTCACCATCGTCGTGCCGCAAGCGGCCGGCAGCAGTCCGGATATTCTGTGCCGGATGGTGGCCGAGCGCCTGGCGCGGAGCCTGGGACAGCAATTCGTTGTCGAGAACAAGCCCGGCGCGGCCAATGTCGTCGGCACGCAGGCCGTGGTCCGCGCAGCGCCGGACGGCTATACGCTGCTGTTCACGACCTCGGCAGGGCTGGTCACCAATCCCTTCACCTTCAAGAAGCTGTCCTACGACCCGTTGCGCGACCTGTCGGCCATCGCGTTCGTTGCCCGAAGCAATCAGGTGATCGTCGTCACGCCATCGGTGAAAGCGAATTCACTCGCCGAATTGATCGCGCTGGAAAAGACGAAGCCGGGTTCGCTGTCCATCGCCGTGGACGGCCCCCGCAATCTGTCGGGCATTCTGGGGCAGGCGATCAACAAGGCCGCGGGGACCCGTTTTGTGCTCGTGCCGTACAACACGATCTCAAGCGCCGTTCAGGACACGGTCACGGGGCGGACCGAGGCGGCGATCCTCTCCGTCTCGGTCGCCGAGGCCCATATCGAGGAGAAAACGCTGCGCGCCATTGCCGCCGCGGGCACGCGCCGCATCGCCTCGATGCCGGACTTGCCGGCGATCGCCGAGATCCTGCCGGGTGCCGATCTGCAGGCCTGGTTCATGCTGATGGGGCCTGCCGGCCTGCCGGCCGCGATCGCCGAGTCGCTCGCCAAGGCGGTCTCACAGGCCGCGGCGGATCCCGAGCTGCCGCAGGCAGCCGCAAAGCTCGGCTTCGAGATCGAGGGCGACAGGGTCACGACACCGGCGAGCGCCGCCGCCTTCCTGCAGAAGGAGTACGACAGCGCCGGCAAGCTCATCGCGACGCTGGGTATCGAACCGCAGTGAACGCGATCAGGTGATCCCGCTCAGGAATGATCGTAATGCGCCGCCTTTTCGCGCGCGATTTCGATGAAGCGCCTGGCCAGCGCGCTCGTCGGCCTCTGCTTGAGGGTACGCAGGCCGAAGACGCGTCTGGCGGGTTGCTCCCGCAGCGGCAGGGCGACGAGGGACCCGTCCTCCAGCTCGCTGCGAACGATCTGATGCGAAAGAATCGTGATGCCGTCCGTCCGGCGCACGATCTCCTTCAGCACTCCGAACGGTGCCGCACGAACGATCCGTGTGGGGAAAGTGAGGCCTGCAGTCGTGAATAGTGCCTCCACCAGGGTGGTGAAGGTGCTGCCTTCGGGCGGCATCACCCAGAGTGCGTTCTTATGATCGAGCAGCGACAACTCGCCTTCTCCGGCCAGCGGATGGCCCTGCCGCACGACAGCGGCGACGCCGGCCCCGAATAGCGGTTCGTTGGCGACGTCCTCCCGTTCCCGACCGCTGGAGCCGTGGCCGCTGATCGTGCTGATCACCACGTCGATGCGGTGTGTCAGGAGACCGGCGAGCAGATCATCGTCCGAGCCTTCGATTACGTTGCACGCCATTGCCGGATGTTCACGGCAGAGGCTCGACAGGATGTCGGGTATGATGCTGCTGGCCGAGAGCGGCGTGCCTCCCACGGTCAAAGGTCCGGCGATGCCGACATGGACATTCTGCATCTCCTCGCCAGCGGTCCGGAGGACGGCCTCCAAACTCTCCGCATGCCTCAGGAGCGTGAGCCCGGCCGGGGTGAGCTTCGCACCATGCCTCCCACGCTCGACGAGCGCATGTCCGGTGACATCCTCGAGCCGGGCAATGCTGACGGAGAGTGAAGGCTGCGCCACACCAAGTCGCTCGGCCGCGCGTAGCAGCGAGCCGGTTCGATGAATTGCCAGCAGATGCGCGAGCTGACGCGGCGAGATGTCCATTCGGCGGAAATCCAGACGTTCAAGATGCGTGGACGATATCACTGCCGGTGCACGACTTGGCTGATCGATTTGCGCGAAAGGTTATCCTCGGATCGGTCCTGACTGATTGAAGCGAATAAATTCCTTACGACGTGTTCGGGACTTCGGCACGCTTTTGCCGTGCTGCCGATAGATGTTCGCCGACGCTACACGTGCTTGGACTGAAAGAAGAAAATTTCTCTCAATATTCATGCCGCCCCGCAAACAACCGTGACTGCCGTTTCCGAGCCGGAATACACACACTGCTAAACCAGCCGTGCCCAGGCTACGATACGCAGAACGACGATCGCCAACGCGAACGAGGTAGCATTACGTGGCTGACGCAGCCGATCTGCAGCGCCGGCTTATGGCCGGGCGCCGACTTCAGCAGTTGGCGCAGGATCACCTCAACCCAAGCTTCCCGCAAAGCGCTCGGCCAGCCGTTGCGTCTTGAATGCGTCGCTGACCCAATCGATGAATACTCTGGTCTTACGAGGCTATGGTAGCGCCGCGACAGCGCTCTCCACTGTCGGAGTGGCGCGGCGCAGGCTTGCATAAGAGGCCAGTCCGAATACCCGCTCGGTCGACCGGGGGACGACAACTCGATCGACCGGGAATGTCTAATGTCTGGTTTCGGGCGACAAGCCAACGTCTGGAAATGGCGCAAGCCGCTGAGAAGCCGTCGTAGGCCAAGATGAACTCTGCTCTTTTGGCGACGCTCCCGTCTTCAGGCTGAAAAGACAGGCTTGTCAGCAAAGCCAGTATGTCGCCGCATCATGCGGCCGACGACTCGATCCCTCGATATCTTCACATGCCGAGCCACCGCTTGCCGCGCAGCAGCAGCATCTCGACGCGCGAGGGCATCGATGATCTCGTCGTGATCGTGCCGTACCTCTTCGGCGTCTTCGGCTGCGCCGAGATCGGCGAACAGCAGGCGCTGCATCTCGTCCATGGTCTGCGCGATCGCGCGCAAAAGCCGGCCGTTGTCCGCGATTTGCGCAATGCCCTCATGGAACTCCTGATTGGCTCGCATAAAGGCGCGGTAACTTGCTTGATTGCCGACCTGCAACTCGACGGATGACAATCGCCGCATCGTCTCGACATGGCTGTCGGTAATCCGCGGCGCGGCAAGTTCTGCCGCCGAACATTCCAGGATCAGGCGCATCTGGATCAGCTCGTGAAAATCGCGGAGCGTCAGCTCCGTGACGCTGTAGCCGCGACGGGGAATGACGCGAACAAGGCCATCCTGCCTGAGCCTCGATAACGCCTCGCGCAATGGCGACGTACTGACCTTGAAGCGAGCAACAAGGTCCGATTCATTGAAGACAGACCCTTGAGCGATCTCCCCCAGGACGATCGCGGCTCGCAGCTCTTCATAGACGCGATCGGCGAGGGAGATCTTTCCCTCCGATTTCGAATCGGCCTTAGCCAGCATCACCTTGTCCCCTACGGGTTAGGAGTCGCGGCACGAGTCGCACCGCGACTGCGCGTCGTGTCTAAAAGGTCGGCTTCATTAAGCCAGCACGTCAAGCACGGCGGCCGGCGAAGAAGCGCCGCACGACCAGGATCAGCACCAGCGCCGCAGAAGCCTCGACAATCGCCACCGCCAAGAGTCCCGGTGCGATGTTGCCGGTGGCGTCCTTCAGCAGGCCCAGGCCATAGGGGGCAAGAAAGCCGCCGAGGTTGCCGAACGAGTTGATGATCGCGATGCCCGCCGCCGCCGCGGTCCCCGCGAAGAGCTTGCTCGGCAACTGCCAAAAGACGGGAATGGCACCGTAAGCGCCCGCGAGAGCCAACGCGAACATTACGAACACGAGCTGTGGCGAGGAATGAAGAACGGCGGCAATGCCAGCCAACCCCAACGCGCCCGCGGCCAGCGAGCCGATGCACTGCCAAAGCGGACGTCCGGTGCGATCGGCCATCAGCCCATTGCCGATCATGACTGCCGAGCCGATCAGCGAAGCGCCCGAGACCAGCCAGCCAATCGTGGCCACGTTCGCAAATCCGGCCTCGCGCATGATTGTTGGGCCCCAGAATGCGACGGTGGCGTTCGCGACGATGACGCAGAAGTAGACCAGTGTGAAAATCCACAGCCGCGGGTCGCGCAGCGCCGTCGAAAGCGCATGCTCCCGCTGTCCCAGCATGCGCGCGTCACGATCAAGATCGCTTCGAACCGCGGAGCGTTCGTCGTTGCTCAGCCAATGTGCCTGCTCCAGCCGGTCGGTCAGCCAAAGCAGGGCGACGAGGCCGATAAGGATGGTCGGCGCGCCCTCGACGATGAACAGCCATTGCCAGCCGGACAGCCCACCCCACCCTTGCATCGTGGTCATGATCAGCCCGGCCAGCGGGCCGCCGATCACGCCCGACAAGGCGACCGAAGACATGAAAATGCCGAAGACCCTCGCCCGGCGTTCCGTCGGGAACCATGTGGTCAGGTACAAGATCACGCCCGGAAAGAAGCCGGCCTCGAAAGCGCCGAGCAGAAAGCGCAACGCATAAAAGGTCGCTGGCGTTGTCGCGGATGCCATTGCCATGCAGACAACACCCCAGCCGATGGCGATGCGGGCGATCGTCTTTCGTGCCCCGATCTTCTGAAGCAGCAAGTTGCTCGGGACCTCGAAGAGCAAGTATCCGATGTAGAAGATGCCTGCACCGAGACCATAAACCGCTTCCGAAAAGCGGAGCTGGTCCGCCATTTGCAGCTTCGCAAAGCTGACGTTTACGCGGTCGACCCAGGCCAGCACCCAAAGAACCATGATCAGCGGGATCAGGCGCCAGAAGATTCTGCGATAGGCACCGTCCAGCAGCGCATCCCGAGAGCGGGGGGCGACGCCCGCCAATGATGTTTCGGCCATGTGAAATTCCCCTCAGTGGCCTTTAGCCAGCATATGCCGGGTGGGCTTGATTTGTGATGCATTAAAAAAACATCACAAATCAGTCAAGCGAGTCAAGCGGTCTCGTCTCGATCTCGATTGGGAGAGAGATGGGATTGACGATCGCGATTTTCTGATACGAAAGTGGTGCATCAAAAAAATATTACAGGATGAAGCGGTAATGGTAGTGCTCGGTGCAGTGGGGGATATCGTCGTCCGCAACAGGATTTATGCGGATGGCGAAGCGATCGATCGCGATTATCAGGAGACGCTTTCGTACGTGCGCGAGAGCGATCTGGTTTGGGGGGCGTGCGAGGTTCAGTTCGCTGGCCGCGGATATCGCAGCGATGCGCCGATCGCATATCTCGTCGATCCAGCCGTTGCGGGCGATTTGGGACGAGCGGGGTTCGGCCTGCTCACGGTTGCGACCAATCACACCTGTGATTTTGGACCCGACGCGTTTCTGGAGACCCTTCGGCACTTGCGCGAGGCCGGCGTGTCGACAGTCGGCGGAGGAGTGAACCTGGAGGCATCCCTCGCACCAGACATCCGGGAGATCAATGGCTGCCGCATCGGCACGCTCGCCGTGTCCTGCTTGTTGCCGCCGGACTATGCTGCGACCGAAACACGGCCCGGCATCGCCCCGCTGGCGATCGAGCAATGGCCAGAGATCCATCCCGTCTTGCTCGCAACCGAGCCTGGCGCGCCGATGCGAATGCGCAGCAAGGTGTCCGCTGGCCATCTGGATCGCCTTCGGGAAGCAATCGCAAATCTGCGGCTGCGCGTCGACGCGCTCATTGTCAGCGTGCATTGGGGCTACGGGCGCGGCGACCCACTGGCGGAGTATCAACGCCCGCTTGGGCACGCCTTGATCGATGCCGGTGCCGACATGGTGCTAGGCAATCACGCTCACAGCCCCGCAGGTCTGGAGACGTATCGAGGCAAGCCCATTCTCTACAGCCTCGGCAATCACATCGCTCAGCAGGATTGGAAGAACGCTACGCCCGATCAGCAGGCCATCTTCTCCCAGATCGATCCGTGGTCCCTGGTCTGTCGCATCAATATCGACAGCGTCGGCATCTCTGCGATCGAGTTTCGCGCCACCGAGTGCAACAAGGCGGGCTTTCCGGCCCTTCTTAATGAGCCCTCGCGTGCACTGCCAATCTTCGAACGATTTCTAAGGCTTGCGGCAAGTGAAAACACCAGATTCGAGATCTCTGGTGCGAGCCTGATGGCAAGCTTCGGTTGAGAAGCTCGTGATGAACTGACCGAATCGGGGCTCGGGCGGTTCATCCATAAACGCCCGCTTGCTCGCGAGGGTTTCGTCCGTGGCGTGCTTCGCTAGGAGGTCCGCTTTCGGGCCGAGAGCCAATGTCCGTGTGTGGACCTCAGCCGCCGAAACGTTCACGCGCATTATCATGATGTCCGGCCCCTGAAGGCTAAGCGAGCCTGCGTGGGGCAGGATCGCGCCCACCTCTTGATGGGCATCAGGCTACCGCATGCCGATGTCTGCTTCCAGGCGACCAGCCAATGTCTGGAAATGGCGCGAGGCTCGCGGCCCTCCGAGTCCATAGTCGGCCTAGAAGCTGCAATCTGCCAGCGACGAACTGTCGGGAGACTATCGACCCCGAACCATTGCCACCGCTACAACGCCTCCGGGCAGGGAACAGTCGAGGCTCAAGGCTGATAGATAGATGAAGATCATGTGTCTAAACGGCTGGGGCGGGAAGCTCCATGCGCCGCTCACTACCTATCTGGGGGCGTCATCTCCAGACATCCTCTGCTTCCAGGAGGTGGTACACAGCCCTGAGACCACGAAAGAGTGGCTGACCTACCGAGACGGAAGCCACGTTCTCCCGCAACGAGCGAACATGTTTCGCGATGTCGCGAGGGTTCTCCCAGATCACACGCCGATCTTCTGCCCGGCAGCGCAAGGGGTGCTCTGGGATGGGGAGTCATCCATCCCATCACAGTGGGGCCTTGCAACATTCGTGCGCCGCACGCTGCCGATCACAGGGCAGGTGCAAGGCTTCGTCCACAAAGCCTTCTCTCCCGATGGCTATGGCGAGCACCCGAGGTCCCGAAGCGCTCACGTCGTCCGGGTTTTCGACTTCGAAAAGGCGCAGTTCATCTGCGTTGCCCACATGCACGGCTTACGCGACCTCGGAGGAAAGGGCGATACCCCCGAAAGGGTCGCGCAAGCCAACCGGCTGGCGGAACTCGTTCAGCAAATCGCGGAGCCAGGCGATCCTGTCGTCGTGTGTGGGGATTTCAACGTCGACCCTGGGAGCCAAACGTTTGAGATCCTCGGCCGCATCGGTCTGGTGGATCTTGTCACCGCACGAGGGTTCGACAGCACGCGCACGTCTCACTATTCGAAAGCAGGAAAATTCGCTGATTACATGCTTGTAAACGGTTACGTGGACGTGGCGGACTTCACCGTGGTCGCTGAGCCCGAGGTCTCGGACCATTGCCCCTTGGTTCTGACATTGTGAGAGGCTTGCCCGAAGCCGCGCCGTCCGCGCTCCACCAGGTGCTCGGAGAGGCATGGAGGATCGAGGGTCTATCATTTTCCCACGAGCGCGGAGCGTCCGCTTCTCGGCGCGCTTAATGTCCGCAAATGGCGCCAGACGGCGATACATGTCGACCGAGAGCGGGCCGGGACAACTCCATTCTGTCGTCCCGGTGCTATCGTCGATCAAGCCACGAGGAAGCCGGCGTCGACCGGGTCGTCGCGGTTGATCGTCCAGCGCGCCGTGCCGAGCAGGCCAGCGGTGCCCTTCACCGTCGGGCGCACGGCGCGGGTGCCGTTCAGGCTGGCTTCGCCGATCAGGCAGCCCTCGAAGGTGCCGGAGCCGAGCAGGCCTTCCGAGCGGATCGGCTGGTGCAGCTTCATCAGGCCGCGCGCTTCATACATCGCCATCATCGCGCTGGTGCCGGTGCCGCCGGGCGAGCGGTCGAGCTGGCCAGCTGAGAAGACGTGGACGTTCTTGTAGAAGGCGCCTTCGATCGTCGGCTCGTGCCAGAAGGTGACGAAGTTGAAGTTGTTGATGTGGGCCGAGGCCGGGTGCTGGATCGCGACCTTCTGGCGGAGCTGCTCGCGTGCGATGATGCCGAGACGCGAGAGTTCCGAGCCGTTCTCTGGCGAGATCCGGAGCGAGGTGCCACGCAGGTCGATGATGCCGAAATAATTGCCGCCCCAGACGATGTCGGCTTTGAGCGAGCCGACGCCCGGCAGGTCGAACGGCACGTCCTGCGCCGCGACATAGGCCGGCACGTTCTCGAAACGGGTCCAGAGCACGTCCGGACCGTCATTGGCGACCTCGGCGGTGACCAGCCCGGCGGTGGTCTCGAAGCGGATAGTGGTGCGGCCGTTCTCGCCGCGCCGGACAAGGCCGAGCGCGACCATCGCCATGCCGACGGCGATCGTGCCGTGGCCGCACATATGGGAGTACTGGGTGCCGTCGATATAGATGAGACCGGCATCGTAATCCGGGCTCGACGGCGGCGTCAGGAAGACGCCGAACATGTCCTTGTGCCCGCGCGGCTCGCGCATCAGGGCGCAGCGCAGCCAGTCATAGTTCTCCTCGAGGAAGCGGCGCTTCTCCAGGATGCTCGATCCGGCCGGGTACGGAATCCCGCTATGGATGATGCAGAGGGGCTCACCCTCGGTATGCGTGTAGACGACGTCGAAGACATTCTGCTGGCGCATGGTCGGCTCCTTGGGAAAACAGGTGGTCGAAAGGGTTAGCGGCGTCGCTCCGAGAGCACGTCGAGGCCGATGGTGAGGTCGAGCAGCACGATCACGACGGCGGCGACGATGATGGTCAGGCCGGAGACTGCCGCGATCGTCGGGTCGATCGTGTACTGGACGTAGTTGAACAGCTTGACCGGGATCGTGGTCAGCTCGGCGGTCGTGTTGAAGATGCTGAGCTCGACATTGATCCAGGAGGCGATGAAGGCGAAGATCGCGCCGCTGACGAGCCCGCTGCGGATCTGCGGCAGGGTCACCAGGAATAAGGTGGTCAGCGGCCGAGCCCCGAGATCGGCGGAAGCCTCCTCAAGGCTGCGCTGCTCGTCGCTGAACTGCGGCAGCACGGCACGCAGGACGAAGGGCATGATGATCACGACATGCCCGACGAGCAGCGCCGGAAAGCTGCGGACGAGCCCGATCGCGCTGCCATATTGCAGCAGCGCCGCGCCGAGCACGACATGCGGCAGGCTCAGCGGCGACATCAGCGTCTCCGAAAGGAGGCCGCGGCCGGTGAAGCGATAGCGGGCGATCGCGATCGCCGCAGGCACCGCCAGCAGCACCGCGACAATGGTCGCGACGACTGCGAGCAGCGTGCTGATCAGGAAGGCCGAGACATAGGAGGGGTCGCCCAGCATCTTGCCGTACCAGGCGAGCGTGAGGCCCTGTGGTGGGAAGGCGAGGAAGCTGGTCGTGGTCAGCGATGCCCCGACGAGGACGACGAGCGGCAGCGCGAGATAGGCCAGCGCAGCGAAGGAGACGATCCGGACGAGAGCTGAGATCATCTCAAGCCCTCCTCGGCTCACTGAACCGCCCGGCGATGGCGACGAGCGCCAGCGTCAGCACCAGCATGGTGATGCTGAGCGCACCGCCATAGTTGAAGTCGAAGACCGAGCTGTATTGCTGGAAGATCAGCATCGAGAAGACGGTGATCCGCCCGCCGCTGAGCAGCGCCGGCGTGACATAGGCGCTGACCGCCAGCATGAAGACCATGACGGCACCGGCCATCAGGCCGGGCAGGCTGAGCGGGAAGATGATGGTGCGGAAAGTGCCGGCCGGCGTCGCGCCGAGATCGGCGGCGGCATGCTCCAGCGCCGGATCGACCTTGGCGAGCGCGTTGCCCACGGCGAGCACGATAAAGGGCAGCAGGATGTAGACAAGGCCGATCAGGATGCCGAGCTCGGTGCCGAGGAAGCGCATCGGCCGCTCGATCAGGCCGAGCCCGATCAGCCCGTCATTGACCAAGCCGTTGCGGCCGAGCAGCACCATCCAGCCGAAGGAGCGGACGATATTGCTGGTGAACAGCGGCACCACCAGCAGGATCACGCAGAAACGGCGCCAGGGCCGCCATTTGACGATGCGGACGAGATACCACGCGAGCGGATAGCCGATCAGCACGCAGACGAGCGTGGTAAGCGCCCCGATCCGAAAGGTCACCCAGAGCACGTCCCAGTGATAGGCGTCGGCGAGGATGCGGACGTAATGCGCGAAGGTCGGCTGGCCCGCCAGCGTGGTCAGGCTCGCGATCAGCACGACTGCCATCGGCGCCAGGAAGAAGGCGACGAAGAAGGCGGCCGGCAGGGCGCAGAGCAGCAGGACCGGGCGCAGCGTTCCCCTCATCACGCATCCCCCAGCACGAGGCGCAGGTCGCTAAGGCGGAGATTGGCGAAGACGGGCTGACCGACGCCCAGGCCGGCCAGAGTGGACGGGGCGAGCCGGGAGGTCAGCGTGGAGCCGGGAACGGTAAGCGCCACCGAGGCATGGCTCCCGACATGGACGATGTCAGAGACAACGGCCGGCAGGGCAAGGCGCTCGGCGACGGGCTCGGCCGTGACGAGGATATCCTCCGGCCGCAGCACGCCGGTGAGTTCGCCCAGCGGTACATCGGCGGCGGGAAGCGTGATCGCGCCGTCAAGCAGCGAGAAGCTGCCATCGCCACGCCGCTCGACCGGAAGCAGGTTGGCATCACCGATGAAATCGGCGGCGAAGCGGGTCGCTGGCCGGGCATAGATGTCCTGGCCACGGCCGATCTGCTCGATCCGGCCGCGGTTCATCAGCACGATCCGGTCGGCCATCGTCATCGCCTCCTCCTGGTCGTGCGTCACGAACAGGAAGGCGATGCCGAGCCGATGCTGGATCTGCTTGAGCTCGCTCTGAACCTTCTTGCGCAGCTTGAGGTCGAGCGCGCTCAGGGGCTCGTCGAGCAGCAGCAATTGCGGCCGGTTGACGATGGCGCGCGCCAGCGCGACGCGCTGCTGCTGGCCGCCTGAGAGCTGCGCCGGCAGCCGTTCGCCGAAACCAGCCAAGCCGACGAGCTCCAGCGCCTCGGCCGCGCGCTTGGCCGCCTCGTCGTTGGCGACGCCCTGCCGGCGCGGCCCATAGGCGACGTTCTCAGCCACACTCATATGCGGGAAGAGCGCGTAGTTCTGGAAGACGGTGTTGAGCGGGCGCCGATAGGGCGGCAGCCGCGTCACATCCTCGCCCGCCAGCCGGATCGTGCCGGCCTCCGGCGTCAGGAAGCCGGCGATGCAGCGCAGCAGCGTCGTCTTGCCGCAGCCCGACGGCCCCAGCAGAGCGATGAACTCGCCCTGCTCGACGGCAAGCTCGATCGCCGTCAGCGCCGGCTGTCGGCCGAAATGCTTGGACAGGCCGTCTATGGCGAGGATGGGGCTCATGCTGCGGCTCGCGGTGCTTGTTGCCGTGCGATCACTTGCGGGCGATCTGGCGGTTCCACTCGTCGACGACTCGCGAGCGCAGGCCGTTGATCTCGGCCCAGTCGAACAATTGCAGGTTTTTGACCGAGCCGGTCTCGCCCCAGGGCAGCTTGCGGGCGGTCTCGGGCTTGACCGTGACGTTCTTCACGGACGGGCCGAGATAGAGCTTCTCGGCGAGACAGCCGGAGGCTTCCGGCGTCAGCGCCTGGTTGATGAACTTGGCGGCCGCCTCCTTCTTCGGCGTGCCCTTGACTAGGTGCAGGCGGGCATCGGTCGCCCAAGCGCCTTCCTTCGGCACGACGAAGCCGATCGGCAGCCCCTTGTCGGCAAGATCCCAGGCGCCGACGTTGAAATGCGCGCCGATGATCGCTTCGCCACTCTGATAGGCATTGGTGGCGGCGCCCGAGGAATCGAAGAACAAGGCGGCCTTGAGTTCCTTGATCTTCTTGAAGGTCGGAGAAAGATCGCCGTCCGGGTGGCCCCAGATCTTCGACAGGAACATCACGAAGGGCACGCCCGAGGAATTCGCCGGCGAAGGGATGGTGACGGCGTCCTCGAACTCCGGCTTCCAGAGATCGTTCCAGGAGGTCGGCACGGCCTTGACCTTCTGGGTATTGTAGGTGAGCCCGAGCGAATAATAGCCGGTGCCGAGCGCATAAGTGGTCGCGCCGCTCTTGTAGATCGCTTCCGGCAAGGTGTTGGCGAGATTGGGGATCGCCGCCGGGTCGAGATTGTCGGTTACCTCCGCCGCGAGAGCAAGCTCGCTGATGCCGCCATCCATCCAGGCGACGTCGATGGTGGGAGCCGCCTTCTGCTGCTGCAGCTTCGCCAAAGTGACGGTCGAGGTGCCGATCTCGGCGTTGACGGCGATGCCGGTCGCCTTGGTGAAGGGCTCGGCGACGCAAGCTTTGAAGGCATCGCCCCAATTGCCGCCATACCAGGCGACGGTGATCGACGAAGGCTGCTGCGCCAGGGCCGGGGCGGTGAGCAGGGTGGTGGCGAGCATGGCCGCGGCCAGCCGGATGGGTCGGGTCATCGTCGTTCTCCTCTGCCGAGCGTCTTTGCGCTTCTGTAGGGATATGTTGGCGCGCAGGCCGCAAAAGGCACTAGAATGCGCCGGCCCAAAATTTGAATAATCACGACATGAGCACCGTGCAGCTCCAGCCAGCCAGCGATCGGCCACTGCCCGCGACAACGCCAGTCTCGCGGCTGCGGATCGGCTTCCTGCTGCTCGACCAGTTCACGCTCGCCGCCTTCTCCGGGCTGATCGACGTGCTGCGTCTGGCGGCTGACCATGGCGGGCGCAGCCGCCAGCTCCATGCCAGCTGGACGGTGATGAGCCTCGACGGCGAGCCGCGGCGTTCGAGCTGCGGCGTCTCGGTCACCCCGAATGCAGGCCTGCTCGACCCCGCCGGCTTCGACTACATCGCCGTCTGCGGCGGCAACGACTACCTCAACGACGCTCTCCCCGAGAGCCTGCTCGGCTATCTGCGCCGGGCGGCTGCCTCCAGCGTGCGACTACTTGGCATCTGCACCGGCACCTTCGCCATCGCCCGTGCTGGCCTCGCCGGCCCGCGCCGGGTCTGCGTGCACTGGAACGTGCTCGACGCCTTCAAGGAGCGCTTCCCCAAGGTCTCGGCCGGGGTCGAGCGGCTCTTCATCGACGAGGGCGACCTGATCACCTGCGCCGGCTCGACCGCCGCGATCGATCTCGGCCTCTATCTCGTCGCGCGCCATTGCGGCCGGGACAAGGCCCAGCAGGCGATGCGGCACATGATGCTGCAGGACATGCGCCCGGCCGAGATGCCGCAGGCGCATTTCTATGCCGAGCTGGCGCCCAATCTCGACGTTCGGGTGCAGCAGGCCGCGCAATTCATCGAGCAGCGGCTCGACAATCCCCCGCCCATCGCCGCGGTGGCGCGCTATGTCGGCGTCAGCCCGCGCCAGCTCGAACGTCTGTTCGGCGCGTCATTGGGCCAGAGCCCGGCCGCCTTTCAGCGCAAGCTCCGGCTCGACTATGCGAAATGGCTGATCCTCAACAGCAAGCGCTCGCTCACGGACATCGCCATGGGTGCCGGCTTTGCCGACAGCGCCCATCTCTCGCGCGACTTCAAAGCCGCGTTCGGTGAACCACCGCGGTCTCTACGCCGGGCCGCTCCGGCACGCAGGGACGGCTGACAGCGATCGCTATCGCAGAGCGCGCCGGCCGCGAGGTCGATGCCGGCCACTCCAGTTGCGATAATGGCGCATCGCGGCCGTGCCTGACCTGTGAGGTGATCAGGCATCAAGTTGTTGGCCCAATTTTGCCGGATGTCCCGGACTCTGCCCGTCGTGAAGTCAGCGCCGCTTTGCCGCGATGACTTCGATCTCCACGAGCCAGCCCGGCCAGACGAGGCTGGTGACCTGAGCACGTGTGCGCACCGGAATATTCGGGTTCTCGGACGTGCCGAAGAATTCGAGATACGCCTTCGAGAAAGCCTGGAAGTCGGCCTTGCCGCCCTTAGCGGGATCGCCAACGAGGAAAGCCTGCATCTTGACGATGTCACTCATTGCGAACCCGCGTTTGGCGAGCGTTGCCGCGATGTCCTTGAGGATTCCTCGCGTCTGCGTCTCGGTGTCGCCATAGGCGGCGACGGTGTCATCTGGAACCGTCGCGTCGACGACCGGCGGAGTCACTCCGCTCAGCATCAGAAGGTCGGTCCCGGAGGGAACCAGCAGCGATTCCAGGAACTGGTTCTTGTACGGCGATGCGTCATCCAAGCGGAAACGTTCGATGTCGGCACTCATGGCAGCCTGTGTTCCCGTCAACAGCCATACGATGGCGAAAGCCTTGAAGCCCGGCATGGTTGTCCCCCTCGTCTCGATGCCTGAAGCAGCATCGAAGCGGGGCCGGTTCACAAACGAAAAAATAGCCGTCTATCTATGAGGCCGGCTCATGCGTGACCCCGGGCAGCGCATCCCGAGCCCGAAACGCCTCGGCGAGCGCCCAGGAGCGGAATTGCTGAACGTGGCGCTCGTCCAGACGCGTCTCGTGGATCAGCAGATAGTACTCGCCCGCACTGTCGAGACCACCCGCAACGGGCATCACGAGCTCACGCATCCCGTCCTGATGTGCCAGCACGATGTCGGGAACGAGCGCGATGCCGCGGCCCTGCCGTGCCGCATCCAGCGACATGAAAAAGTGCCCGAACTGCAGCGTCTGCTCGATCTCGACCGCGGCGCGCACGCCATGGGCCTTGAGCCAGTCCGGCCAGGCATGGCGGCGCGTCGAAGTATGGATCAGCGGCCAGCGCGCCAGATCGGCCGGAGTGATGCCAGTTTCGCCGATCAGGTCCGGTGAGCAGACCGGCACGAGCCGATCCGGAAAGAGTTCGTCGGCATGGACCCCGTCCCAGCGCGTCAGCATCGATAATTCGATGCGCGGCTGGTTGCGCTCATAGTGCCGGCCGGGCAGCCGGCCGACACGGATCGCGACATCCGCATCGTGCGCGAGCAGATCGGCGGGCTCGATCGAGGAAACGACCCGCAGCTCGATCTCCGGGTGCTGGCTGGTGAAGTGATGGAGCCGTGGCATCAGCCAGACCGAGGCGACCGTCGGCAGCACGGACACTGTCAGCGTCGCCCGGTCGCGGCGGCGGGTGAAGCGGCCAGCGGCGCGCTCGAGCTCGTCGAGCATGCTCTCGACGCTGTGGAAGAACTGCTCACCCTCGGCGGTGAGCTCGATCCTGCGGGTGAAGCGGTGGAAAAGCTCCTGCCCGAGATGGAGTTCCAGCTCCTTGACCTGACGGCTGACCGCACCCTGCGTCAGGTTCAGCTCCTCGGCCGCCTTGGTGAAGGACAGGTGGCGCGCCGCAGCGTCGAAGCCGCGCAACGCATTCAATGGCGGCAGACGCCTCTTTCGCATGCAGCACCTCTCGTATGCATGAGAATAGATCATGCATGAGCGCCGAACAATTCGTTTGTGACGACCGGGTGGCGGCTCCATCGTCACGGCAACATCGGTGCAGCCGAAGAGCGCATCAGGTGGTGAACGGGGAACTGCCGATGACGATCGAGCCAGCGATCGCGCTAGCCATGCGCGACATCACCAAGCGCTACGGTGCGACCTGTGCATTGCGCAGTGCCGATCTCGCCTTGCGCGCCGGCCGTGTCCATGCGCTCCTCGGGGAGAACGGCGCCGGCAAGTCGACCCTGGTGAAGATCATCGTCGGCGCGGTGAAGCCCGACAGTGGCAGCGTCGCCCTTGCCGGCAAGCCAGTCGCCTTCCGCTCGGTCGCCGAGGCGATCGCCGCGGGAATCGTGCCGATCTATCAGCATCTCAGCCTGTTTCCCGAGCTCTCCGTCCTCGACAATCTCTCGGCGTTCCAGCTCGCCGCCGGCCGGGCCGGTCTCAGCCGCAACGCGCTGGCGGGGCGCGACGAGGCCAGGGCCTGGCTCGCCCGGGTCGGGCTCGACCTCGATCTCGACCGTCCGGTTTTATCGCTCTCGCTCGGCGAGCGCCAATTGCTCGAGATCGCCCGCGGTGTCGGCCGCAACTGCCGCATCCTCGTTCTCGACGAGCCCACGGCGGCACTGAACGGCGCCGAGGCCGAGCGGCTCTTCGTCGTGGTGCGCGATCTCTGCGCCGGCGGCGCGGCCGTGCTTTTCATCTCGCACAAATTCGACGAGATCGAACACCTCGCCGACGAGGTCACCGTGCTGCGTGATGGCGCCACCGTGATTGATGCCGCTCCGATCGGCCGGCATGACCGCGCCACGCTGGTCAAGGCGATGCTCGGCACCCAGGTCGAACATGAGCAGCGCTCCGGCAGCGCTCGGGCCGAGCCGGTCCTGATTGCGGCAGGCGTGCGCATGGCGACTGGCCATAGCCTCGATCTTTCCGTGCGAGCCGGCGAGATCGTCGGCCTCGCCGGGTTGGTCGGCTCCGGTGCACTCGCCATCGCCGCCACCATGGCCGGAGCTACGTCCGGTGCCGGCGAGATCGCGGTCGGCGAGCAGCGCTTCGCGCTCGGCGACCGGCGCGAGGCCGTCCGCCTCGGTGTCGCCTATGTCCCGGCCGATCGCCATGCCGAAGGGCTGTTTCCGCCCGTCAGCGCGATCGGCAATGCCTCCGCCAGCGCGCTCTCGCGCTTCTCCGCCCGTGGCCTCCTCGGCAAGACGCGCGAACGCAATGCGATCGAGCCGCTGCTGCGCCGTTTGCATCTGCATCCGGCCCGGCCGGATGCGGAGGCCGCGAGCTTCAGCGGCGGCAATCAGCAGAAGCTTCTGATCGCGCGTTGCCTTGCTCTGCCGAACCTGCGGGCGCTGGTCCTGCTCGAGCCGACGCGGGGCGTCGATGTCGCCGCCCGCGCCATGATCCATCGCGCCATCATCGAGATGGCTCGCAGCGGCGTCGCCGTCCTGATCGCATCGAGCGATCTCGACGAGCTGACGGCGCTCTGCGACCGCTATCTCGTGGTCCGCGACGGGATGATCGCGGAGGAACTGCCGGGTAGCGCCTCGATCGAGGCGATCATGGCCGCGCTCGCCGGAAGGGCCGCGGCATGAGCAGCTTTCCTCTCGGCGATCGAGGCCCCTCCAGCATGGCCGCCATCCTGCGTCCGCCCGCCATCCTCGTCGTGACGGCGCTGCTGTTTGCGCTGGCGGCCCTGACGGTGCCGCGCTTCGGCACGCTCGGTAATGTCGAGAACGTTCTGCGCATCGCCGCGATCCTCGGCATCGTCGCCTGCGGTCAGGCCATCGTCGTCATTCTCGCCGGCATAGAGTTCTCCTTCGGCGCCTCGGCGGCGCTGGCGAGTGTCGTCATCGCCATGGCCCTGCCGACGGCCGGAGTCGTCGGCGCCTTCCTCCTCGGCGGCCTGCTGATCGTGGGCGTCGGCATGCTCAATGGCCTGCTCGTCGCCCGCTTCGCTGTGCCGCCGGTGATCGCGACATTGGGCATGCTGATGATCGCCTCCGGTCTCGCCGCCTGGCTTGCCGGTGGCCTGCCGATCGATGCGCCGCCCTCCAATGCCTTCTCCTTCCCGGCGCGCGGCCGCGTCTTCGGCATCCCCGTGCCGATCCTCTGCGCCGCCGCCGCTTTCGCCGCGCTGCATGTGCTGCTTGCGAAAACCCGGCTTGGGCGCGGCTGGTATCTGGTTGGCGCCAATGCGACGGCGGCCAGGCTCGCCGGGCTTTCCGTGCCCCGCCTCGTCTTCGCCGGCTATGCCGTGGCAGGCCTGTTCTGCGCGCTCGGCGCCGTCATCCTGACCAGCCGCGTCGCCTCGGGCCAGCCCATGCTCGCGCCGAACCTGCCCTTCGAGACCATCGCCGCCTGTGCCGTTGGCGGGCTGCCGCTCGGCGGCGGGCGCGGCAATGTCCTGCAGGTCGCCTGCGGCGTGCTGATCGTCGCCATGCTCAACAACATCGTGGTGCTGCTGAACCTGCCGACTGCCTACCAGTTGATCCTACTCGGCACGCTCGTCGTCGCTGCGGTGCTGCTCCAGCGCGACTGGGCCTTCCTCGGCCAAGCCGCCCGCGTGCTGACTGCCGGGAGGCGCGGATGACCCCCGCTATCGCACCTCGTCTCCTGGTCGCACCTGCCGGCATCCTCGCCGCCGGCTTCGTCTTCGCCACGATCGCACCCGGCTTCCTCTCGCTCGGCAATGCCGCCAGCGTCGCCGGACAGGCCTGGGTCCTGATCCTGCTCGCGACCGGACAGATGTTCGCCCTCGCCGCCCGCGGCTTCGACATCTCGGTCGGAGCGATCGCGGCGTTCGCCGGAACGCTCGCCGCCATGGCCGCCAACAGCTTCGGGCTGGCGGGCCTGCTGGTCGCCCCCGTCGTCGGCTTCGCTTGCGGCACCTTGAACGGCTGGCTGGTCGGCCGTCTCGCCCTGCAGCCGATCGTCGCGACGCTGGGCTCGCTGGTCGCGCTGAAGGGCCTTGCCCTGCTGGTCAGCGATGACGGCCAGGCCGTGCCGCTGGTCGAGGCCGGTCACGCCACCAGTCTCGCCTTTGATCCCATTCTTGGCCTGCCGCCGCTGGCCTGGCTCGCCCTCGGCTGCGTTCTCGGCGCCCAGTTCCTCCTGAGCCACGCCACGCTCGGCAAGCGCATCCTGATGCTCGGCGCCAATTCCGAAGCCGTCGCCCTGGTCGGCGCCGATGCCGGCGCGCTGCAGATCCGCGCCTACCAACTCTGCGGCCTTTTCGCCGGACTCGCCGGAGCGCTGATGACGGCGCGGGCCGGCGCCGGCCTGCCGACCGAAGGCGCCGGCATGGAATTGCAAGCGATCGCCGCCGCGATCATCGGCGGGACCGCCCTGTCGGGTGGCGTCGCCAACGCCATCGCGGTCGCTGCCGGCGCCTTCTTCGTCCAGGTCGTGCTGACCGGGCTCAACCTCACCGGGGTCTCACCCTTCCTGGCGCAGGTCACCGTCGGCCTCGTCATCCTCGGCTCCGGCCTGATGGACACGGCCCTCCGCTCGCTTCTTTCCCGCAACCGCCAGCCCAAGGACATATCGCCATGACATCCCTGTCCCGCCGTAGCCTCCTGCTCGCCTCGATCGCTGCCGCCGCGCTGGCGCAACCGGCCCTCGCCCAGGAGAAGACGATTGGCATCGCCGTGCCGAACCTTGCCTCCTCCTTCTGGATCTCCGCCGTCTACGGCATGGAGAGCGAAGCGAAGGCCGGCGGCGCCAAGGTGCTGAAGCTCAATGCCGGCGGCGACGCCAATGCCTCGCAGCAGATCGCCCAGGTGCAGGACCTGATCCAGCGCAAGGTCGCGGCGATCGTGATCGGCGCGACCAATGGCGACGCGGTCAAGCCGATCGTCGAGCGCGCGATCGAGGCCGGCATCCCGGTCGTCGGCATCTCCTCGCCGCCGAACACGCCGAAGCTCGCCTCTCTGGTCAGCGCCGACCATGCCGACATGGGCAAGCTCCAGGCCGAATGCCTCGCCAAGGCGGTCGGCGGCAAGGGCACGATCGCGATGATGGCGGGGCCCGCCGGCCAGGCCTGGTCGGACCTGCGCGCCCAGGGCTTCCGCGAGGCGCTGGCCAAGGCGGCGCCCGACGTCAAGATCGTCGCGGAATCGCGCCTTGCCGACAACCGTAATGCCGCGCTCGGCACCGCCGAGGACTGGACGCAGCGTTTCCCCGACCTCGCCGGCATCTATGCCGCGACCGACGACATGGCGGCCGGCGTCGTCTCCGCCTTCAAATCAGCGAGCAAGCCGGTGAAGGTCTCGGCCTCGAATTTCAGCCCGACCGCCCAGCAGATGCTGAAGGACGGCGACATCGCCTGCACCTCGATCCAGCAGGTCGTCGCCCAGGGCAAGGCCGCGATGGCGCAGGCGCTGAAGGCCGCGGCCAAGCAGCCGGTCGAGGCGCGGGTCGTGCTGCCCGCGCTGCTGGTGACGCGTGAGAACGTCGCGACCGTTGATCTCTCCTCGGTCGTCGCGCCGGCCGATTATCGCCCCTGACGGATACCGGTCATGCTGCCTACCCCTGGACGTTTCCCCTACTCGCCCATCGTCGACCGGCCTGACTTCACTTGGCCGGGCGGCAAGCGGCTCGCGGTCTATGTCGCGCTCTGCGTCGAGCACTTCTCCTATGGCTCGGGGCTCGGCCTGCCTTATTCGCCGGGGCTCCAGCACCCCAACACCTATAACTGGGCCTGGCGCGAATACGGCAACCGCGTCGGTGGCTGGCGGCTGATCGAGCTCTTCGACGAGTATCGCCTGCCGCTCTCGGTGTTGCTCAACACCGCCTGCTACGAGCACTGCCCGGAACTGGTCGCAGCCCATCGCCGTCGCGGCGACGAGATCGTCGCCCATGGCCGGACCAATTCCGAGCACCAGAACGGCATGGACGTCGATGCCGAGCGCCGGCTGATCGCCGAGGCGACACAAGCGATCGCGAGGCACGAGGGCGCTGCGCCCGGCGGTTGGATGAGCCCCGGCGCCCATCCCAGCGCCAACACCGAGGATCTGCTCGCTGAGGCCGGCTACGGCTACACCATGGACTGGCCGATGGACGACCAGCCGGTCTGGCTGAAGACCAACAGCGGCCCGTTGCTGGCGATGCCCTATCCGCACGAGGTCAACGACGTACCGATGGTCGTGCTGCATGACGGCACGGCGCAGGCCTTCGCCGACATGGCGATCGACAATCTCGACGAGATGCTCGGCCAGTCCGAGCAGCAGGCGTTGGTCTACGGCATGACGATCCACACCTTCATCGTCGGCCAGCCTTTCCGCATCCGGCAGTTCCGCCGGGTGCTCGACCATCTCAACAAGCATCAGGACCGCATCTGGTTCACCACGGCCGGCGCCTGCGCGCGCCATTACGCCAGCCTGTTCCCGGCACCGTCTGCCGGCTGATCGCAAGGAAACGCCCATGACTTCCCCTACCGCACCCGGCGCGCATCCGCGCCGGCGGGTCGCCATCGCCGGTCTCGGCGCCGTCGGCCTCAAGATCGCCAGCGTGCTCGACCAGGGCGTGCCCGGCTGCGAGCTTACCGCCGTCTCCGCCAACGATCGCGACAAGGCGCGCGAGCGGCTCTCGCATCTCTCCCGGCCGATCCCGGTCGTCGCGATCGACGAGCTCGAGGGCCTCGCCGACATCGTCGTTGAATGCGCACCGGCCGCTTTGCTGCCGGCCATCGCCGAGCCCTTCCTGCGCGCCGGCAAGACGGTGATCGTGCTGAGTTCCGGCGCCATCCTCTCGCATGAGGGCCTCGTCGAGATCGCCCGCACCCATGGCGGCCAGATCGTCGTGCCGACCGGCGCCCTGCTCGGCCTCGACGCCGTCACCGCCGCGGCGGAGGGCGTGATCCGCTCGGTCCGGATGATCACCCGCAAGCCGGTGCGCGGCCTCGTCGGCGCGCCCTATCTCGTCGAGAACAATATCGTCCTGGACGATGTCAGGGAGCCGACACGGGTGTTCAGCGGCACGCCGCGCGAGGCTGCGATCGGTTTCCCGGCCAATCTCAACGTCGCCGTCGCGCTCTCGCTCGCCGGCATCGGGCCGGACCGGACGACGCTGGAGATCTGGGCCGACCCGGCGCTGACCCGCAACACCCACACCATCGAGGTCGACGCCGACTCCGCCAGCTTCTCGATGACGATCGAGAACGTGCCGAGCGACAACCCCAAGACTGGTCGCATCACCGCGCTGTCGGTGATCTCCTACCTGCGCAAGCTCGACGCTCCCCTGCGCATCGGCTCGTAAGCCAGGACTCACAAGGAACCCATCATGGATCTGGGAATTGCTGGACGCACGGCGCTCGTACTGGGCGCCGGCGGCGGGCTCGGCCGCGCCATCGCCAGGACGCTCGCAAAAGAAGGCGCCAAGGTCGCACTCGCCGATATCGACGAGACTGCGCTCGCCGCCACGGCGGCGGATATCGCCGCCCTCGGCGTGCCGCATCTGGCGCGACGCTGGAACATCGGCCGCCTCGACGAGGCCGACGGGCATCTTACCGCGATCGGCGAGGCGCTCGGGCCGGTCGACATCCTCGTCAACAACACCGGCGGCCCGCCGCCGAGCCTCGCCGCCGGTGTACCGCCCGAAACCTGGACGGCACAGTTCCAGGCGATGGTACTCTCCGTCATCGCGCTCACCGACAAGGTGTTGCCGGGCATGCGCGAGCGCGGCTTCGGGCGGATCGTCACCTCGACTTCCTCAGGCGTGATCGCGCCGATCCCGAGCCTCGCCATCTCGAACGCCTTGCGCCTGTCGCTGGTCGGATGGTCAAAGACCTTGGCGCGCGAGGTCGCCGCGTCCGGCATCACCTGCAACATCATCCTGCCGGGGCGGATCGCCACCGACCGCATCCTCTTTCTCGACGAGCAGAAGGCCAAGCGCGAAGGCCGCCAGCTCGCCGACATCGTCGCCGAGAGCACGGGCTCGATCCCGCTCGGCCGCTACGGCACGCCCGAGGAATACGCCGACGTCGTCGCCTTCCTCGCCAGCGCCCGCGCCGCCTACATCACCGGCTCGGTCGTCCGGGTCGATGGCGGCTACCTCCAGAGCATCTGAAAGGATTTGAGGTCATGACCGAACTGCCCCAGCGCGACGCCACCTGGCGCGAGGACATCTGCCGCCGCTTCCTCGCGGTCGACACCTCGAATGTCGCCGACGTGCTCGATACGCTTGGCCTGCCCGACCAGGGGCTGGCGCCGCAATTCGCGCCTTACCCAGCGACGACCGGCCGGCTCGCCGGCTTCGCCTACACGATCCGCGGCCAGATGACGCCGTTTCCGCTTGGCGGCGACGCCGAGAAGATGAAGGCCTGCCAGGGCGTCTCGCCCGGTGAGGTCACGGTCTGGAGCGGCGACGGCGAAGGCATCTGCTATTTCGGCGAGCTGATCGCGATCGGCATGAAGGAGAAGGGCTGCGTCGGCGCGCTCGTCGATGGCGGCATCCGCGACATCCGCTGGATCGGCGAGCAGGCCTTCCCGGTCTATGCGCGCTATCGCACGCCGGTGCAGTCAATCGGTCGCTGGAAGGTCAATGCCAGCCAGGTGCCCGTGCTGATGCGCGGCGCGACCAGCCGCTATGTCGAGATCAAGCCCGGCGACTTCATCCTTGCCGACGAGGACGGCGCCATCGTCATCCCGGCCGAGCGGATCGAGGAGGTGCTGGTAGAGGCCGAGCGGCTGACCGCCGTCGAGGTCAATATCCGGCAGGAGCTCTCGCGCGGGCTCTCGCTCGCCGACGCCCTGGCGAAGTACGGCCACGTCTGAGGTTCGGACAAGCAGCGCCCGGACGCTGGTCCGGGCGCTTCACCTCGCTGTTCAAAAGGGGAAAATAAGCAATCTGTCTCACAGTCGTAACCGCGAACACACAGCGGCAATCCTGACTCAATAACAACGGCACTTTCTGCTCGTCTGCTGCCTCCTGACATCGATGTCGACTTCGAACATGAGCGGCGGGAGGAGGTCAGCCGCGAGGGCAGGGAGGATGTCGTCTATCCAAAACCGGAGCTCGCAGCGGTGCTTGGAAAGATCCTGGGCGTGCCGCTCTTCCAGGAGCAGGCGATGCGGGTCGGCCATCGAATGCGCCGGTTTCACGCCTGGCGAAGCTGATCAGCTCCGGCGCGCGATGGCGACTTTCAAGCACACCGGCGGCGTCTCGAAATTCAGCGAGAATCTGATCAATGGCATGGTCGCGAATAGCTATGAGCACGGGTTTGCTGAGCGCACGTTCCGGCAACTCGAGGGCTTCGGGAGCTATGGCTTCCCAGAGAGCCACGCTGCATCGTTCGCGCTGATCGCCTACGCCTTGTCGTGGATGAAATGTTGGCACCCGGACATTTTCTGCTGCGCGCTACTCAACGCTCAGCCGATGGGCTTCTATGCCCCCGCTCAGATCGTCCGCGATGCGCAAGAGCATGGCGTTGAGGTCAGGCCGGTCTGCGTCAACGAAAGCCACTGGGATTGCACTCTGGAGCCACGCGATGCCGACGACGGGCGTCTGGCTGTTCGGCTGGGCCTGCGGCATGGTGAAGGGCCTTGGCAATGCCGAGGCGGCGCGCCTTATCTTGGCCCGGGCCAGGCAGCCCTATGCCTCGGTGGATGATCTCTGGCGCCGGGCCGGAATCCCTTCAGCCGCCTTGGTCGAGCTCGCTCGCCGATGCGTACCGGCCGTCGCTCGGCATCGCGCGGCGGGATGCGCTCTGGGCCATCAAGGCCCTGCGTGATGAGCCACTCCCGCTCTTCACGGCGGCAGCAAGGGACGAGCTGATCCCGATCGCGGAGCAGTCAGAACCAACTGTCGCCCTCAGGCCAATGACCGCTGCGCCAGCTACACTTGGCACGCCGTCGAGACCAGCCGCAGGGTCGCCTTCGCCAATTTCAGCGACCGCCTGCGCGCCGACTACAATGCCGTCACGGCGCAGATCTTCGGCGAACTGGGCTACCGCATCGACCTCGGCCGCGCCGCGTTCGAGCCCTTCGGTGGCCTGGCCTATGTCAACCTGCACACCGACGTTAAAGATATAGACACAAAGCACTACCTCACGCGAAACACATACTGGTTCCATTGGGGGCACAGAGCGCAATGAAGGCTGAAGACAATTTTATCGCCGCCTCGAAGAGCTTGTCGATACGAGTGACGGCTTCGAAGGCGATCGGTGAGATCGGCGCGGCGTTACGCCCGCGCCGGCGACTCGTGGCGATATCGGCAAGCTCGAAGAACTTCCGGCGAGCATGGGCCCAGCACAGGGCTTCGACGACCGGCCCAGACTGGCGATCGGGCGCGAGCAGCCGGTTATAGCCGGCATAGGCGTCGGCCTGCAGGACGCCGGTGAAACCGCGCAGGTGCTCATCGGGGTGATCGCCCGAGCGGTCTCGCGAGGCCTGGACCAGCACGGCCGGCGGATCGGCGCCGCCGAATGGCCGGTCGTCACGGACATAGACCCAGGCCCTGCCGGTGTCGGTCTTGCCCTTCGCCAGGATCGGCACCGGCGTGTCGTCGCCATGAAGCCGTTCGGCCGCCATGACATGCTGCTCGATCAGGCTATGGAGCGGCCGCAAGGCCGCAGCGCAGGCGCCGACATGGTCGGCCAGCGTCGAGAGCGGCAGATCGATGCCTTCGCGGGCATAGCGCTCGCTCTGCCGGTTCAGCGGCTGGTGCTGGCCCTACTTCTCGAACAGCACCATCGCCAGCAGGTTCGGTCCGGCATGACCACGTGGGATGACATGGAATGGCGCCGGCGGCTGGGCGATCGTCTCACACTCGCGGCAGGAGAAGCGCTCGCGCACCGTCTGGATCACCTTCCACTGGCGCGGGATCACCTCCAGCGTCTCGGTGATGTCCTCGCCGAGCTTCACCAACTTCAGCGAGCCGCAGCACGAGCAGCTCTCCGGTGCGACGACGACAACGCGTTCGCGCGGCAAGTGGTCCGGGAACGGCTGGCGCGCGGGGCGCTTGCGCTGGAACGCCACAACGCTTGTCGCCCGCGCTGCAATCTCCGCCGCCAGTGCGTCTTCGGTCGCGTCGGCTTCGAGATCCTCGAGCTGCATCTCCAACTGGTCGAGGAGCCGGGCCTTGCGCTCCGAGCGCGTGCCGTAGAGCTCGCGCCTGAGCTTCTCGATCTCCAGCTTCAGCCGCCCGATCAGCGCGTCCGTGCTGCTGTTTGCAGCACGCTCCCGGGCGGCAGCCGCTTCGGCCTCCAGACGTGCCGCGCGCTCCGCCAGGATCATCGCATGGGCGGCGGCGAGGTCGCTCGGCAGGGCATCGGAGGCGTTCGTCACAGGGCGATGGAATCACTCCATCGCCCGCGAGCCAAGCGCAAATGTTCATCCCGTCGCGCTGGGGCGCCAGCTCCGCTGCGGCATCCGCCAATCGATGCCTTCGAGCAGATAGCCGAGCTGGGCCGGCGTGATCGTCACGATGCCATCCGCCGGCGACGGCCACAGGAACCGGCCACGCTCCAGCCTCTTCGAGAACAGGCACGCACCCTGACCGTCGTGCCAGATCACCTTGAGCAGGTCGCCGCGCCGGCCGCGGAAGACGAAGAGGTGGCCGCCATGCGGATCGCGACGCAGCACCTCACGGCACGCTTCTCGTCCCAGTTCCAATGCCTACGCCGTACATACGTCTCGTCGCCCACTACCGTTCTCCAGCGCCGCTGCTGGCATCGATGCCAAATCAGCGTGATGGCAGGCTGGACAGGCTCTCACCTTCGAACAAGGCGGCCCTCGGCGGAGGGATACTCTGCGCCGACACCTTCTCAGCCCGCATGATCCGCCAACACAACGATGCCAACATGCTGTCGATTGGCGCGCGCGTGGTGGGCGAAGGGCTGGCGCTCGATATCGTGGATGCGTTCCTGACTGGCCTGCTGCCGGTTCTGTGGACAGTCAGTTAAGCTAATCCCACCTTCTTTTCGAACTCGACCGGGCTGAGGTAGCCGATGGTCGAGTGCCTGCGAACGACGTTGTAGAACCGCTCGACGTAATCGAACACGTCGGCACGAGCGTCGTCGCGTGTCCGGTAGACCCTGCCTATGATCCGCTGGGTTTTGAGCGAGGAGAAGAAGCTCTCCATCGCGGCATTGTCCCAGACATTCCCCGAGCGGCTCATCGAGCAGATGACGCCGTTGTCGGCCATGAGCTTCTGGAACTGCTCGCTGGCATACTGGCTGCCCTGGTCCGAATGGTGCAGCAGGGCATCCGGCTTTCCCCGTCGCCAGATCGCCATCATCAACGCGTCGGTCACGAGTTGAGCGGTCATCTCGGCCTTCATCGACCAGCCCACCACCCGGCGGGAGAAGAGCTCGATGAGCATCGCTCTGAAGGCCGTTAGAGCCTCGCGGACGATGGCGGTGCCTTTGGCGACAGGCCGGAGGTCAAGTCGATCTTGGATGCGCTACGACGAGCCCGCGGCCTTTGTCAGCCAGTTCGAATTTCCGCTCAGCTCAGGCTGAATAGCGGGGATGATGCCGCTGCGGCGCCGAGCTCGTCAGCGCTGGCGAGTAGCCATGGAGCGATTTCGGCCATTCGTTCCAGCGTCATGCGTATCGTCGGACCCGCAACGCTGATCGTGCCGACAGGTTGGCCGACCCCGCGCTTGCGAATAGCCGTGGCCATCGCCGAGGTCCCGATTTCATAGGCTTCCGTGACACAAGCATAGCCCATAGCGCGGGTCCGTTCGACTTGCGCGAGCAATTGCTCGATCGTCGTCGGAGCATTCGGGCCGAGGCCCGGGCGGTGCAGGCCTTGCTTCTCGACGACCGCTCGCACCTGCGCGTCGTCGAGGCTTGCGAGCCAGGCCTGCCCGTTCGCGGTAGCGGCGAGATAAACCTCGGGCTCCGTGTGCGGAACGTAGAACAGTCCGCTTTGTGCGCTCTGGGATTTGGCCACCCAGGTCAGGTGATCGCTTTCGACGACCGCGAGCCTCACCAGTTCTCCGGTCCGCTTCGCCAGATCGTCGAGAATGGGCTGAACGAGGTCGGTGATGCCGCTGGTTCCGAGATAGGCGAGCCCCAGCGCCGCCAGCTTGACGCTGAGACGCACCGCGCCATCCGGCGTGCGGAAGACGAAGCCGCCCTCGGCGAGCCCCTGAACCGTCCGCTCCGCGGCAGCCTGCGGCATCTTCAGGAGTTGGGCCAACGCGCGCGGTGTCAGGCCGCCCGGATACTGCGCCAGTGTTTCCAGCATGCCCAGGGCTCGAATGCGGCTGGACATGTCAGTGAACCGGTTCGGCGAAGATCGGCAATCCCGCGCCGGCTTCGGCGATCGCCGCGGCTGTCTCGCGCAGCGCCGGCAGGATGTAATCCATCGCCGCGCTCGTCATGCGAATGACGGGGCCGGCGACGCTGATCGTACCAATCGGGCGTTTCGAGCGCTCGCTGAAAGCCGCGACGGCGATGGCCGAGGTTCCCGGCTCGTAGGTCTCGAAGATCTTGGCGTAGCCCAGTTCCCGCGCGGTCTCGACGAAGCTCAACAGCGCGCGCATCGTCCGGGGCGCGTTGGGGCCGTAGCCGTCGCGCTTCACGCCCTGTCTGGCGACCAGTTGCAGGACCTCGTCCTCTTCCAGGCAGGAGAGCCAGGCGTGGCCGTTCGAGGTCGCGGCCAGATACACCTCCGCGCCCTCATCGGGATTGTACAGCAGCCCGCGCCGCGCGCCCTGGGCTTTCGCGACACGGATCAGCTTCTCCTCATGGATCACGGCCAGCGTGACCAGTTCGCCGGTCCTGTCCGCCAGCCGATCGAGCAGGGGCTGGATCCGGGTGGTCACCCCGGCGGAGGCCAGGTGGCTGAAGCCGAGCGCCACGATCTTCGCGGTGAGCCGATATGCCCCACCGTCGAATTCCTGGCGGATATAGCCCTCGTCCTTGAGGTCCGCGAGCAGCCGATGCGTCGCGCTGCGCGGGATCGCGAGCGTGTCGGCGATCGTCATCAGCGGCAGGCCGCCGGCATGACGGGACAACAGCTCGATAATCGCGACGGCCCGATCCATGCTCGCTCCATTCCAATTGGACTCTATTCAAAATGGAATGATGTGTCACCTGCTTGACTCGAATGGAACAATATCATTTATGGAATTAATTCCAATTTATCGAGCGGGCGCGATCCGGTGGCGGCAGCCTTCCACAGCGGCGATACGAGCGATCTTCCTGCCATCCCAGCGGGGACGGCGATCAGTGGCCGCACGCGCCTCTTTGCGGTGCTCGGAGATCCGGTCGCCCAGGTGATGGCGCCGGCGATGATGAACCGTCTCTTCGCCGAGAGCAGGGTCGATGCCGTGATGATCCCGGTGGAAGTGTTCTCCAGTGATCTCGCGGTGGTCGTCGGAGGCTTGAAGCGGATCGCCAATCTCGACGGCATCCTCGTCACCGTCCCGCATAAGCTCGCAGCTTGCAGTCAGGCCGATCGGCTGAGCCACGCCGCAAGGCTGGCGGGCTCCGTCAATGCGCTGCGGCGCGAAGCCGACGGCATGTGGTCCGGCGACAATTTCGACGGCGAAGGCTTTGTCCGGGGCCTCCTCCGCGCCGGCCGCGCGGTTGCCGGCAAGCGCTTCGCCCTCGTCGGAGCGGGCGGGGCCGGCGTCTCGATCGCCGTGGCCGTGTTACAGGCAGGGGCGTCGGCGCTGTCGATCGTCGACACAGATCCTCCCCGTGCCGTGGCGCTTGCCGGCCGCCTCGCCGCACATTGGCCGGGCCGCGCGCAGGCGGCCGAGATCCTCGATCCCGCAAGCGACGTGGTCGTGAACGCCACACCGCTGGGATTGCGCGCGGACGATCCGCTGCCCTTCGGGCTCGATGGCCTGCCGCAGCATGCCGTCATCGCCGACATCATTATGAAACCGGCCGAGACGCGGCTGCTGCGGGAGGCCGCGGCACGCGGCCTCGGCACGCATCCGGGGCTCCCCATGCTCAGCGAGCAGATCCCTCTCTACCGGGAGTTCTTCCGCATCCCCTGAGACAACGACCCTGGCAGCAGACCGGGGCGCCTGGAGGAAAACTTTGACCTATCAGTTCGATTTCTCGGCCTTGCTTCCCTATTGGGAGCAATTGCTGCGCGGCTGCTGGCTGACGATCCTGCTCTCCGCCATCTCGATTTCGGCGGGGCTCGCGATCGGCATCCTGACCGCTCTCGCCAAGCAGAGCCGGTTCGCGGCGGCGCGGATCGCGGCCAGCACCTATGTCGAGGCCATCCGGAACACACCGTTCCTGGTGCAGGTCTTCTTCATCTTCTTCGGCCTGCCGGCGCTCGGCATCAGCTTCCAGCCCTGGAGCGCTGCCATCCTGGCGCTGAGCCTCAATTGCGGGGCCTTCTCGGCGGAGGTCATCCGCGGCGGGATCGACGCGATCGCGCGCGGCCAGTACGAGGCCGGCACGGCACTCGGCCTCAAGCCGCTTCAGATCTTCCGCCACATTATCCTGAAACCGGCGCTGCGGATCATATTCCCGGCTCTGTCCGGCCAGTTCGTCCTGACGCTGCTGACGACCAGCATCGTCTCCTCGATCTCGGCGGAGGAACTGACCTCGATCGCCCAGTCGATCGATACGCTGACCTTCCGCAGCTTCGAGATCTACATCGTCGCGACGATCCTCTACCTGACGATGTCGTTCGGCTTCGCGACTTTGTTCAAGCTGATCGACCGCGTCTATTTCTCCTATCCGGTGAAGTGAGGGCGCCATGATCAGGCAATTCGGTCTGCCCGAAGCTCTCGCCATCCTCTCGGGTGTGCAGGCGACGATCCTTCTCTCCCTGATCGCCTTCGTCGGCGGCGGTGTCATCGGGCTCGCCGTCGCGCTGATGCGCACCTCGGAACGGCCCTGGCTGCAACGCTGCGCCGGCTTCTACATCGACTTCTTCCAGGGGACGCCGCTGCTGATGCAGCTCTTCCTCGTGTTCTACGGGTTGCCGGTGCTCGGCTACAAGGTGAACCCCTGGGTCGCGGTCGCCATCGGCTTCACGCTGCATGCCAGCGCCTTCCTCGGCGAGATCTGGCGCGGCAGCATCCAGGCCGTGCCGCGCGGGCAGACTGAAGCCGCCTATGCGCTCGGCCTGAGCTACGCCTCACGCATGCGCAACGTCGTGCTGCCGCAGGCGATGCGGATCTCCGTCGCGCCGACCGTCGGCTTCATGGTGCAGCTCATCAAGGGCACTTCGCTCGCGGCAATCATCGGCTTCGTCGAATTGTCCCGCGCCGCCCAGATCATCGCCAGCGCGACCTACAAGCCGCTGCTCGCTTATGGCTGCGCGGCGATCGTCTACTTCGTCCTCTGCTTCCCGCTTTCACGCCTGAGCATGCGCCTCGAGAAGCGCTTCGCCGTAAAGACCTGACGGCCCCTGAAAACAACATTCAACCGGAGGAAACACGCATGAACTGGATTCAGACATTCCGGCGTACGGCGCTGGCTTCGGCCATCGTGCTGGCAGCCGCATCCGCCATGGCGGGCGCCGCCGCGGCGCAGACGGTGGAGGCGATCAAGAAGGGCGGCGTGCTCAAGATCGGCTCGCAGGTCTCCCAGGTGCCGTGGGGCTTCAGCGACGCGTCGGGCAAGCTGACGGGCTTCGACATCGAGCTCGGCGAGATGCTGGCGAAGGATCTCGGCGTGAAGGCCGAGGTCACCCCCGTCACCTCGAGCAATCGCGTCGCCGCGCTGCTGACGGGGCAGGTCGACGTGCTGGCGGCGGTGATGGGCATCTTCGCCGACCGGCAGAAGGTGGTGCTGTTCTCGCGGCCCTACACCACCAACGATACGATCTATATAGGCAAGGCCTCGGCCAACATCAAAGGCTGGGACGATCTGAAGGGTGTCCGGGTCGGCGTCCCACGCGGGACACCGCAGGACATCGCCATCACCAAGGCGGCGCCGGCCGGGGCGACGATCCAGCGTTTCGACGACGACGCCGCGACCGTGCAGGCGCTGATCGCGGGACAGGTCGACATGATCGGCGGTGCCGCGACGCAGGTTCCGAACATCGCCCAGGTCGCCGGTCCCGGCAAGTTCGAGCAGAAATTCATCGTGGCGCGCGCCTACAACGCCTTCGCGGTGCGGCCCGCCTCGCGCGAATGGGCCGATTATCTCAGCGATTTCGTCGCCCGCAAGCTCGCGAGCGGCGAATTGCCGGCCCTTTACAAGAAGTGGATCAGCGGCGAGCTCGCCCAGATGCCGACGACCGGTGAGGGCGAGGCCGCGCTCCCGGTTTCGATGGTGCAGTGATCTGCGCGCGGGCGGCGTCGTCGCCGCCCGCCGCTTTCCAGAGTGAGCAAGACTTATGTCAGTCACCCCTGATCAACGAAACGGCACAGGCACGCCTCCGGAGACCCCGATCATCGAGATCGCGGGGTTGAGGAAATGGTTCGGCACCTTCCAGGTCCTGCAGGATATCGCGCTGACGGTCGCGCGCGGCGAACGCATCGTCATCTGCGGGCCATCCGGCTCGGGCAAATCGACCCTGATCCGCTGCGTCAACAGCCTTGAGCGCTATCAGGAAGGCCGCCTCGTCGTCGACGGGCACGATCTCGGAACCGGCCAGAAAGCCATCGACACCGTGCGCGCCGAAGTCGGCATGGTATTCCAGCAGTTCAACCTCTTTCCCCATCTGACGGTGATGGAGAACTGCATGCTGGCCCCGATGAAGGTGCGTAGCATGCGGAAGAAGGAGGCGCAGGAACTGGCGATGCACTTTCTCGCCCGTGTGCGGATCGCCGACCAGGCTCTGAAATATCCGGCGCAGCTTTCCGGCGGCCAGCAGCAGCGCGTCGCGATCGCCCGCGCGCTCTGCATGACGCCGAAGATCATGCTGTTCGACGAGCCGACCTCGGCGCTCGACCCCGAGATGGTCAAGGAGGTGCTCGACACCATGGTCGGCCTCGCGGAGGACGGCATGACGATGCTCTGCGTCACCCATGAGATGGGCTTCGCCCGCAAGGTCGCGGACCGCGTCATCTTCATGGACGCCGGCCTGATCGTCGAGATCGGCAAGCCCGAGCCCTTCTTCGCGAACCCGCAGAGTCCCCGCACCCAGACCTTCCTCGGGCAGCTCCTGCACTGACGCATCGCAAGCCGCGCGGGCGGCGCCCATCGCCGCAGCCGTTTTCCAAAGGGACCCATCATGCTTCCGGGCAAGTTCTACGAAGAGATCCAGATCGGCGACGAACGCCTGACGCCGCGCGTCACTGTCACCGAGGGCCATGTCCTGGCCTATGCCGGCGTCGCCGGCGATTTCTCCCCGATCCATATGGACGAGGTTTATGCCCAGTCGACGGTGTTCGGCGGGCGCATCGCCCATGGGCTGATGGGGCTCTCACTGACCGACGGCATGAAGGTGCAGTCCGGCTTCTTCCATGACGGCATCGCGCTCGGCTGGAGCTGGAACTTCAAGAAGCCGATCCGGATCGGCGACACCTTGCAGGTGAAATTCCGCGTCGCCGACATGCGCATCCCGAAAAGCCGCAGCGACATGGGAATCCTGATCGTCGCGATCGCGCTCCTCAACCAGCATGGCGAGGTGGTCCAGGAGGGCGAGCACCGCCTGATGGTACCGCGCAAGCCAGAAGCCACCTTGGCGGAGGCGCGGTGATGACCCGCAACAAGTTCATGACGGCCGATCAGGCCGTCGGGCTGATCAAGGATGGAGACACCGTCGCGCTCGTCGGCGGCGGCGGCGGCCTGATGGAGGCCACCCACACCTTCCGGGCGGTTTCGCGCCGCTTCCTCTCGACCGGCTATCCGCGCCAACTCACCGTGCTCCACGCGCTCGGGATCGGTGACAAGAAGAGCGAGGGGATGAACCACTTCGCGCATGAGGGGCTGGTCAAGCGCGTCATCGGCGGCCACTGGGTCTGGTCGCCGAAGATGCAGGAGATGGCCCGCGACGAGAAGATCGAGGCCTATGTCCTGCCGAGCGGCTGCGTGATGCAGCTTTATCGCGAGATCGGCGGGCAGCGGCCGGGCCTGTTCACCCATGTCGGGCTCGGCACCTTCGTCGATCCGCGGCATCAGGGCGGCAAGATGAACGCCTCGGCGAAGGAAGATCTCATCGAGGTGGTGAATCTCGGCGGGCAGGAACTGCTCTGGTACAAGTCCTTCCCGATCAACGTCGCGATCATCCGCGGCTCCTTCGGCGATGCGGATGGCAATATCAGCCTCGACCAGGAGGCGGCGAATGTCGATGTCTATGCGGCCGCCCTCGCGGCGCACAACTCCGGCGGCATCGTCATCGCGCAGGTCCGCACGGCGGTGGACGTCAACTCGCTGCCGGCACGGTCCGTGCGGGTTCCCGGCGCCATCGTCGACGTGGTCGTCGTCGATCCCGACCAGCGCATGAGCTACGACCTACCCTACGATCCGCTGATCTCCGGCGAGCGCCGCGGCCCGACCCTGCTCGATCCGCCGCAGCCGCTCGACGTCCGTTCCCTGATCGCGCGGCGAGCCTATCGGGAACTGACCGAGGGCGACGTCATCAATTTCGGCGTCGGCATCGGCGAGGGCGTCGCCAAGATGGTGGCGGAGCGCGGCGAGGTCGGGCGCTACTACCAGACGATCGAGCACGGGACCTATGGCGGCTCGCTGCTGGTCGGGCTGCTCTTCGGCTTCGCGCGCAGCGCTTCGGCCATGATCGACGGGCCCTCCCAGTTCGATTTCTATGCCGGCGGCGGGCTCGACACCGCCTTCCTCGGTTTCGGAGAGCTCGATGAGGCGGGTGACGTCAACGTCTCCAAGCTCGGCGGCCTGACCGTCGGTCCGGGCGGCTTCATGGACATCGCCCAGAATGCGAAGAAGGTTGTGTTCTGCGGGACCTTCGACACCAAGGGCAGCAAGCTTCAGGTCGGCGACGGCAAGCTGACGATCGCGCAGCACGGCCATGTGCGAAAGCTCGTCGGCAAGGTCGAGCAGATCACCTATTCCGGCAGGCAGGCGCTGAAGCGCGGTCACAAGGCGGTGTTCGTGACGGAGCGGGCTGTCTTCCACCTCGAAAACGAGGGGCTCGTCCTGAGCGAGGTCGCGCCGGGGGTGGATATCCGCCACGACATCCTCGAACGGATGGACTTCATGCCGCTTATCCCCCGCGATCCGAAGCTCATGGACAGCGCGATCTTCACCGACTGAACCAGCCTTCGATCCGTTCCGAGGACATCATGGATTATCGTAATCTCGGTCGCACCGGCCTCAAAGTATCGCGCATCGCGCTGGGCTGCATGAGCTATGGCGACCCGACGCGCGGCAACCATAACTGGGTGATGGGTGAGGAGGAGGGGCGCCCCTTCATCCGCAAGGCGCTGGAAGCCGGCATCAACTTCTTCGACACGGCGAACGTCTATTCGGACGGCGCGAGCGAGGAGGTGCTCGGTCGGGCCATTCGCGACTTCACCCCGCGCGACGCCGTCGTCATCGCCACCAAGGTCTATGGCCGCATGCGCCCCGACGCCAATGGGCAAGGCCTGTCGCGCAAGGCGATCTTCGCTGAAATCGACGCGAGCCTGAAGCGTCTCGGCACGGACTATGTCGATCTCTACCAGACCCATCGCTGGGACTACGAGACCCCGATCGAGGAAACGCTGGAAGCGCTCAGCGACGTCGTCAAGGCGGGCAAGGCCCGCTATATCGGCGCCTCGTCCATGCATGCCTGGCAGTTCATGAAGGCGCTGGGCTTGCAGCGCCAGCACGGCTGGGAGCGGTTCGTCTCGATGCAGAACCATCTTAACCTGCTCTACCGCGAAGAGGAGCGGGAGATGCTGCCGCTCTGCCGTTCCGAGGGGATCGGCGTCGTGCCGTGGTCGCCCCTGGCGCGCGGGCGGCTGACGCGGCCCTGGCAGGACGAGCCCGCGACGGCGCGCGCCGCAGCCGACGAAGTCGGCAAGGGCTTCTACGATAAGACGAAGAGCGCGGACCGCGCCGTGGTCGAACGGGTCGGGGACATTGCGGAGCAGCGTGGCTTGCCACGCGCGCAAATCGCTCTTGCCTGGCTGCTTCAGAAAGAGGGAGTGACCGCCCCGCTCGTGGGGGCGACTAAGTTGGCACAACTTGAGGATGCCCTGGCGGCGCTGACGCTCAAGCTTTCCGATGCGGAAGTCCACGCATTAGAAGAGCCATACGTTGCCCACGAAGTGTCAGGCTTTGTCTGACACCGAACCGGCTCGCGCCCATCGGTTAGCGATGTCGGTCACCAATGCATTTGGCCTAACCGCCCAGGTGCCGGTTCGGTCGGTCTACTTGGCCGGCGGCGGGCATGACTTCAGTTCTGAGCGGTCCGTCGAGACTATGACGCGGGCAGGCGCAGCAGAGTGCGAGCCTCTGCGACCGAGGCCGGGTGCCGGCCGTATTCCGGGCACAGCGCGGCGACGCGCTTCACGAGAGCGGCGTTCGAGGGAGCGAGCGTTTCGCGGTCGAGCCTGACATTGTCTTCCAGTCCGGTGCGGTGGCCGCCGAGCTCAAGTGACCAGCGGTTGAGCGTGATCTGGTCGCGCCCGATGCCGGCGCCGGTCCAGATCGCGGCAGGCGTCAGGCGCTTGAGCGTCGCGATGGAGAATTCGAGGGAGGCACGATCGACCGGCATCGCGTTCTTCCACGCCGTCCTTCTCCATCGCGGCCGCCTTGAAGATCATCGACAGGTCGAACGCCTCGATCTCGGGTTTGACGGCGTGGCTCAGCATCTCGGCAGCGAGCCAGTCGATGAGCTCGGGGCTGTTCTCGTAGACGCGCGTCGGGAAGTTGCACGATCCCGTCGAGAGCGACGCCATGTCGGGCTTCAGCGGGATCATGCCGCCACGCTCGCGGCCGGCACCCGATCGGCCACCGGTCGAGAACTGCACGATCATGCCGGGGCAGTGCTGGCGCAGCCCCTCGAGGAGGCGCGCGAAGCGCTCCGGATCGGAGGTGGGCGTGCCGTCAGTCTGGGCCTGTGTGGCTAGCCGGCATTCCACAGTCAGCTACGGGACCGGTCCCGCTCTGGCGGCGAAAGCGCTACCTAGACTGCCCGAAACCGGACGCTGCGGACGTCAGGAAGTGGCCAACGTCGGTCGCAACACAGGCTGGCGGTCAATGTCCACGATGGGTCCGATTTCGGCCATCACGCGCCGCGTTCGGTAGGTCCGCTCTCGGGCAAGGAGCCAGAGTCCCCTTCTGGCGCAACACGGCCTTGAGATTTCCCCTAGCAAGCGATGAGCTGCAAGGCCGCAGATTGGGTCCAATGCGGATCAATGGTTCTTCCCCATGGAGCTGTGTCAGATCAGCCCGTCAGCGAGTTTCTCCGACAGCATGATGGTTGGGAGGTTGGTGTTGGCTCGCGGTACGCAGGGCATGATCGAAGCATCAATCACATGCAGCCCCTCGACACCGTGGACGGCGCCGTCGCGTGGCGAGACGACGGCCGCCTCGTCGTCGGCGCGCCCCATTCGGCAAGTGCCGGAGGGATGATAGCCGCCGATGGTGTGCTTGCGGATCATCTCCTCCATCGCATCGTCGTCTTCCAGCGCCGTCGGGATGTCGTCGCCGCTGGCGAAGAGGCGGTCGACCAGCAGCTTGCGCAGCGGTCCCGGTCCTTCGGTCAGAAGGGCAGGCCCCAGCGTGACCAGCCAGTTGCGCAGGTTGACGCCTCCGACGAGCTTGGCCATGGCGCCATGGGTAGCAGCAAAGGGGTTGCTGCAGGCTTGCCGCAACTCGTTCGAGGCATAGAGCGACCACATCCGCCGCACCGCCAGCTTCATCCGTGCCATGTCGCGCGGGTCGGACAGCATCTGGAAGGCTATCTCGGGTCGCCCGGTCGGGTTTTCCGGATTCAGCCGAACCCAGCCGGTAGAATAGGGCTTGTTGATCCAGCTGAAGAGCGAGCCGATGCGCCTGCCGATCGGGTGCCAGGCCGATTTCGAGACGACGACCATGAACATGTCGCCATGCCCGCAGCCCTCGACCTCGGAGGAGTAGCGCCAGGCCGCCTGAACATGACGTCGCGGTGTCCTGCCCAGACGATGCCCACGCCGAATCCATGACGACATCGCCATCGAGGGATGCTCGTTCAGGTTCCGACCCACCCCTGGCAGATGCTGGACAACGGTAACGCCCGCCTCCTTCAGATGTTCGGCATTCCCGATGCCAGCACGCAGAAGCAGCGCCGGGCTTTCGAGCGCCCCGGCCGACAGGATCATCCGGCGCGCCGCGATATGCTCTTCGCCGATCTGGACGCCTGTGACGCGCCGACCGTCCATCAGCAGGCGATCGACCTTGCTGTTGGAACGGATCGTTAGGTTCGGCCTGCGGCGGGTCGCGGCGTCGAGATAGCCCATCGCGGCCGAGCAGCGCGAGCGGCGATCGGTCGTCAGCGACATCGGGAACCAGCCATCCTCGAAGACCGCATTCTGGTCGCCGATATTGCGATAGCCTGCGGCCGTCAGCGCCTGCATCGTCGCGCGGGTAAAGCCGGGCCATTCCTCGGGCATGACCCGGCTGATCGTGATCGGGCCGGACGAGCCGTGCAGCGGCCCGTCATAGTCCATGTCGGTCTCGAGCTTGCGGAAATAGGGCAGAACCCCTTCCCAGCCCCAGCCCTCGGCGCCGAGCGCTGCCCATTCGTCGTAGTCGGCCGGTAGCCCGCGATTGCCGATCTCGCCATTCATGCTGGAGCCACCGCCGATCACGCGCGGCTGGATGTAGGGCTTCACTGGCGAGCGGGCGGGATCATTATGCGAGAGTGGCATCAGCCGGGCACGCAGGTCGCGCCACTGATAGGCGGAGTTGAAGGCGGCACGATAGGGATAGACGTCGCGAATCTCGTCGGGCTCCAGCCCCGGCTGGAAATCAGGTCCGGCCTCGATCAGGAGGACGCGGTTCTTGCCCGACGCCGAGAGCCGGTTGGCCAGCACGCAGCCTGCCGGCCCACCACCGACGATGATTTCGTCGTAGGCCGCGGTCATTTTGCGGCTCCGCCGCCCTTCTTCAGGGTGAATTCCTGATAGGCGGTGCGGTTGGCGAGAATGTAGTCCCAGTCGTACTCGACGCCGAGGCCGGCCCCATCGGGGACCGGCATGCAGCCGTCCTCTCCGATATCTTCCAGCGCATCGCTGTAGCCGGAGCCGAAGACCGGCGGCACGGGATTGGCGACACCGGGAGCGACGAGGGAGAGCTCGTACCAGCTCGAATTCCGCATCGCGGACATGCAATGCCGCTGCGCCGGGCCGGCGGCGTGGATCTCGCAATCGAGGCCGAAAGCCTCGGCGAGGTGCGCGACCTTCATCGTGCCCGTGATGCCCATGTCGTAATCGGGATCGACGCGCATGTAGTCCGTCGCCCGGTCCCGGAGCCAGGCCGCCTTGCTCTCGAGGCCGCGTACATGCTCGGTCAGCATCAGCGGGGTGCGGACGCTCTCCTTGAGTTGCCGGGCCGCGTGGGGGGACCAGCCGGCATCCATGAACGGGTCTTCGTACCAGAGATAGCCGCCCTCATCGCAGGCCTTGCCGACATAGATCGCGTCGGCCAGCGTGTGCAGCTCGCTCGCGGCGTCGTACATCAGCTCCATCCGGTCGCCGACGCGCCTGGCGCAGAGCAGCAGGTTCGCGGCCTCCTCCTTCGGGTCGCCCTCACCCCAGCCATGGATCTTGTAGCCGCGATAGCCGAGCGCGAGGCACTCCTCCGCGAAATCGGCATAGGCCTCGATGCTGTCGAGAATGCCGTCGCGGCCGCCGTTCAGCGTGCTGGCATAGGTCGGAAGCCGCTGGCGGTAGCCGCCCAACAGCCGCCAAACCGGACGATCGACCGCCTTGCCGGCGAGGTCCCACAGCGCGATGTCCAGCGCCGAATGGCCGATCGCCATGTAGTGCCGGTGGGCGCGCTTGAGCTTGTTGTAGATCGCCTCGCGCTCCTCGGCGTCCTCGCCCAGGATCAAGCCGGCGGCAGCCTTGACTTGGCCGACCATGACACCGTTCTTGCCGCTGTGGACGCTGCAATACTCGCCGCGATGCCCGCCGTCGGTCTCGATCCGAACGGCGAAGGCCGTCAGCCGCGACTGCGCGCCCTTCATCACGCTGCGGTTGCCGCTGGCATCCACGCCGAGCCCGTCGACCGTATAGCCGAACTCATGGATCTCGATCCGTGCGATCCGCGCTTCCGGCCGCGAGCCGATCAATCTGTTCATGGCGGTTCCTGACAATTTCGGCTTGCAATGAGCAAAGCTGTCTGACAACATAATTTTAAGCAGACTGATTTGGAGCCGTCAACGGGACAAGACGCCAGATGGACTCGGAGGAAAGCCGCTCCGCGATCGCCTACAGGCAGATCGCCGGCTACATCGACAATGTCGCGGATGGGGCGCGACTGCCGCCCGAGGCGGATTTTGCCGAGATGTTCGGCCTGTCGCGGGCCAGCATCCGCGAGGCTCTGGCGCGGCTGCGGGCCGAGGGCATCGTCCGCTCGCGCAAGGGCTCGGGCACCTATGCGGTGCGCAGCGGCGCGCCCGAAATGGTCAGGCTTTCAGCGATTTCCTCGGTGCGCGAACTGGCCCAGTGGCACGAGGTGCGGCTTGCGCTGGAAAGCGAGGTCGCGGCCCTGGCGGCCGACCGGCGAACCGAGGAGGACTTAGCGCGGCTTGTCGCGGCGCAGGAGGCGCTGCTCGCCAGCCTGCTGACCGGGCGGGGCGAGCGCGAAGACGTCGCCTTCCACGCGGCGCTGGCGGTCTGCGCCCATAATCCGAAGCTGTCTGACGCCTTGGGGCGGCTGACCTCACACATCTTCAGCTGGGGCAATCTTTCAGCGCAGCGCTCCGTGCTGACCATGGCGGAGCGCCGCGAGCTGATCGCGCTAGAGCACGGCGCCATCGTCGCCGCGGTCGCGGCGCGGGACGGGGATCGCGCCCGCGCCGAGATGCGCCGTCATCTTCTGGCTGGCCGCACGCGCGTGCTCAGCGACCTGCAAATGTAAGCAAAAACCGATCGGGGAGGATCCAGTCCATGAAAGCGATGGTCTTTGACAGAAGGTCGGTGCTGCGTGCCGGCGCGGCGGGGCTGGCCTTCGCAAGCCTGCCGAAACAGGCTGGCGCACAGGGCCTTTCGGGCACCGTTCGGGTCTGGACCTTTCTCGGGGCGGATGGGCAATCGCCGCGCGAGGTCGTGCTGCGCGAGATCATCAAGCGCTTCAAGGCAGCGCATCCCAGCGTCGATATCCGGATCGAGTCCCAGCCCTTCCAGGAGCTCGAGGTGAAGTTCGTCGCCGCCTCGGCCCAGAACCGCGCGCCCGATGTGATCTGGATGCGCGACACCTTCCTCGATCTCGTCCAGCAGCGCGGCGCGCTCGCCAATCTCGACGACCTGCTGTCAGCCGATTTCAAGGCGAAGGTGCTTCCCGATCTCTTCCCGGTCTTCGTCGAGAAATCGGTCTTCAACAAGAAGCGCATCTCCCTGCCGCTCTGGCCCAGCCCTGCCCAGGCGATCTTCTACCGCAAGGATGCGCTGTCCGAGCTCGGCCTCGATACCCCGCCGCTCACCTGGGACGCTTTCATCGCCGCCGCCGGCAAGCTGACCAAGGGCGAGCGTCTGGGCTTCGGCCTGCCGACCAACGACAACAGCGTCTCGGCCTTCATCAACATCATGACCGGCTTCGGCCCGACGATCTTCGATGCGGCCACAGGGCAATTCAACGTGACCGGCCCCGAGGCCAAGGAGGCGGCCAATGTTGTCAGACAGCTTGTGGCGAACGGAGCGCTCTCGCCGACGCTGCTGAATGCGATGGGCGACGATATCCAGGACCAGTTCGCCTCCGGCCGCTTCGCGATGGTGCAGGCCTTCGCGCCGCGCTTGCAGCAGTACAAGCAGATCGCCGCCGGCTATAACGGCAAGGACCTGGCGGTGACGGCTTGGCCGGCCTTCGGCACGCGCCCACCAGCGGTGCTGCTCGGCCCCTACTGGACGGTGGGCATCTCCGCCAAATCCGCCAACCTGGCCGCGGCGACCGCCTTCGTCGAGAGCCTGTTCAGCGCGGAGGCGTCGCTGGAATGGGCGAAGACCGCAGGCCTCGTGCCCGATCGGCGCTCCGTGCTGAAAGATCCCTATTTCGCGACGCCGGCGGCGTCCGACATCCACGCCTTTACCGCGCTGCTCTCGGCGCCGGGCGTGCTGACCTTCCCGCAGCGCATGCCCAACATCACCAAGGTCTTCCCGGTGATGAACACGGCCCTGCAGGAGCTGATCGGAACCAAGGAAAGCGTGGACGCCATTCTCGAACGGGCGAAATCCACGCTGGGCTGGTAGCGCACCATGCATGCCATGCCTCTCGCGAAGCCGCGGAGCCTCGACGCCGTCGCGCGCCAGGCCCGGCTGGTGGGCTCGTCGCTGGTGGCGCCGGCCCTCCTGCTGGTCATCGCCATCAACATCCTGCCGGCGCTCTACGGATTCTACCTGAGCCTGCACAAGGTCTTCTTCTTCGGGAACGAGGGCTTCGTCGGCCTCGGCAACTATGTCGAGCTCTTCCGCGATCCATTCGCTTGGCAGGCGATCGGCCGGTCGCTGCTCTTCACCTTCGCGGCACTGGCCGTCGCCGTGCCGCTGGCGCTACTGGCGGCCATGGGCATCCGGCGCCTCGGCCGCTGGGGCAGCGTCCTGCTGACGGTCCTGCTGGTGCCCTGGGCGATGAGCCCGATCGTCGTCGCGCTGTTGTGGAAATGGATCCTGGTGCCGTCGCCCGGCGGACTGGTCGGCGCGGCCTTCAATGCCTTCGGCCTGCCGCCGCGGGACCTCCTGACCGACCCGCTGCTGGCCATGCCGACGCTGATCATCGTGGCGGTCTGGCGCAACTTCGCCTTTGCCACGATCATCCTGATCGGCGGCCTCGGCCAGATCCCGCGCGATCTCTACAAGGCGGCCGCAGTCGACGGACTCGGCTCCTGGGAGAGCTTCCGCAAGATCACGCTGCCGCTGCTCGCGCCCTCGCTGCTGATCGTGATCTCGATGCTGACGATCAGCTATTTCAACGAGGTGCAGCTCATCATCGGCCTGACCGGGGGCGGCCCGATCCGCCAGACCAGCACATTGGCCTATGCGCTCTACCACACCGGCTTCGTCGAGCTCGACCAGGGGCGCGGCAATGCCATCGCGGCCGTGATGTTCCTGATCAATATGGGGCTGATCGCCATCTATATTCGCATCCTGGGCAAGCAGCCGGGAGCTGCCGCATGAAAATCCTGTCGCGCGCCTCGCTTCTCGTCGCCTGCCTGCTGGCCGGCATCGTCGCCCTCGGCCCGATCCTCTGGGCCGCCTCGACCTCGTTCAAGGCGACCAGCCGCATCTTCGCGGTTCCGCCCGAACTCCTGCCGCAAAGCCCGACTCTGGAGCACTACGTCAAGCTGGTCGCCGAAGGTGTCCACTGGGCCTTCCTGAAC
This sequence comes from Bosea sp. F3-2, assembly GCF_008253865.1. Classification (NCBI taxonomy): domain Bacteria; kingdom Pseudomonadati; phylum Pseudomonadota; class Alphaproteobacteria; order Hyphomicrobiales; family Alloboseaceae; genus Allobosea; species Allobosea sp. F3-2. The sequence continues at coordinate 264,497 of NZ_CP042332.1, forward strand.
AGCTCGGCCTATACGGTCGCCGCCGTGCTCCTCGCGCTGATCCTCGGCGCGACCGCAGGCTATGCGCTGATGCGCTATCCTGTCGCGGCCAAGCCTGCGGTGCTGCTCGTCTTCCTCGGGACGATGGCGGTGCCCGGCTTCGCCGTGCTGCTGCCGACGCAGATGCTGGCGACCAGCATCGGCCTGCACAATACCTGGGCGATCCTGCCGATCCTCTATGCCGGGCACATCCTGCCCTTCGCGGTCTGGGTCACGCGCTCGCATTTCGCCACCGTTCCGCGCGAGCTGGAGCAGGCCGCCGAGATGGACGGCTATTCGCGAGCCGAGGCTGTCTGGAAGGTCGTGCTGCCCGGCGCGAAGCCCGCGCTGCTGGCGGCGGCGACCTTCGGCTTCCTGCATTGCTGGAACGACTACGTCACCGGCTCGACCATGGTCGATGCGCCCGAGCTGCGCACGCTCCAGGTCGCGCTGATCTTCTTCCAGGGCTTCCACGGCCGCGACTGGGGCTCGCTGATGGCGGGCGTGATCATCGCGACGATCCCGCCGGTGGTGGTCTTCCTCCTGTTTAGAAAATTCCTGATCGGCGGTTTCGCCGACGGGTCCGTCAAAGGCTGAATCATATGACCGAGGCACGGCCGAACCCGGCCCAATCCGTCCGCTTCCGCAATGTCGGGAAGAGCTACGGCTCCGGCTGGGCGGTGTCGGGCGTCAACATCGCCATCGAGCCCGGGCAGTTCGTCACGCTGCTCGGCCCCTCCGGCTGCGGCAAGAGCACGACACTCAACATGATCGCCGGGCTGGAGACGCCGACCGAAGGCCAGATCATGATCGGCGGCCGCGACGTCACCACGATGAAGCCGGCCGACCGCGACATCGCCATGGTGTTCCAGTCCTACGCGCTCTACCCGCATATGACGCTCTACGAGAACATCGCCTTCCCCTTGAGGGCGCGGCGGCGCCGCACGCCCGAGGCGGATGTCGACCGCAAGGTCCGTGCAGCCGTGAAGATGCTCGGCCTCGAGGCGATGCTCGACCGATTTCCGCGCCAGATCTCGGGCGGCCAGCGCCAGCGCGTCGCACTCGGCCGGGCCATGGTGCGGACACCCACCGTCTATCTGCTGGACGAGCCGCTCTCGAATCTCGACCAGCAATTGCGGGTCCAGATGCGTTCCGAGCTGAAGGACATCCATCAGCGGCTGGGCGCCACCATGCTCTACGTCACCCACGACCAGAGCGAGGCGATGACCCTGTCGGACCTGGTCGTGGTCATGTCGAACGGCCGGATCGAACAGGCCGGCAGTCCGCGCGAACTCTACAACAACCCGGCCAATCTCTTCGTCGCCCGCTTCCTCGGCGAGCCCGGCATGAACATTCTCGACGGCGAGGCCGAGGCCGGGCGGCTGCGCGGGGCAGGCTTCGACATCGCCCTTCCCGCGGTCGCGGAGAAGGCCGGGCGCAAGATTTCAGTAGGGCTTCGGCCGGAGGACCTGCAACACGACCCGTCCAAGACGGCAGTCATCCGCGGCACGGTCCGCACCGTCGAATATCTGGGCTCACGCAGCCTCGTCCGTGTCGAGGTGGGCGAGCGCCTGATTGCCGCCTTCCTGCCGCCTTCCGTCGACCTTCCGGCCGGCGCCGCCATCGGCTTGTCGCCGGCCGATCCGGACAAGGCGCGCTTTTTCCAAACCGATGGCGGCGCTTCGCTGCATTACCATCAGAACCTTGCAGGCTGAGCCCATGAACAGGATTTCCCTCGACGATCAGGTCGCGGTCGTCACCGGCGGCGCGCAGGGGCTGGGTCTTGCCATCGCCAAGCGGCTCATTGCGTCCGGCGCGCGCGTCAGCCTCTGGGATCGCGACGCGGACGAACTGAAGAAAGCGCTGGCGCTGCTCGGCCCCGCGGCTTTCGCCAAGCCGGTCGACATCACCGATCTCGACGGCCTGGCGCGCAGCCATGGCGAGGTCGAAGCCGAAATCGGCCCGGTCTCGATTCTCGTCAACTCGGCCGGCATCGCCGGCGGCAACGCACCACTTGACGCCTATGACCCGGAAGAGTGGCGCCGCGTCGTCGAGGTCAACCTGAACGGCACCTTCTACGTGAACAAGGTGGTCGTGCCCGCCATGAAGGCGCGGAATTACGGGCGGATCGTCAACATCTCCTCGGTCGCGGGCAAGGAGGGCAATCCCAACCTCGCAGCGTACTCGGCCGCAAAGGCGGGCGTGATCGGCCTGACGAAATCGCTGGGCAAGGAGCTCGCCGGCTACGACATCGCGGTGAATGCGATCTCGCCTGCTACCGCCAAGACCCGCATCCTCGATACGCTCAAGCCGGAATTCATCCAGTACATGCTGTCGCGCATTCCCCGCGCCCGCTTCCTCGAAGTCGACGAGGCCGCCGCCATGGTCGCATGGCTCGTCAGCCGCGAGAACAGCTTCACCACAGCTTCGGTCTTCGACCTTTCGGGCGGCCGTTGCACGTACTGAGCACGGGAGGCACTATGACGCTGGAACGGGCGCAGAGCCTGATCGCCGCGGCTCTCGCCGCTGGCCGTGCGCGCGGAACCAGGCCTCTGGCGGCCGTGGTCGTCGATGCCGGGGGCCATATCGTAGCCTCAGCCCGTGAGGACGGGGCCACGATCGCCCGGCACGACTTCGCCCTGGCGAAGGCCTGGAGCTGCATCGCGCTCGGATTGGATACGCGCGACCTCGTCGAAAGAGTGGAGGCAAATCCAGCCTTCTTCTCCGCAGCCGCGACCCTCTTGTCCGGCAGGTTGCTCCCTGCCGCCGGCGGGGTACTGGTTCGCGAGGATGAACAGATCCTAGGCGCGCTCGGCGTCTCCGGCGACGCTGCAGAAGTGGATGACGCCTGTGCAATTGCTGCCATTGGACGGTGAACTGGCGAGCGAACAGGCTTCGTGGCTTGGTTCGAACCGAGATTGACACCCCTTTGCAGCTTTTGAGCAGGCCTTCGATGTCCGTTTCAGGACAGATGTTCAAGGTCCGCTTATCGGCGATCAACCGATGTCTGGTTCTGGCGCATTTCACCCGGTCACGTTTCGGGGCAATTTGGCCCTTTCCGGAGGCCGAGCCTCACCCCCCAGCTAACATTCTCGCGACGTGTTTCGCAGAACCAAATTGCCAGCCTCGATGACGGGAGCCGCCGAATGAGCTTGCTCGACGCCTTTACTGCTTCCGAGAACCCTGCGGGCGTGGTGGCACGATAAAGCCTCCGGATTGATGCGCCCACAGGTCGGCGTAGAGCCCGCCGCGATCAAGCAATTCCGCATGGGAGCCTTGCTCAACAATGCGCCCGCCATCCATCACCACAAGTCGGTCCATGAGTTGCAGCGTAGAGAGGCGATGTGCGATAGCGATGACAGTCTTCCCGCGCATGAGATCTGAGAGCGCATCCTGGATCGCGGCCTCGACCTGCGAGTCGAGGGATGGCGTCGCCTCGTCGAGCAGGAGAATCGGGGCGTCCTTCAGGATCACCCGTGCGATGGCGATGCGCTGGCGCTGTCCGCCGGAGAGTTTGACGCATCATCCGCTCATCGGCGTCGTGGCGGGCGTAGAGGATGTTCTCGCCGATGGAGCGGTGCAAGAGCGAGGAATCCTGAGCCACCATCGCGATCCGTGCGCGCAGCGACTCTTCGGTGACGCAGGCGATGTCCTGACCGTCGATCAGGATTCGACCCGATTGCGGTTCATAAAAGCGGAGCAGCAGATTGACGAGCGTGGACTTGCCCGCGCCCGAGCACCCGACCAGACCGATCTTTTCACCGGCGCCAACGGTCAAGGATAGCCCGTCCACCACGCGGTGCGGCTTCGTGTAGTGAAAATGCAGATCCTCGAACCGAATCTCGCCATGTGGAGCCTCGAGCGGACGCGCGTCAGGCTTGTCGAGCTGGCTCAGCGGCTGCGCGATCGTCTTCATTCCTTCCTGCACTACGCCGATATTCTCGAAAATGCCTGCGATTTCGAACGCCACCCAACCTGACATGGCGATGATCTGGGTTGTCAGAAGAAGGGCGGTCGTCAGCGTGCCCGCATCGACGCGCCCCTGCGAGAAAAGCCAGACGCCGATCCCGCCAGTCGTCGCCAACAGGATCGCGTTGAGGCAGACCAGGCAGAACATAGACGGTATTGAGTCGCTGCTGGCGGGCGAAAGTGGCCTGGAAGCGAAGGAAGCCGTCGCGAATATAGGCGTCATCATCGGTCCGGCGCCCGAACAGCTTGACGGTCATCATGTTGGTGAACGTGTCGACGATCTTGCCGGAGATGGCCGAGCGCGTCTCCGAGGTCTCGCGCGACCGGACCTGCACCTTCGGCAGCGTGTAGGCGAGAAGTGCACCGTAGAACAGAAACCAGACCATCATCGGTGCGGCGAGGCGAATGTCCTGCGTGCCGAGAAGACCAATCGCGGTCGCGCCGAAAATGAGTATCTGCCAGACCGCGCGAACGAAGGAGACGATACTATCCCGCAGCGGCCGGGCCGTCTGCATGACCCGGTTGGCCAAACGCCCGGCGAAGTCGTCATGAAAGAAGGCGAGCGGCTGGCGGACGACGTGCCAGTAATTTTGCCAGTGAACCAGCGTCGTGAAAGAGACGGCGATCGAGTGGTTCACGAGCAGGCGAAACAGGATCGTGCCCAGCGGCCGCACCACGAGCACGATCGCCGCCATGATCAGAAGCAACTGGCCAGCAGCGTCGAAAACGCGCTCGCGCGGTACCGACGACAGGACAGAGACGAGGCGCCCGATAAGATAAGGCACCACTGCCTCAATGACGGCGAGCGCAAAGTGGGAGGCTCGCCCGGAGGCGAGGCTGTCGAATCCACAAGAGAATCGAAGAACCTGAACATCATTCCTTATGATTATTACGGTGCCGACGGTGCAACCTCTAATGGTCGCAACCAGACGGGAGTTCAAAACTGATCAACCGCGTTTCCACGTAGCCGCCCAGATGATTGGCATTCGCTGTCGCTGTCCGGAGTTGATGCTGTGGACGGCTCTCCGCCCCTGCGGGAGCGTGAGCTCCTGCAAAGCAGGAGGAGAGTTTCATGGTCGAGGTGGTCACAGTCGGTCTGGATATCGCCAAGTCGGTCTTTCAGGTTCACGGCGTGGATGCCGGCGGGGAAGTCGCGCTTCGTCGCCAGCTCCGGCGGGCGCGGGTCTTGCCCTTCTTCGCCAAGCTGCCGGCGTGTCTGATCGGCATCGAAGCCTGCGCTACGGCGCACTATTGGGCCCGCGAGCTCGGCGCGCTGGGCCACCAGGTGAAGCTCATACCGCCGAGCTATGTGAAGCCATATGTGAAGCGGCAAAAGAACGATGCTGCCGACGCCGAGGCGATCTGCGAGGCCGTGACCCGGCCGACGATGCGCTTCGTGGAGGTGAAGAGTCCTGAGCAGCAAAGCGTGATGGTGCTGCATAGAGTCCGGCTGACCTTGATGCGCCAGCGCATCCAGCTGTCCAACACGATCCGGGGGCACATGGCTGAGTTCGGCTTGGTGGCGCCGATCGGGCGCGAGGGGCTGCAAAAGCTCATCAGGCTGGTGGAAGAGAGGGATCCACGCGTGCCGGATGAGGCGAGGGTCTGCTTGGAGTTTCTGGTCGCCCAACTGCAGCTGGTGAACCTGCAGATCCTGGAAACCGATCGACGGATCAGGACCAGCGCACGGTCCACCGAGGTCGGTCGCAGGCTGATGAGCATCCCCGGCGTCGGGCCGCTGCTGGCCAGCGCTCTGGTCGCGACGGTGGCTGATCCGAAAGCCTTCAAATTCGGCCGTAACCTGGCAGCCTGGATCGGGCTCGTGCCCAAGCAGAACTCCAGCGGCGGGAAGGACCGATTGGGCGGGATCACCAAGCAGGGCGACCGCTATCTGCGGCAGCTCCTGGTCGTCGGCGCCTTGGCCGTGGTTCGCTACGTCGAGCGGCACGGGACTCGCCGGCCGTGGCTCGTTCAGTTACAGACGAAGCGACCGACGAAGGTGGCGACGGTGGCTTTGGCCAACAAGATCGCCCGGATCGCCTGGGCCATCATGACCAGCGGCGAGAGCTACCGCGAGCCGGAGCCGGCTGCCGCGTAAATCAGGCGCGCCAGCGCCGACAAACTTGGGAAGGGCACCGACGGACTAACGCATCCCGCCGGTCGATACCGAAGGACAGGAAAGCCCTCTTGCGCCGCTGCGCCTCCAAGCGCGCGGTTTTGGTCGGGACCCGTCCTCGCGGAAGGCATTATGGCCAGCGGCCATGCGCGCCGCCCCAACAGATCCCATGATTGCGGCGCAGGCGGATACGCTGCGTCATCCAAAAGAGAGGGATCCCCGGCCATGTCGCAGTCATCCAACACTCTCGGCCCTGTTCATTACGATGGAACGCTCGTGCTCGCGATCGAGCTGAGTAGCAAGAGTTGGGTTCTGGCGGCGCAGATCCCCGGTCTTCCGCAGACGCGGGCGAAGCGCACCATCGATCCGGACAAGCTCGCCCTTCAATCCGCGATCGACGGCTACCGGCGCTCGTGCGGCTGCTGCCGGCCACTCGGTCGACCGGGTCATTGCGACCTATGAAGCCGGGTGGTCCGGGTTCTGGCTGGCAAGATGGCTCATCGCGATGGGCGTAGAGGTCCATGTCATCCAGCCTTCGAGCGTGCCCGTGGATCGGCGTATGCGCCGCGCGAAGTCCGACGGCATCGATGCCGAATTGCTCCTGCGCACGCTGCTCGCATGGCTCCGCGGCGAACCCCGCGTCTGTTCGATGGTGCCGATCCCTGATGAAGTCGACGAGGATGCCCGGCGCTGCGTCCGGGAACGGACCGAGCTGGTCTCCGAGCGTGTTGGCCTTGTCAACCGGATCGGTGCTGTTCTGGCGACGCTCGGAGCCGGCGACTACAATCCCCTTCTCCAAAATCGCCGCCGCCGGCTGGCTGAGCTGCGGACCGGGCTTGGCAAGCCGCTCCCGCCAAACGCGCTGGCCAAAATCGAACGATTGCTCACCAGGTTGGAACTTGTGATCGCGCAAATGGCGGAGTTGGAGCGCGACCGCGATGCCGTTGCCGAGGCCGTTGCGCCAGACGAAGGCGGCAAGATGATCCAGCAACTTTGCAGCCTGCGCGGCATCGGTGTGCAAAGCGCGACCGTGCTGGTCCGCGAGGCCTTTGTGCGCCGCTTTGCCAACGGGAAGGCGCTTGGCTCATACGCCGGTCTTGCTGCGACTCCGTACAGCAGCGGCGGGATCGAGCGCGAGCAAGGGATCGGAAAAGCTGGCAATCGACGGCTCAGAACCGTGATGGTCGAGCTCGCCTGGCTCTGGCAGCGCTATCAGCCTGGTACAGCGCAAGTGGCCTGGTTCCGCGATCGCGTCGGCTCAACCGGCCGGCGTGTCCGCAAAGTGATGGTGGTCGCCCTCGCGCGCAAACTCCTGATCGCCCTGTGGAGGTTTGTCATTGACGGTATCGTGCCCGAGGGCGCGATCATGAAGCCCTCGGCGTAGACCATCTCCGAGATCGGGCTGCACTGCTACGGCATTGCGGCCCGGTGATCCGAGGGAACGTCGCCGTTGTTCGGCGTGGCGCCTGGCGCGTCTTCACAGAGTGGTGCCGTTCCTTTGGAGCTCTCCCGTCCCGTATGCGGGACAGTGGTCGGGATCGCCATCCCGCCGGATGTGAGGTTTGCAGGCAGGTCCTGCCGCGAGAGAGCTCACCTCGGTTCATGATCGGAAAAAACCGTTGACCGGAGAATCATCATGTGAGGTCGAACACATGGCCGCACCGACCAGCCCTGCCGCAGTCCAACAAAACCCTTGCCAACGGGGAGCCGTCCACACATGGCGCTTAGCGCACTCACTACTGCGCATCGAACAATCCGAATAAGGCGTCGCCCGTCGCAGTAAGGGTTGGAAATCGTCGATAGGCTACGGTTCCGGCAGCCGCAAATGTCAACGGAACCGGGTCGGAGGGGGTTTCGTCGAGACGATGCACGACACCGGCGGCCTGTCCGGTCGAGACCTTCTCACCCGTTGTGACGAAAGGCTCGAACAGCCCTTGGCAGGGCGAGAATATTGCGCCTTCCCGAATGAACCTCACAAACTGGGTCGGCACTGCCTGCTTTGCTTCGAGATCGGGAGCAATCCCGTACTCGCGAAGAACGCGGGCCAGGCCATCCTCTGCGATCGTGAGCCCGTCGCGTGAAAGGGTAGCGCCACTGCCGAGCTCGGTCGCGATTGCTGGAACGCCGCATTGCTCTGCCGCAGCATAGAGCGTCGATTTCGCGCCGCCCCCCGATCCATCCGTGATGATGCTGTAGGGAGCGGCGAAAACATCAAGCAGCCGCCGAACGGCCTGCGCTTCAACGTCATCGCGACCAGGATGGGCGAGCGTTACTGTGAAATAATCGAGCGAACTGCCGCCCGAATGGAGATCAACGACCAGGTCGGCCATCGGGAAGAGTTCAGTGGCAACATAATGCGCGATCATCGAGGTCGGCCCGCCATCGGCGTTGCCGGGAAAAACGCGGTTGAGATTGCCGCCGTCCAGCGGAGAATTGCGACGCCCGGCTGCGACCGCGGGCTGGTTCAGGGCCGGGAGGATAATGACGCGTCCCTCCACGCGCGACCGCGAGAGCAGCTGGACCAGCTTCCGCAAGGCAACCTGGCCCTCGTATTCGTCGCCATGGGTGCCGGCGGTGAACAAGGCGGTCGGGCCGTTGCCGCCGTTGAAACAGATCATAGGCACTGGAATCCAGCCATAGGCCGAGATGTCGGAGGAATAGGGCACCCGAGCGTGATCGCTTTGCACACCCAGCGCGTTGAAATCGATAGCACTCGAAACTCGGCTTTTCATGTTGTTTCCATGTGTGAAAGAGCGAGGCCGGATCAGCGCTCGTAGAGGCGCTGCATGCGGACTTCGAGACGGCGGACCAGCCAGGCGATGGTGAGGGCTAGAGCGAGGAAGAGAATGCCGAGCACGATCATCGGCTCGGCGTAGCGGAAGGTGTCGGAGGCCACTTCCAACGCGGCGCCCAGCATCTCCGGGACGGCGAGGACGCCGAGATAGGGCGTCGATTTGAGGAGCGACACGAAGTAGTTGCCCATCGGGGCCGCAACCTGACGCAGGACCTGCGGCAGGACGATATGTGTTAGCGTGATCACGCGGCCGAGACCTAGCGACCTGGCCGCCTCGAACTGACCCTTGCCGATCGAGTCGATGCCGGCCCGGAACACCTCGGCGAGATAGCTCGAATAGTACAGGGCCAGGCTTAAGATGCCGACCATATAGGCCGACAGCGTGATTCCGTAGGTCGGCAGCACGAAGAAGAGAAAATAGAGCTGGGCCAGAATCGGGATAGAGCGGATCGCATCGATCGTGAATTGCACGCAGATGCCGGTCAGCCGGCCGGAGCGGCGCAGCAGCTCCCAGGCCAGTCCCATCAGCGCCGCCAGCAAGGATGCGACGATCGACACCCAGATGGTTGTCCAGATCGCCGCGAGGATGCGCGGCAGGATTTCGATCGCGAAGGCAGGGTCAAACCGCATGGCCGAGCCCCTGCGACCGCGCGACCTGACTTTCCACCCAGCGCCCAAACCGGGTGATCGGGTAGCAGACGATCAGGTAGGATAGGAGCAGGCCGCTATAGACGCCTGCAGGATCATATTTGACCTGTGCGATTTCCTTGGCCCGAAAGGTCATGTCGGTCAGCATGATCAGCGATACCAGCGACGTGCCCTTGAGCAACTGGATGAACTGGTTGATGAAGCTCGGCATCATGATCGGCAGCGCCTGCGGAAGCTCGATCAGGAGCAGGATCGGGAGCCGCCGGAACCCGAGCGCGCGGCCCGCTTCGATCTGTCCTCGCGCGAGCCCCTGCAGAGCGGCCCGTACCGCTTGGCTGGCATAGCCACCGGCATTGAGCCCAAGCACCATCGATCCGACGAGGATGGCTGGAAGCGTGATCCCGAAGGCCGGGAGCGAGTAGTAGAATACGAAAAGAAGCACGAGGACCGGCGAGGAGCGCCAGAACTCGATGAGCGCGGTGATGATCCAGCCCCAGATGCCGGTCGCCAGGTATTGGGCGACGCCGCAGACGAACATGAAGGGCAGGGCGAACAGAAGGCCAAGGCACGTGACCTGCAAGGTGACGGAAAGGCCCTGAAGAATGGACAGTGTCGTGCTGATCATCGTGCATCCACTAGCGAGGCTCGACCGCGCGGATGAAGTACGGCGGAACGAGCTGGCGTTCCGCCTGTTATTGTCTCTTGGGATTGCTCAGCCCTGGCAGAGCTGAGCGGCCGTGACGGTTTCCGGCGCCATCTCCTCGCTCGGCGAGAAGCCGTATTTCTCCATGATCTTCGCCAGCGTGCCGTCCTGGCGCATCTCGACCAATCGCTTGTTGTAGAGATCGCGCAAGGCGGTATCGGCGGGCCGGAACGCGAGCGCCGCGTAGTTCAGCGCCGGTTGCCCGTTTGGCTTGATGAACGGCTTGAACGGTGTTGCACGCTCGACATCCTTCAGGTTCGGGCTTTGCATCACCGCGATGAGCGAGCCGATCGACATCGTTACTGCGTCGACGCGCTTGGCGGTGAGAGCCGATACCGACGAGCCGACATCCTGAAACAGGGTCATCTGTGAGGCTGGGATGCCGGCGTCGAGGGCGTTTTGCGTATTCGAGCTACCGCGACCGCCACCCATGCGGATCTGCGAATTCGCGACAATGTCGGCATAGCTATGGATCTTGAACGGATTGCCTTTCGCGACCAGCACGCCGTCACCCACCGCGAGATCAGGTTCGCTGAAAATGACCTGCTTGCAGCGCTGTTGATTGATCGCCAGGCCGGAGGCGACGATATCAACCCTGCTGGCCGCCAGCGCGGGAATAAGCGCGCCGAACTCAGCGATCACCAGCTCGATCTTCTCAACGCCAAGCGGTTTGAAGGCTGCACGGACGAGATCAGGGTGAAAGCCCGTTGCCTCGCCGTCCTCGCCCTTGAACCCCCACGGCGATTGGTTTGCAAAGCCAACCGTGATCTTGCGATCCTTCAGCACATTGTTTGACGCGGCCTGGGCAAAGCCCTCGGGGGCAAAAGTGAGGGCCGCAAGCGCAGCCGCAACGCCGAGCGCAAGGCGCCCGGCTGACAAAGTCCAAGATGGCATGGAAGCCGTTCCCCGTTTGATTGACCCTGTCATTGGGACTAGATATACCAGGTATGTCAATATCGATTGCAGTTCCGCGGCCCGCCGCTGGCGCTGCCCTTTCAGGCACTGGAAACATGACGAACACAGCGGAAGCCGGCGCTGACACCCAGTCGCGCGCGATCGGGCAGCGTTCACTCGGACCGGACGCGACCTTGCATCCGCTATACCCAGTCTTCACCAGCGGAGCGCCGCTGCGCAGCCAGCAGCGATGGAACTATCCGCTTGAAGTCGCCTTCGATTATTCAGGAGTGGACCCAAGCGTCTTTCACCAGCCACCTTTGGCCGGAATCGCGCGTTGGGCTCCGCTTCTGCCTCCTCTCGATCCCAGGCTCAGCTTCGGGGAAGGCGGCACGCCGTTGATCCCGATTTCGACGGCAGCGACAGCGAGCGAAATTCCGGTTTTCCTGAAGGACGAGTCCCGCAATCCGACATGGAGCCATAAGGATCGGCTGAACCTATGTACGGTCAGCGCGGCTGTCAGGAGCGGCGCAAAGGGCGTCGTGGTCGCATCCTCGGGAAATCACGGCGTTTCGACTGCGGCCTATGCCGCGCGGGCAAACCTTCCCTGCGTGGTGCTTACGCCATCCGAGATCAGCAAGACTTTCCTCGCCATGCTGCGAGCCTATGGAGCCTGTCCGGTTCCGGTCGAGACCGCCCATAGATGGCCGTTGGTGCAGGCGATCTGCGAAAGGGCAGGGTACCATCCGACCAGCAACCTGACGCCGTTTCATACAGGGCATCCATTCGGACCGGAGGGCTACAAGACGATTGCCTACGAGATCTTCCTGCAGTTTGGCCGGGCCGTACCGGCAGCGGTCGTTGTCCCGACCGGATACGGCGAGCAGCTCTACGGCATCTCGAAAGGCTTCAAGGAGCTCGTCACACTGGGCCTCTGCTCCAACATGCCGCGCATGTTCTCCGTGGAGCCTGCGACACGCGGCCCCCTGCATCGGGCCGTTCAAACCCATGAGCCGATGGCAACGGTGGAGGCTGGGGAAACGCGACAGTATTCGATTGCCTGTACGGCTAGCGGGTACCGCGGCGTGCTCGCATTGGAAGCCAGCCGAGGAATGGCTTTAACCGTTGACGACGCCTCGGTCTGTGCCGCCCAGGCGACTTTGGGGCGTCAGGGCATATGGCAGGAATTTTCAGCCTGTGCCGCCTTCGCGGCGCTGCCCCAGATTCTCACCCAAAACCTGTCCGGTCCCATCGTTCTTATCGGCACGTCGGGAGGGTTCAAGGATCCTATCGAGGCGGAAACTCTGCCGGTCGTCGGTCCTGGTTTCGAGCACGTCGCGGACTACGTGCGCCAGAAGAGCGGCATCGACCTCAGATCGTGAGTGCTGGTTAAGCCTCAAAGCGGGATGACGGGCATCGTCTCGGGGGACAGCGCGCCGACGAATTCGGGCCCGTCACTGTCGATGTAGACACATTCTTCAAACTGGAAAACGCCTCCGCCTGCTTCGAGCTTCGGTTCAAGATGCAGGACCATTCCCGGTTCGATGACGGTATGGTCGTCGCGGCTGATCGACGGGGGCTCGGTCACCTCGCGCCCGCCGCCATGCCCTATGCGCGAAACCGCTCCATAGACTGACGGGAGCCCTGCCTCGATCCACAGCCGCGTGAATCTTGCATGGACCTCGGCGCAGGTTTCGCCAGAGCGAACGCTTGAGGCCAGCTCGATCGTCACACCGCGAACAGCGGCATAAAGCGCGCATTCACGCTCGCTCGGTTCTCCGACACGGGCAATCCGGTTGCGGTCCGCCGAATAACCGCCATAGCAGGAGCGAAAATCGGTCCAGACGTAGTCGTTCTCTCGCAAGGGCCGCGCGCCGGATGGGCGCGAATAAACGAAATCCCCATTCATGAAGAGCGCCGAGATCGGGTCCTGCCGCTCCGCGCCATTCAGAGCTATGTGAGCTTGAAGCTGACGTGCAAACTCAGCCTCGCTCATTCCCGGCCGTGCTTGTGCCACGACCGCATCGAACGCGTTGTCGACGATCGCCAAAGAGATCCGTTTCAGCTCGACCTCGTAGCGCGACTTGATCATGCGTACCCGCCACAGGACGGTTTCAGCATTGATCAGGTCGTATCCGCGCGCGCGGATGCCGTCGACGAGAGAAAGAGAACCGCGGCCGAGCATGTCCTGGCCGTAGTCGACTCCGATCCTCGCATTGGCCAGCCCAATCGCGTCGGCTACGGCTTCAATTGTCGCAAGGGCACCTTCTGCGGCGTAGCCTCGATAGAACCGCGCCGAGAATGGCCGAGGCGTCGAAGCGACGTTTCGTTCTTCGATCGTGCTGCCGACGACGATGACATCACGCAGCGTGATCACGGCCTGGAGCGGCCTGGCGTTGTAGGACCAGGTCATCGTACGGTAGCCGGTGAAATACTCGAAATTGTTGCGCTCGGTGATGACGACGGCGTCGATTCCCGCCTTCGCGAGCTCGATCCTCAAGCGGTTCAGGCGATCGTCGAATTCGCTCTGAGGAGTTGGGCCGGTTGGAGGGGCGGGCAGACTGACGTCGGCAGGGGCAAGCCGCTTGAGCTGTCGGGTCGGCATCATGCGCAACATGGGTCCGTTGTTTCGAAACGGCGATCAGGCCGCGGGATCATCGATGGGGATGTCGATGTTGCAAGCCAGCTTGTCGAACGGTGCCTCGACGCTCCCGAACACTGACAAGGCCGGGTCTCGGGTCGTCAGGTGATAGAGGCGCCTGAGCGTGGGGTATCCGACGGGGATTCCGAAGGCGGACTGCGCTTCGGCTGACGCCGGCGCAGCATCGATGACGAGCCGCTTGTTGATCACTGGAGTTTTCGTCGGCTTGAGGATGTCCATGATGAACTTGGTGGAAACGTCTCTCATGATCGGGTGATCCATCGGGACCGGGACATAGGACGTGTCGAACATGATCGGCTCGTCGCTGATGGAGATGACCCTGCGAATGCAGGACATCGGCCCGCGCGGCGGCGAAAACAGATCGAAAGAGCGGTCGGTGATCGGTTCCCAGCTCAGCGAAATCAAAGTGAGTGATAGCGGGAGCTTGGAGTCCATGGCCTGCTCCAGCGACGTCATGGACACGTCAATCTCGCGGATGAAACGCTTGTTCTGTCGTACAAACACGCCGAGGCCTTGCACCGTGCGCAGTAAGCCGAGCGCCTTCAGATCCTTGATGGCGCGCTTGATCGTGATCAGGCTGACGCCGAATTCTTCCGCGAGACTTACGGCTGAAGGAAGCGCGTCGCCGGGCTGATAGCGCTTGGTGTCAATGCGGCGCTGGAGCTCTTCGCGAACCGCTTCGTTCAGCGGCTGCCCCTCCCGCGCATTCAGCATCTATGTCTCCAGTTCGTGATGCCCATCGGTCGAAATCAGGCAGGATGTGAGGGGGTGCTGAATATACCTCGTATACCCAAATATCGAGGCTCGACAATCGACCTTCTGCTCGGCGCGTTCCTCTGTCCGAATTCGAGAAGCTCTGGGATGCCGGCCTGCTCTCCAAGGACAGGCTGTTGGCGGGCGACGCCGCCAGATGGACCCGTCGACGACGGGAGCTGATACCGAGAAGACCCTCAAACAACACTTGCAGCTGGTCTGCCGAGGTCTGGCCGGAGCGCTTGTCCTGAGTGAGCTCATGGGAGATCTTCTGCCCATCTCGCAGCTCGCGCAGGCCGGCACGCTCCACCGCGCTTCGCCCACCATCGCACCCGACCAGATATTGCGCCCGCATCGCCCGACAATCGGACAATTCGGCGGCGCCCGTGGCGTCTAGCACCAAACCCGTCGCCTCGCATCCGCGATAGACCCGCACCCCGAACTCATCGACCCAGTCGGCAAGGATGCGCTCGATGTGCTTCTGCCACAGGGCCAGCACGTAGTTGTGCCGCGTCGGGAAGTCGCTGATGTCCAGTGAAATGCCGGAGAACCACATCGATCGGATCGTCTGGCCCTGCGAGAGAAAGCGGTCGGCGATGCCGCGCTGATCGAGGACCTCGAGGTGCGTGTGTGCAGTCCGCCGGAGCGCAAACCGATCAGCTCTCGATCGCCGCGCCGCGCGACGATGGCAGTGTCAATGCCCGCCAGCGCCAGTTCGCCCGAAGCATCAACCCTGTCGGGCCGCCTTCGACGATCACGACCGCGTGCTCATTCATGGCTGTCTGGCGTCGACGGCAATGTCGAAGTGCATCACGTCTTCGCGGACGCCGAGCTTTGTGTACAAGGCGATCGCTGGCTCGTCGCCATAGTCCGCCTGGACATAAATCACCCAGGCTCGGGATTTCCGCGCGATGCCGCGCAGATGGTGGATGAGGGCCGTCGCGATGCCTTGCCGGCGATGTCCTTCATCGACCGCAAGATCGTAGATGTAATATTCGCGCCTTTCCTGCTCGCATTTGTCGAGCGCGTAGGCGACGAGTCCGCCGACTACGTCCTCGCCCTTCAGCGCAGCAACCACGGCGACATTTTCCCTGGAGAGCAGGCCCTTGAGATAGGTATCGCTTGGTGGGCCGTCCCCGAACGTCGCGGGGTCTGCGAAAGCTCGTCCGAACAGGGCATTCAGTTCGCGCATAAGCCGGACGTCTGAAGCCTCAAGGCGGCGTGTGACATAGGCAGGAGATGAAGACATGGTCGCTCCCCGACTCGGCATTTCACGTTTGCGCCGGTCTGGGCACGGCAACCGTGCTTTCGTCGTTATCGAGCCGGTATCGACACGACCACATCAAGTTCGCAGGATTTTCTGCATCGCCTTGCCCTTGGCCAGCTCATCGATCAGCTTATCCAGGTAGCGGATTTCTTGCATGGTCGGTTCCGTGATCGTTTCGACCCGCACGCCACAGATCACGCCCGAAATCAGGGATCGCGAAGGATGCAGACGAGGCGCGTCGGCGAAGAAATTCTCGAAGCAGGTTTTCTTTTCCAACTGAGCGTCCAGCCCTTCCTGACTGTAACCCGTCAGCCAACGGATGATCTCGTCGACCTCAGCTTTGGTCCGCCCCTTTTTCTCCGCCTTGGCAATATAGAGCGGATAAACGCTGGCAACGCTCATTGCATAGATTCGATGCCTGATCATCTGGCCTCCCTCATCGACCGACTTCGCTCACCAAAAGACCGCCGAGTTACTAGCGGCATCGCTTCTTGGCGTTTGTCGTAGCGGCGCAACCGGATTGGAGTCTGACGAGCGGAGGGCGCACACGCTACGCTCCAACAGGCGCCATTGGACCAGAATCGACGAAAGAATGTCAATGATCGACCAGGTTTCGCGAATTATCCGCGCGCGAACCTTGCCCAGCGACGAGAAGTGTCTATACCCGATCGCCTATGTCGACTAATTGCCCAGCCGGGGCTGGATGTGCGCGAGGAAGACCTCATCGTCCGCAAGACCCGTTACTCCGGGATGATCCAGGGCGCCGGCGATCTGCATGAGGCGCTGCGCCGGCGCAGGATCGAGGCGGTTCTTGTCGCTGGGACGATGACCAATGCCTGCTGTGAATCGACCGCCCGCGATGCGATGATGCTCAACTACCGCACCAGCATGGTGCACGACGCAAATGCCAGCCTTCGCGATGATGAGCACGCTGCGGCACTGATCAATTTCCACCTGTTCTTCGGTGATGTCGTCTCGACCGAAGATCTTCTGCTTCGCTATCAGGCATTCGAACAATCGGACGCCAGCACGGATCTGGCCGACCGGGCAGCATCCTTCACTTGACGACGTGCCCGCGCGGTTACGCCTTAGAAAGCGCGCTTCCCGCCTCCCTAGGCCGACCCGTTGGTGCGAGGGGATCGCTCGGCTGAATTGTCTCGAGGGGCGATGAATCGACGAGCTCTCAGCTCACCAATCCCATTGGTGGGGAGCGCCTCTCAGAACTCACTGAGGGGCTCGTCTTTTAGGAGCGGCGAGCCATGGCCGATGAAAGCGAGAACTGTCAATTGGTGCTGGCAACCTCACGGATGAACTCAAGAAGCTAGCGCTGTTTTGCGTTGGCCAACGCGCTCCATCGTCGAGCTCGGCCAGCGCGGCGCCATCGAAGCGCGGCATGGCGAGGCGGACTGCGAGACCCTCCAGCACCGAACGGATCTCGGTGCAGATCTTCGATGACCAGTTCGACACCACGAGCTACCAACCGACCCAGCGATCCGAAGCTGCTATCTCACCAAGCCTGGTCCATTGGCGTCAGAAAACGGTTTGGATGTGGGCTGGCGACTTTTCACAGCGCGGTGGAAGCGACGGCGATCACCGATACCCCAAGCGGCAGGCAGAGCGGCGTGCAAACGAGATGCGGCACTTCAGAGATCTCGCCGTTGCCGCCGCTGGTGAGGAACGCGGGCGGTGAAATATTATCTATCGGCTTGCACAACGGACAAAGAAAAAGGGCCGCCCGCTAGGGCGGCCAAGTCTAGTTGTTTAGTCCCACGGTGTGATGGCGTATCGTTATCGTCGTCAGAGAGGGACGCGCTATGGGCCAGGTTCTTCACGGGAGCGCCACGACCACGCACGCCGTTCGAACGGAGCTACAGCGATCGCAAGCTTCGGCCGCGGAGCTCGCGCGGCGCTTCGGGATCAACGAGAAGACCGTGAGGAAGTGGCGGTCCCGGCAGACGGTCGGCTGCCTTCAGCGTCACGGAATCTCTCGCCTGCCGAAGGCCGATCGCGAAAAACCGAAGCGGTTCAAGGCCTACGAGATCGGCTGCTTCCACATCGACATCGCCGAGCTGCGCTATGAAGGCGGCAAGGCCTGTCTGTTCGTGGCCGTGGACCGGACCTCCAAATTGGTCTTCGCCAGGATCTACCGGAAGGCGACAAAGCTCGTAGCGGCGGGCTTCCTCAAGGCGCTGGTCAGGGCCGTTCCCTACAAGGTCCACACGGTGCTGACGGATAACGGCGTTCAGTTCGTCCAGCACGACAAGAGGGCCGAGGGCGGCTTCCTCGCTCACGTCTTCGGAAGAGTCTGCGCCGAGAACAGCATCGCGCACAGGCTCACCAAGCCCTATCATCCGTGGACCAACGGCCAGGCGGAACGAATGGTCCGAACCATCAAGGACGCCACCGTCCGCACCTTCCACTACGCCTCGATCAACGACCTGAGGCGCCACGTCCGGGACTGGCTGCTGGCCTACAATTACGCCAAGCAGCTCAAGGCGCTGCGGTTCAGGACCCCGCTTGAGGCCATCAAGCAAATCAGCACCGAAAAGCCAGAGCTGTTCAGCCGTCGGCCAGGCCATGACATGCTGGGACTAAACACTTAGAGCGTTTTGCGCTCTTCTGGGTCATAGCCTGCGGCTTTGAAGAACTTTGCACATTCGGCTGGCGAGAAGAGCGGAATGATGTCTGCGATCCTGCTCCAGAGAGTTTGCTGCGGGGCTGCCAGCCTGACAGTCGCGAGCGCACCAGCGGATCGCGCTGGCCACGCTCACTCCGAACCGTTCAGCCGCTTGGCGCCGCGACATCCCACCTGAAACGGCCGCTACAACGCGTTCGCGAAGATCGAGAGACAAGCTGCGAGCCATAGCTGCCGGCCTCCGATCCGGCAGACAGGTTGAATCAGAACACGCGCCCCTTAAGAATCCTCAACGATTCAGCTCGACCGGAAAACGCTCTAACAGCAAGTCGGATCACGCGGTATCACAAAAACAATCTTGACTGTTTGTAAATTGTGTCTCAGCCTCGGATTTCTTTCCGATGGCTTGGATCAATGCCAGAGAGTTTGGCGTGAGCGGCAATAGGCGATCACAGAAAGAACGTAGTACGGAGACTTCAACGCGGTTGCTGACGGCGGCGATCGACCTTCTTCACGATCGCGGCCTTGCCCGCACCTCAACACCGGAAATCGCGCGTCGAGCAGGGGTCTCGCGCGGCGCGTTAACGCATCACTTCCCCAGCCGCGAGGCGATCATCAGCGCCTCCGTCGCCGATCTGCTCAGCAGGACCGCGCGAGACCTGCATCGCTTCGCCGAAGAGTTCATCGCGCGCGGCGGCTCAAGCGACGAGATTGTCGACTACATCTGGCGGATGATGGACGACCGCCTTTTCTACGTCACGATGGAATTCTTGCCCGAGGCGCGCCACAACGACGAGTTCCGGGCGCAGCTCATCCCGACTGTTCGCGAGTTCCATGCCGGTCTGGACGCGATCTGGACGGCGCTCGCCGTCCGCGCCGGAACTGACCCCGACCATACGCGCACGGTGATGAACGCAACTATGTGCCTCGTGCGCGGCATGATCAGCCAGACGGTGCTGCGGCCGAACGATCCAACCTACTACGACGGCATGCTTCAGTTCTGGAAGGGGCAGGTGCGCCAGCAGTTTCCGATCAAGCCCGTTATGGCCGGGAAACACAGGGCGGCGTCTTGAGCGCAGCGCTGACGATCGGGGGGCTGAAGCTCTCCTTCTACGGCGTGCATGTGCTGCGCGGTGTTGATTTTGCCGTTCCCGAAGGGTCGTTCACCGGGCTGATCGGCCCGAACGGGGCGGGAAAATCCACCCTCTTCAACGCGGTGTCGGGGCTGTACAGGCCGGATGCCGGCTCGGTTCGGCTGCGGGATGTCGAAACGGCCGGGCTGCCGCCCGAAAAGCTGGTCGCGGCCGGGCTTGTCCGCTCCTTCCAGCTCGCACGCGGCTTCCCCAAGCTCAGCGTCTTCCAGCACCTGATGCTGTACGGCGCGGCGCAGCCCGGAGAACACCTGCTGGCGGGGCTGTTCGGCTCGCAGCAGGCGCGGCAGCGGGAAGCGGCGCTGGCCGAGCGCGCCTTCGGCATCGCCCGCAGGCTGAAGCTCGACCATGTGCTCGACAATCCCGTAACGGCCCTGTCCGGCGGGCAGAAGAAGCTCGTCGAGATCGGTCGGGCGCTGATGGCCGAGCCGACGATCCTGCTGCTCGACGAACCGATGGCCGGTGTCAATCCGAGCCTGACCGAGCAGATCGCGGAGCATCTCGTCGCCCTCAATCGCGGGGGGCTGACCATCTGCCTGATCGAGCACGACATGGGGCTGATCCGCCGGCTCTGTGCGCCGGTCATCGTGATGGCCGAAGGCCGGACGCTGACGCAAGGCAGCTTCGAGGAGGTTGCCTCCGACACGCGCGTGCAGGAAGCCTATCTCGGGAGGCGGCATTGAACGCGGCGGTCGGCGCGGTTCTTCAGGCTACAGGCATCGTTGCCGGCTATGGCGCGGCGGAGCAGATCCTGAAGGGCACGTCGCTTCATGTCGCGCCGGGCGAGATCGTCTCGATCATCGGCCCGAACGGAGCCGGCAAGTCGACGCTGCTGAAGACGCTTGCCGGTCTCGTCCCGGCGCGGGAAGGCGAGATCCATCTCGGCGGGCGCGACGTGACGCGGGCCGACGCGCTTGGCCGTTCGCGCGCCGGCATCGGCTTCGTGCCGCAGGAGCGCAATGTCTTCGGCGCCATGACGGTCTCCGACAATCTCGAAATCAGCGGCTTTCAGAATCCAGGCGAGGTCGGGCGGCGCAGCGAGGAGATGTATGCGCGCTATCCGATGCTGGCGGAGAAGCGCAAGGCGCTGGCGCGCACGCTCTCAGGCGGTCAGCGGCAGATCCTGGCCATGGCGATGGGGCTGATGAACGTGCCCTCGCTGCTGCTACTCGACGAGCCGACGGCCGGGCTATCGCCGAAGGCGGCCGACGAGCTGTTCGAAGCGATCGTCGCGCTCAATCGCGGCGGCCTTCCGATCCTGATGGTCGAGCAGCATGCGCTGGAAGCCCTCGAGATCTCCACGCGCGGCTATGTGCTCGTCTCCGGTCGCAACAGCCGTGAGGGAGCAGGGCCAGCGCTCGCCAGCGACCCGGATATCCGCAAGCTCTTTCTCGGCGGATAGACCGCCTGACACGACGATCAATAACGACAATGCAGGGGATCACCATGACGCCATTCAGCATCGATCGCCGCCGCCTTCTTGCCGGCAGCGCCGCGGTTGCGGGCATTTCCGTGCTTCCGAGCCGCGCCCGCGCGCAGGCCGGCCCGATCCGGATCGGCACCTTGACGCCGCTCACCGGCTCGGGCGGTCCGTACGGTCCCGTTATGGTCAAGGCCGTGAAAGCCGTGGTCGACGAGGTGAACGCGGCGGGAGGCGTGCTTGGCCGCAAGGTCGAGCTGATCTCGGAAGACGACCAGACCAATCCGGAAGCCGGCGTGCGCGCCGCGCGCAAGCTGATTGATGTCGACAAGGTTTCGGCGATCCTCGGCACCTGGGCCTCTTCGGTCACCACCGCGGTGGCGCCGCTCTGTTGGGAATCGAAGACCTTCCTCGCCACCGTCTCGGGTGCCGACGCCATCACCCAGCTTCCCCATCAGGGCTATCTGATCCGCACCCAGCCGAACACGACGCTGCAGGGCAAGAAGTTCGGCGAGTTCTGCGTGGCCGAGAAGGCGAAGCGCGTCTTCTTCCTCTCGCCGCAGACGCCCTTCGCCAAGAGCCAGTTCGACAACATCACGGCAGCGGTGAAGGCGGCCGGCGGCGAGACCGGCTCGCTGATCTATGACGACAAGAAGCCGTCCTACCGCACCGAGATCGATGAGGCGCTGCGCTTCAAGCCCGACGCGATCATCTTCGGTGGCTATACGCCGGACACCGCGGTGATGTTGAAGGATGTCTATCGGGCGGGCTTCAACGGGCTGAAGGTCGCCTTCGCCTATTCGGTCAACCAGAAGCTGATCGAGAGCGTGCCGGCCGAAGTGGTGGACAAGACCTTCACGATCGCGCCGTCGCCGGCCGAGGGCTCGAAGGCCTATGAAAAGCTGGTGAAGCTGATCGGCGTCGCTTCGCCCGATCCCTACACCACACAGATCTACGACCAGATCAGCCTCGTGCTGATGGCCATCGCCTTCGCCGGCGACAGCTCGGGTGCGGCGATCAAGGAAACGGTCCGAAAGGTCAGCCAGGCGCAGGGCGGCGTGAAGGTCGACAATGCCATCGACGGGCTGAAGGCCATCGCTGCCAAGCAGCCGGTCGATTACGACGGCGCGAGCGGCCCCTGCGACATCGACGCGATCGGCGACATCATCGACTCGAAGTTCCGCTACGAGCAGGTGCAGGGCGGCAAGCTCGTCCTGGTGAAGATCGCGTGACCCTGCTCCTGCAGGCGCTGCTCAACGGAGTGATGACCGGGGCGCTGATCGCCGTCCCAGCCATCGGCTTCTCGGCCATCTTCGCTGTGCTGCGCTATCCGAACTTCGCCATCGCCGCCTATGCGACGATCGGCGCCTTCGCCGCCTGGTGGGCGAATGCCCAGCTCGGCCTGCCGATTGTGGCGGCACTCGTCGTCGCTTTTGCGGTGACGGGTGTGGTCGGCGTCGCGGCGGAGGAGACGGCGCTGAAGCGCCTGCGCGGCAACGGGGCGCTGATCGTCGCCATCGCCTCGATCGCGCTTAATCTCGTGCTGGAAAACATCGTCCGCTTCGTCTTTGGCAACGAGATGCGCGGCTACGACCTGCCGATCGCACGGGACCTGCGCTTCGGCGAGCTGCGCATCGGCCCGCAGCAGCTGCAGAGCCTGCTGCTGTCCGTCATCATCATGGCCGCGATGTTTCTGTTCCTGCGCTACACCCGCTTCGGCAAGGCGATGCGCGCAGTGGCCGACAACCCCGATCTCGCGAGGCTCAAAGGCATCGACCCGGCGCGGATCGCCATCGTCACGCTGTTCCTGGGCGCCGGGCTGACCGGCGTCGGCGGCGTGCTGATCGGGCTCGACACCTCGATCGACCCGCTCACCGGCTACCGCGTCCTGCTCTCGGTCTTCGCCGCGGCGGTCCTGGGCGGTCTCGGGTCCATTCCCGGCGCGGTCGTCGGCGCATTGATGCTCGGCATCGCCGAGGAACTCGCGCTGCTGGCGGTGCCTGCGACCTATCGCACGGCGATCGGCTTCGTCGCGATCCTGCTGATGCTGACCTTCCGGCCGCGCGGCATCCTCGGTGAGAGGGCTGCCTGATGCTGTCCTATGTCATCTTCACGCTGACGCTCTGCGCCATCTACGGCCTGCTGGGCTTAAGTCTCAACCTGATCTGGGGCGGGGCCGGGCTGGTCAATCTCGGCCTTGCCGGCTTCTTCGCGCTCGGCG
Source organism: Bosea sp. F3-2 (assembly GCF_008253865.1). Classification (NCBI taxonomy): domain Bacteria; kingdom Pseudomonadati; phylum Pseudomonadota; class Alphaproteobacteria; order Hyphomicrobiales; family Alloboseaceae; genus Allobosea; species Allobosea sp. F3-2. The sequence continues at coordinate 287,748 of NZ_CP042332.1, forward strand.
CCTATGCTTCGGCCCTGGCGACGGGGGCGGGAGCGCCCGTTCTGATCGGATGGGGCGCGGCGCTCGTCGTCGGCGCGGCTGTCGGGCTTCTCGTGACCTTCGCGACGCTGCGGTTGCGCGACGATTACCTCGCCATCGTGACCCTGGGATTTGCCGAAGTGATCCGGCTGGTCGCGCTCAACGAACGCTGGCTCACAAAGGGCTCGGACGGCATTTCCGGCATTCGCGCACCGCTCAAGGCCGAACTCGGCACGCAGAATTTCGCGCTGTTCTATCTCGGGCTCGTCACCTTGGTGCTCCTGGTCGTCTGGGCGCTGCTGCGGCGGCTCGATCTTTCGCCCTATGGGCGCGCCTTGAAGGCGATCCGCGAGGACCAGCAGCTCGCCGCCTTCGCGGGCAAGCCGGTGCTGCGCTTCAAGCTGCAGGCCTTCGCGCTCTCGGCCGCGATCGCGGCGCTGGCCGGCGCGCTCTACGCCCATTTCCAGTCCTACATCTCGCCGGATCACTTCCAGCCGCTGATCACGATCTACATTTTCCTCGCGGTGACGGCGGGTGGCGTCGGCCGGCCGAGCGGGGCGGTGCTTGGCGCCTATGCCGTCGTGATCTTCCTGGAGGCGACGCGCTTCATGACGGAGTGGGTGCCCGGTCTGCAGCCGGTTCAGCTTGCCGCCATGCGCGAGATGCTGATCGGGCTGGCGCTCATCCTAGTGCTGCATCTGAAGCCGCAGGGCATCCTGCCCGAGAAAGTCCCCAAGGCGCCGGCCCCGTCCAGCGCTGCCTGAATCCGGAGAGTGCCCATGTCCGACGATCTCGCCACGCTGACGGCGCTCATCGAGAAGCCCGGTCAACCCGAGACGCTGTTCAAGGCCTTCGAGGAGGCGACGCAGCGCCTCATCGGCCATCAGCTCTTCACGCTGCTCTATGTCGATGGGCAGGAGGTTGCGCGGATCTACTCCAACCGCCCGGGCGAATACCCGCTCTCCGGCCGCAAGACGATGGGGCCGACGCCCTGGGGAAAACATGTGCTCGAAGAGCGCAAGCCCTATCTCGGCAAAGACAAGGCCGGGATCCGATGGGCCTTCTTCGATCATGAGCTGATCGAAAGCATGGGGCTCGGCTCTGTCATCAACATTCCGGCGATCTATGACGGCAAGGTGGTCGGCACCATCAACCTGCTCGCGCCCGAGCACCATTACCGCGAGGAGCATGTCGCCCCGGTCGCGCGGCTGGCGCCGGTGCTGGTGCCTGCCTTCCTCGCCGCTCGCGCCGCCGCTGGCGCGGCCTGATCCCGCTTCGTTGCCTCAAAGCCCATTCGCCCGAAGGAACAGCCCCATGGCCGCAACCCTCTTCACCAATGCCCGTATCGTCGACGGCACTGCACCCGAGCCGGCTGAGCCGGTCAGCGTCCTCGTCGAGGGCGGAACGATCCGCGAGGTCGGCAAGGCGGTGACGTCCGCCAAGGCGAAGACCGTCGATCTCAAGGGCCGCACCCTGATGCCGGGGCTGATCGACGCGCATGTGCATGTCGTCGCCGGCATCGCCGATCTGGGCGCCAATGCGCGCCTGCCGGCCTCGCTCGTGACCGCGCGCTCTTTCGTGATCATGCGCGAGATGCTGCTGCGCGGTTTTACAACGGTTCGCGATGTCGGTGGCGCCGATTTCGGCCTGAAGCAGGCGACGGAGGAGGGGCACTTCCCGACGCCGCGCCTTGTCATCTCCGGCAAGGCGCTGAGTCAGACCGGCGGGCACGCCGATTTTCGCGGCCGCTATGACGACCGGCCGAGCGTGACCGAACGCCATCGCCTGGGTGCGCTCGGGCGCATCTGCGACGGCGTGCCCGATGTTCGCCGTGCGGCGCGCGAGGAGCTGAAGGGCGGCGCCGACTTCATCAAGATCATGGCCAATGGCGGCTGCGCCTCGCCCACCGATCCGATCCATTTCCTCGGCTATTCGGTCAGCGAACTCGAAGCCATCGTCGAAGAGGCCCGGATGGCGGGAACTTATGTCTCCGCCCATGTCTATACCGACGAGGCGATCCGCCGCTGCGTCGAGGCCGGCGTGCACTCGCTGGAGCACTGCAACCTGATCCAGCCCGAGACGGCCAAGCTTGCAGCAACGAAGGGCGCCGTCGCGGTGCCGACGCTTGTGACCTATGACAAGCTGGTCTCCGACGGGCCGAAGCTCGGCTTCCCGTCGGATTCGGTCGCGAAGGTTGACGTCGTGCGCTCGGCCGGCATGGACTCGCTCTGCATCATGCAGGAAGCGGGTCTCGCCATGGCCTATGGCAGCGACCTGCTTGGCGAGATGCATCGCTACCAGTCGGAGGAGTTCGTCATTCGCGGCCGAGCCTTGCCGGCACAGGAGGTGATCGCGTCCGCGACCTTCATTGCGGCCAGGCTTCTGAAGCTCGAAGGCAAGATCGGGACGGTGGCGCCGGGCGCTCATGCCGACCTCGTCGTCGTCGATGGCGATCCGCTGCAGGACCTCTCGCTCCTCACGCGTCAGGGGCGGCACATGCCGCTGATCATGAAGGGCGGCGATTTCATCAAGCGGACGAGCCTGAACTGAGTGGGGTCGACGGCCGGCGTGATTGGAGGCGGAAATGACGGCGCTGCATTTCAAGAACTTCGCCCTGCTCGAACCGGAATTCGGCGAGCTGCGGCGCGGCTACGAGCTCCTTGTCGAGGGCGACACGATCCGCGAACTGTCCGACAAGCCGATCAAATCCGCGAAGGCCGACGTGATCGATTGCGGCGGGCGTACGCTGATGCCCGGCCTCATCGACAGCCACGTCCATGTCTTTCTCTCCGAGGTCTATATCCGCAGCATGGAAAGCATGCCGTTGACGCTGATGACGGCGCGCGCCGTCCGGCTGATGAAGGGCATGCTCGATCGCGGCTTTACCAGCGTGCGCGACACTGGCGGCGCCGATTGGGGCATCAAGGAAGCGGTCGAGAAGGGCGATGTCGCCGGTCCGCGACTCTTCATAGCGGGCGCGGCGATCGGCCCGACCGGCGGCCATAGCGACCCGCGTCGGCGCACCGATTTCGGCGGGCGCTGCCATTGCTGCAACGCCATGGCCTATACGATGAACGTGTCGGACGGCGTGTCGTCCGTGCGCAAATCGGCCCGCGAGCAGATGCGGCTCGGCGCCGACCACATCAAGATCATGATGTCGGGTGGTGTCGCCAGCCCCTACGACCCGCTGGATTCGATGCAGTTCAGCGTCGATGAGGTGAAGGCGGCGGTGGAGGAGGCCGAGGCCTTCGGCCGCTATGTCTGCGCCCATGCCTATACGCCGGAAGCGATCACGCGGGCGGCGGAATGCGGCGTACGCGCGATCGAGCACGGCAATCTGATCGACGACGCCTCGGCGAAGCTGATGGCGCAGAACGGCATGTTCCTGACTGCCAACCTCGTCGCCTATTACGCGATGAAGGAGCGCGCCGCCGAATTCGGCATGACCGGCGACATGCTGGCCAAGAACGACCTCGTCATCGATGGAGGCCTGCGCTCGCTGGAGATCTGCAAGCGTGCCGGCGTGCCGGTCGCCTTCGGCTCGGACCTGCTCGGTCAGCTCCAGGTCGAACAGTCACGCGAGTTCCTGCTGCGGCAGGAAGTGCTCTCGCCAATCGAGATCATCCGCTCGGCGACGACGGTCGGCGCCCAAATCCTGCGCATGGAGGGCAAGCTCGGCACGTTGAAGGCCGGCGCTTATGCCGACTTCATCCTCGTCGACGGCGACCCGCTCAAGGATTTCAGCCTGTTTCAGGAGCAGGGGAGGCACCTGGCCGCGATCGTCAAGGGTGGGATCTTTTACAAGAACACGCTGCACTGAGCGACGGCCTGCTTGCCTCCCTCTTGGTCACGATGTGGATAAGAAACCGGCTTGACTGTTTGTAACTTGTTGCCCAGCTTCGCAGCTTGAGAGACGTATCAGGGGTACCGTTAGTGGTGAAGGCGATCGGGCGGGGCGAAAACGGCCGGCACTGCGGAACCGCCCGGTGACGGGAAGCGGCTCGCTGAAGTTGGGTCGCTATGCGCTCAACGGCGCGGCCGCGCTCGCGCTCGGCTTCATCCTGCTGCCGCTCATCTTCGTCACCTGGCTCGCCTTCTTCAGGCAGGAGATCCCCTCCTTTCCGCCGGAGGGATATTCGCTACAGTGGTTCGCGGCCGCAGCGAACAACAAGCCCTTCATCGACGGCTTCATCCTCAGCCTCGAGGTCGCGGTCGCTTCAACGCTGTTCGGGCTCGCGCTCGGCGTGCCGGCGAGCCTCGCCCTCGTTCGGCATCGCATTCCGCTCGGGCCGGGCGTCTCAACCTTGCTGCTGCTGCCGCTGGTGATGCCGGGCATCGTGCTCGGCACCGCGACCTATGTCTTTCAGATCGAGGTCGAGATCGCGACTGAGATCCCGGTCATGGGCTCGCTTGGGGGGCTGATTGCGGCGCATACGCTCGTCGTCGTCCCCTGGGTGGTCCGGCTGGTAACGGCAAGCCTCGCAGGCTTCGATCGCTCGATCGAGGAGGCGGCACAAAATCTGGGCGCCGGACCGTTCACGACCTTCTGGCGCGTGACGCTGCCGAGCATCCGGCCAGGCCTCGTCGCAGCCGCGCTGTTCGGCTTCGTCACCTCTTTCGGCAATCTCGAGATGAGCCTTTTCCTGGTCGGGCCAGGTCGCACGACGCTGCCGATCGCGATCCTGCAATATCTCGAATGGAAGATCGATCCGACCGTGGCGGCGGCCTCGCTGATCCAGATCGTCCTGATCGGCGCGGCGATGCTCGTGACCGACCGTTATGTCAAACTGAGCCGGGTGGTGTGAACGGATGGCAGATCTTCTGTAATGGCACGCCTCTCGATCTCGCATCTCAAGAAGCGCTATGGCGACCTGACGGTCGTCGACAACGTCAACATCGCCGTGGCCGACGGCGAATTCCTCGTCCTGCTCGGACCGTCAGGCTGCGGCAAGACCACGACCTTGCGCATGGTCGCGGGCTTCATTCCGCCGAGCGCCGGGCAGATCACCATCGGCGAGCGCGACGTCACGCATCTTCCACCCTGGAAGCGGCATTGCGGCCTCGTCTTCCAGAGCTACGCGCTCTTTCCGCATATGAGCGTGGCGCAGAACGTCGCCTTCGGGCTGGAGATGCACAAGGTGCCGGCGGCCGAACGCGGCCCGCGTGTCGCGGAGGCGTTGCGGCTGGTTCAGCTCGGCGGCTTCGACGAGCGCTATCCGCGCCAGCTTTCCGGCGGCCAGCAGCAGCGCGTGGCGCTGGCGCGCGCGCTCGCCATGGAGCCGCAGGTCCTGCTGCTCGACGAGCCGCTATCCAATCTCGATGCGAAGCTGCGGCTGGAAGTGCGCGTCGAGATCCGCGAATTGCAGCGCAAGCTCGGCCTCACCACGATCATGGTGACGCATGACCAGGAGGAGGCGCTGACCATGGCCGATCGCCTCGTGGTGATGGACCGCGGCAAGGTCCGCCAGATCGGCACGCAGCGCGAGCTCTACGAGAAGCCGGCCGACCGCTTCGTCGCAGGCTTCATTGGCCGCAGCGCCTTTCTCGACGGCGAGGTGACGGCGCCGGGCCGCTTCCGCACGGCAGGCGGGCGCGAGATCGCCTGCGCCGCTGCAGGCGCTAGCGGGCCGGCCACGCTTGCGCTGAGGCCCGAGCGCATTGCGATCGGCAGCGAGGCGGACGGGTTGCCTAACCGCTTCGCGACGCAGATCGTGCATGCCTCCTATCTCGGCGCGCAGCTCGACGTTCAGGTCGCGCTCGACGGGCAGGAGCGCATGCTGCTGCAGATTCCGAACCGACCGGGCCTGTCCGAGCCGCGACCTGGCGAAACGATCACGATAGGCTGGGCCGAAGATGCCGGGCTCGTTTATCCGCGCGAGGCATGAGCTTCGTTCGGGGTTCAAAAAGAAGGGGATAGGACCATGACCGCATTCGACAGGCGCGAACTTCTGAAGGGCGCCGGCGTTGTCGCGCTCGCTGCCGCGGCCGGCACGCCAGCTCTGGCTCAATCGGGCGGACGCGTCGTCGTCGGCACCTGGGGCGGCGACTATGCCCGGCTGCTGACCAAGAACATCGAGGATCCCATCCTCAAGGCCAAGGGCATCGAGGTCGTGCAGGACCAGGCGAGCGATGCGCCGCGCCGTGCCAAGATGGTCGCGGAAAAGCGGTTGCCGCGCGGCACGGTCGACATCCAGGGCTTTTCGGCCGCCAACATGTTCGAGATGAGCGAGGCGGGGGTCGTCGAGCCGATCGACTACGCCAAGTTGCCCAACGCCAAGAACCTGCTGCCGACGATGAAGTATCCCTATGGCGTCGGCCAGATCTATTCGGGCAATGTCGTCATCTACAATCCCAAGCTGATCTCGCCTGCGCCGACCGGCTTCAAGGATTGGCTCGACCCGAAATGGGGTTCGAAGATCGGCTTCATCGACATCCAGTACCAGTCGATCTTCATCGCGGCCTCGCTTGCCGCGACCGGCGGCAAGGACATGAACGACCTCGACAAGGCCAAGGAGGTCTTGATGGCCGTGAAGAAGGCGGGCGGGCGCGTCTATCCGACCAACGAGGCCTTCGCCCAGGCGATGAAGAACGAGGAGGTCGGCATCAGCGCGATCTGGAAGGCGCGCGTGGTGCAGTGGCAGAATGCCGGCATCCCCTGCGAGGCGGTTTCGCCGGTCGAGGGTATCCCGATCTATGTCTCCGGCTTCGTCATCGCCAAGAACGCGCCGAACAAGGAGAACGCCTACGCTTATATGGACGCCATGCTCGCCAGGCCGCCGCAGGAGGCCTTTGCCGTCGACATGGGCTATAACGGCACGGTCTCCGGGCTCACCATCGATCCGGCTCTGCAGAAGCGCATCGGCTTTACGCCCGAGGAGGAGAAGCGCCTGCGGGACCTCGACTACGCCTTTCTCGCCAAGAACGACTCGGCAATGAAGGAGTGGTGGGACAAGGTCTTCAAGGCCTGACATGTCTCGCCCGCTCTACCATCGCGGCCGCCTGATGCGGGTTTCTGCGCTTTCGGTGCTCACGGACCGATGTCCGCTCCGCTCCGGTTCTCGAAACCCGCGCCATTCGGCTCGCACCGGCGAGCGCTCGAGACATGGCAGCCGCGCGCTGCGGGGGCGAAGCCGATGACCTCCGCCCCCGAAGCCGTCGCCGGCGCCCGCAAGAACCTCGCAGGCCTGCTCGTCCTGCCGGCGACGCTTTTCGTGGCCGTCGCGCTGATCGGCCCGCTCACGATCCTGTTCCGCTATTCGCTCAACAAATTCGTGCCCGGCCAGTTCATGGTCGATGCGCTGGTGGTCGAGAACTACGTCAAGTTCTTCACCGACGCCTACTACCTCAACGTGTTGGCCCGCACCGTGCGCGTCGCGGTGATCTGTACGCTCGCCTGCCTGGTGATGGGATTTCCGCTGGCCTATGTGCTGGCCCGTACCCAAAGCCGCTTCAAGAACCTCATGGTCATTGCCGTGGTGCTGCCGCTCTTCGTCGGCAATGCGGTGCGCGCCGCCGGCTGGATGACCGCTTTCGGCAGCCGCGGCGCGCTCAACGCCCCGCTGATGGGGATGGGCCTGATCGACCAGCCGCTGGAGATCATGTTCACCGAGACGGCGGTACTGATCGGCATCGTGGCGGTCAACTTGCCTTTCATGGTGCTGTCGCTGCAGAGCGTGATCGAGGGTATTCCGCGCAATGTCGAAGAAGCGGCATTCAGCCTCGGCGCGGGCCCCGGCGCGATGTTTCGCCGGGTGCTCTGGCCCTTGGCACTGCCGGGTGTGCTGGCCGGCACGATCCTGACCTTCATCCTTGCGATGAACGCCTATGCCACGCCAGTCCTGCTCGGCGGCCCGAAGTTCCAGATGATGGGCCCGCTCGTCTACGGGCAGTTCGCCCAACAGAACAACTGGCCCTTCGGTGGGGCGATCTCCTTCATCCTGATGACGGCGACGATCCTGCTGACCGCGCTGGCGCATCTGATCGTCCAGGGTCGTTATCGCGCAAACAGGCCCTTGGCATGAGCTTCAGTGCGTGCCTCTACGCATGATTTGTTGCCGGCAAAAGGCCAGTCACGAACCGCTTCAGCTCCAAGGCCATTCCGGCCAAGGGCGGGCGGGGCTCGAACAATTCGCAGTACGTTAATCCCGAGGTGGACGCGCTCCTCGAGCAGGGTACCCGCACGTTCGATCCGGAGGCCCGCCGACCGATCTATCACAAGGTGCAGGAGCTCGTCCGGCGGGATCTGCCCTTCCTGCCGATCTACCAGAGCGAGACCGGATACGGCCGCAAGAAGAAGATCCAGGGCTTTGTGGCCAACTCCAATACGCGCACCGAAACCTGGGATGCGGCGCACTGGTACTGGGCCAGCTGAGGCGAATGTCCGCCGCTCGCTGATAAAGGCGAGCGGCGGCCCCTGACGACAATCAAACTGCGGAGGGCGCGATGCGCGGGTTCTTGCTCCATCGCTTGTTCCAGAGCGCCGTGCTGCTCGTGATCGTGTCGCTGATCGGCTTCGCAACCCTCAGCCTCATGCCGGGCGGTCCGACCGCGCAGTACGGCCTGGATCCTGGGATGACCCAGGAGGACCTGGCTCGCCTCAAGCAGCAATTGGGGCTCGATCGGCCGTTATGGATCCAATATTTTGACTGGGCATGGCGCCTTCTGCAGGGCGACTGGGGTCGCTCCTTTCGGGACGGTACGGCGGTCCTTTCGGTTATCGGGCGCCATCTGTTCGCGACGCTCCTTCTCATGGGTACGTCGACGGTGATCGCGATCGCGCTTGGGACCTGGATCGGCATCCGGGGCGCAACGCATCGCTACTCGTACTTCGACTACGTTGCGACGATCGGCGCGATGATTGCCCTATCTATCCCAACCTTCTGGTTCGGTCTCGTCGGCATTTACCTATTCACCTTGAAGCTCGGCTGGTTGCCAGCGGGCAACATGTACACGATCGGTGGCGGCTCGGTCCTGGACTATGCCCATCACCTCATCCTGCCGAGCGTGGTGCTGTCGCTTGTGCATGTCGCGATCTGGAGCCGTTACATGCGAACGGCGACGCTCGACGCTATCAGCCAGGACTACGTGAAGACCGCGCGCGCAAAGGGCGCGAGCGAGCGGCGCGTGCTCATGAAGCATGTCGTCGGAAATGCTCTCCTGCCGATGATCGCATTGGCGGGTGTCCAGCTGCCCAGCATCCTGACCGGCGCGCTCGTGACCGAAACCGTCTTCACCTGGCCCGGCATGGGCCGGCTATTCCTGGATAGCCTGAACTACAGCGACTATCCCGTCGTGATGGGCCTTCTGATCTTCTCGGCGATCATCGTCATTTTAGGAAATCTCATAGCCGACATCGTGATCGCCCTCGTCGATCCCCGAATCCGGTTGGCTTGAGCGGGCCGCGCTACTATTCGAGGAGCACCGACAATGAACACCCTCGCTCTGCGCCAGGGCCCGAGCCGTTGGTGGCATAACCGAGCCGTCCGGCGGTTTACGAGGCATCCGCTGGCCCTCGTCGGGTTTGCGATGATCACCGCTCTGACCCTGGCATGCATCGTGGGGCCCTGGCTCCTGCCCTATGACATCCTTCAGATCGACCTTCGGGCTCGCTTTGCGCCGCCTTTGTCCGGACAGCATATCCTCGGCACAGATCCGCTCGGGCGGGATCTAGCAGTCCGGCTCTTCGTGGCCGGGCGGGGTCTCGCCGCTCGTCGGGTTCTCGGCCATGATCCTGTCGGTCGTCGCCGGAACGGTCGTCGGCGTGATCGCCGGATACCGCGGCGGATGGCTCGGCGCGGCGCTGATGCGAACCGTCGACGGCTTTCTGGCCTTTCCGTCCATTTTCCTGTTGCTGGCGCTCTCGGCCGCCCTTCAGCCCAGCCCGCTGATGATCGTGGTTATCATCGCGGTCACCAAGTGGATGGAGGTGGCACGCATCGTGGAGGCCGAAGTCCGTTCGCTGCGCGAGCGCGAGTTCGTCCTAGCCGGACGCATGCTCGGGCTCAGCTCCGCACACATCATGTTCCGGGAGATCCTTCCGAACGCCATCGGCCCCATTACGGTTGCGGCGTCGCTTACCGTTGCGCGGGCCATCCTGCTGGAAGCCTATATCAGTTTCCTTGGCTACGGCATCCAGCCTCCGCTGCCGAGCTGGGGCAACATGCTGAACGGTGCCCAGCAATACCTGGCCAGCGCTCCCTGGATGGCGATCATACCCGGTGCGGCGATCACCATCGCGGTGACCAGCTTCAATTTCATCGGGGATGGCTTGCGCGATGCGCTCGACGTGAAGGGCGAGCACGATTGACGCCGGTCCGAGGCGTTCGATCAACTCGGGGCGTCGCCGGGTCGCGATCAGGATTGCGGCGGCCTCGCAGCAGGATCAATGTCGGAGGTGCCAACATGTCCTGTGCGAGACTGACATCGCAGGCAATGATCCGGCGTTCCGGATTGGGGAAGGTTCCGGATCGCCGGAACCCGGCGCGAGACCAATGCGCCTCAGCGCACCGTATCATCCTTCCGAGCGGCTTCCGCCTCGAACGCCGCGAGGAGATATTGACCGATATGGAGGTCCTGCAGAGCGATGCCGGAACTGTCGAAGACGGTGATGTCGTCGCGGTTGACCCGGCCTTCACAGCGCCCTTCCAGAAGGGCCCCGATTGCGTTCACGGTCAGCGCGCCGCGCTCGATCGCTGCGCGGACGTGTTGGAATTCGCCGATCTCGACGGCCTGAGACGGCAGGTCGCAAAACAGCTTGGCGCGGCGGAATAGTTCGGGCGGCAGCTCCTGTTTCCCGGAGGCATCCGACCCCATGCTGGCGACATGCGTTCCAGGCCGAACCCAGTCCGCTTCGAACAGCGCGGCGCGCGATGGGGTGGCGGTAACGATCACATCCGCCTGGCGGCACGCCTCCTCGGCCTCGGATAGGCGGACGGTGAGCGGGAGTCCGTAAGCACCAAGCCGTGCGGCAAAGCTCTCGGCCCCGGCCACGTTGCGTGCCACGACATGAACCTGTCTCAGCGGAAGCACGCGGGCCAGCGCGCAGCATTCGAAGAAGGCCTGGTTCCCGGCGCCGAAGATCGCCAGTGCCTCGCTGTCGGGGCGCGCCAGCGCCTTTGCCGCCACCGCGTCGGCGGCTGCAGTACGGTAGGCGTTCACCGAGGAGGCCTCGATCACGGCGCCAAACCGTCCGGTCTCCTGGTCGATCATGATGATTGTCGAGTTGTGACGCGGCATGCCCTTTGCGGGGTTGCCCGGCCAGAATGAGCCGACCTTCAGGCCTGCGAGTTCTGCGGTCGAGCCCGATTTCAGAGAAAACGTATTCCGGGGCTCCGACGCATGGGCAATCACGGCTGGAAAAACGCGTGCATCCTGCGAGGCTGCCGCGATCAGGGCCCGACGCACGGGCTCGAACGCTGCTTCATGGGAGATGAGCCGCGCGGTTTGCATTTCCGAAACGAAGGTGATCACGGGCGTCTCCGCTCCTGGGCGTCCACACAGACAGACCGGTTCTAGCTGTAGAAGCCGAGGACGGCCTTCGTCTCGAGATATTCCTCCATGCCCTCGCGCCCGTATTCCCGGCCGTTGCCCGAGCGCTTATAGCCGCCGAAGGGGGCGTTCGGATCCCAGTCCGGCGAGTTGAGATGAACCTGTCCGGCCCGGATCCGCGAGGCGACGTCACGCACCTTTTCCATGTCGGTTCCCTGCACATGGGCGCCGAGGCCGTAGACGGTGTCGTTCGCTATCTCGATCGCCTCCTCGAGCGTGTCGTAGGGGAGGATCGCCAGCACCGGCCCGAAGATCTCCTCTCGCGCGATCATCATGTCGCGGCGCACTTCGGAGAAGATCGTCGGACGCGCGTAGAAGCCTGAGCGAAGGCCCTCGGGTCGACCCGGGCCGCCGATCACAAGCTTGGCCCCTTCACCGATGCCTGTCTCGATCATCATTTGGACGCGGTCGAACTGGGCGCGGTTGGCAATGGGCCCGTGCGTCGTCGCCTCGAGCAGGGGATCGCCGACCACGAATTCGCCGGCTGCGGCCGCGGCCAGCGCTTCGACTTCGTCGAGGCGGGCACGGGGTACCAGCATGCGTGTGGGGGCACTGCAAGATTGGCCCAGATTGCGCATCGCCGCCGCGACGCCCAGCGGCACGCACCGGGCGAGATCGGCATCGGGCAGCACGATATTCGGCGACTTGCCCCCGAGCTCCTGCGCGACGCGTTTGACCGTCGACGCGG